>DATAVO010000001.1:0-3643 GCA_036267695.1 Frankiaceae bacterium
GTCGCTCCACCGTCTTCCTGGCGCTCGGAGCCGTCGTCGCTGCGGGCGGGCTCGCCGGCTGCAGCAGCTCCTCGAGCGGGTCGAGCCCGGAGCCGTCCACCTCGGTGTCCGTTTCCCCGTCGCCGACGGAGGCGCCGCCGCTCAGCTCATCCGCTGCCGCGGCGGTCATCACCGTGTTGGTCACCAATGATGACGGGGTGAAAGCGCCGGGGATCGACGCCTTGGTGCAGGCGCTGCGCAAGGTTTCAGGAGTGACCGTGAAGGTCGTCGCACCGGCCATGAACCAGAGTGGAACCGGCGGCAGGACCACGGCCGGCACGGTCGCATTCACGAACACCACCACTGCCTCCGGCTACCCCGCGGTATCCGTCAGCGGGACGCCGTCGGATTCGGCGAACGTCGCGTTCGACCAGTTGCATCTGGCGCCCAATGTCGTGATCTCCGGGGTGAACGCCGGCCAGAACCTCGGCCCGGTCGTGGACCTCTCGGGGACGGTCGGTGCGGCCCGCGTCGGTGCCCGCCACGGTGTTCCCGCGCTGGCCGTCAGCTCCGGTGCGGGCGCGAAATTCGACTTCGCTACGGGAGCGCGCTACGCCGTCAAATGGCTGGCGTCGGTGCGCTCCACGTTGCCGAAGGGCCCGTCGAGCACTCCCGCGAGCATCGTCAGCCTGAACGTCCCCAGCTGCAGCAAGGGCACCGTCCGCGGGGAGCTGAAGACGCAGCCGCAGGCCAAGACACTGGCCGGGCAATCGATCCTCGGGACTTCCAACTGCCTGTCCAAGCTGCATCCGACCGCCGAGATCGCGGCCTTCTCCGACGGCTTCGCGACGCTCGTCCCGCTGCCGCTGAATCCCGCCTCCTGAATCCCGCTTCCTGAGGGCGCCGCATACCCTCGCCAGAAGGAGGTGGCCGGGTGCGGCAGGCGATGCGGAGGGGCCCGCTGGCGGTCGCGGCCGTCGCGCTGGCCGCCGCCTGCGGATCGTCCAGCACAGCTGCCGCCCCGGCGGTGAAGAGCGCTCCTGCGCCCACCTCAGCGGCCTCCAGCGGGGCCGCCAGTCCGACGCCGAGCTTTCCGGCCAGCCCGGTAGCCGCGCCTTGGCCGGGCTACCACGCGAATCCCTCACGCACCGGCGCCGTACCGGCCGGCGCGAGCCTGGCCAAGGCGACCCGGGCCTGGTCGGCTGACCTCGGCGGCGCCGTCTACGGCCAGCCGCTCGTCGCCGGCGGGAAGGTCATCGCGGCCACCGAGACGAATCGCGTGGTCGCCCTGAGCCCTGCCGACGGCAAGGTGCTCTGGTCGGCCTCGCTCGGCTCGCCGCTGACCAACGTCCAGAGCGTCGCCGGCTGCGGGAACGTCGACCCGCTGGGCATCACCAGCACGCCCGTCATCGACACCGCGGCCGGCACGGTCTACGTCGTCGGCGAGGTCGCCAACGGCACGACCGTGCATCACCAGCTCGAGGGCCTGAGCATTGCCACCGGCGCCGTGACGCTTTCGGTGAACGTTGATCCGCCGCTGCCTTCCGGCGAGAGTCCGGTGAACCTGCTGCAGCGCGCCTCGCTCGCCCTGGCCAACGGACGCGTGTACGTCAGCTACGGAGGAAACTACGGCGACTGCGGCAGCTATCACGGCTGGGTCGTCGGCATCCGAACGTCCGGTGCTGCCGACAAGATCTCGTTCGAGGTCGCCGCTGACGGTGAGGGCGGGGCGGTCTGGCAATCAGGCGGTGCGCCGGCCGCCGACGCGAATGGCAATCTCTACGTGACGACCGGCAACGCCAATCCCGATCCACCCGAGGGCGGACCGGATCCCAAGCAATACACCGAGAGCGTCGTGAAGCTCTCGCCAGATCTCCAGCCACTCGCGTCTTTCAAGGATCAGGTCGCCGGGGGAGACGAGGACCTCTCGACGAGCAATCCGGTGCTGCTCCCGAACGGCACGCTCTTCGCCACCGGCAAGACCCAGATCGGCTTCGTGCTCAGCCAGTCCGATCTCGCACAAAAGGCTGCCATCAAAGGGCTTTGCGGCAGTGACCCGGATGGTGGCCCGGCCTACGATGCCGCGACCAATCATCTCTTCGTCCCCTGCCGGCAGGGCGGTATCCAGGTCATCGACCTCACCGCGGACAAGCTCGGTCCGGTGCTCTCCGGCGCCAACAGTTCGCCGATCCTGATCGGTAGCAGCCTGTGGGCGGCGCAATACCGCGATGGCACGCTCACCGAATACGACGCCGCCACCGGCACGACCCGGCAGAGCCTGAATGTCGGCTCCGAGATCCCGAACTTCACCAGTCCGAGCTACGGGCTCGGCCTGCTACTTGTCGGTACGACGAGCGGGGTGACCGCACTGCACGGGGGCTAACGAACCACCGGGAAGATCTCCAGCGTCGGCGCCGCGGCACTTACTCGCTGCACCACCTCAACGAAAGCGGCCGATGCCGGCACCGCGAAGTGCGCGTTCAATGCCTCACGGTCGGCCCAGCGTTCGACGAAGACGAGGCGAAGCGGGTTCTCCTCGTCGCGGCTGACGCCGTGCGCCAGGCAGCCGGGTTCGGTACGCGAGCGGTGGACATGGGCCAGGGCGGCTTCGAGCATCTCGTCGAAACCTTCCGCGGTAGCCGTTGCCGTGCCGAGCACGATGATGCCGGGGATTTGGGCGCTACCCGGGTCGTCAGTCACGTCTTGATCCTGCACCCCCAGATACGGTGGTGAGGTGCCGGGCTCCTTCCGCTATGACGGGTTCGAGATCGTCGACTCGTCGGTCATGTGCCGGTACTCCGTCGATGACCTGCGGTTCGTCGAGCAGATCACGTTCAGTGCCGGGTTGGACGGGTCGGATCCGGCGGTGCGGGCGGCAGCTCGGCTGATCTTCCTGCTGGCCGGCGTCTCGTATTACAAGACTTCGGCGCCGCCCGTCATCGACCTCGGCAAGTATGCGCTGACACCCGCCGAAAAGGCTTTCCTGCAGGGGTTCTACGGCCAGGGACTCGGCGAGTTCGCCTATCGCAACGATCTCACGCTCGACATCGAGATCCGGGCGCGCGAGGCTGCCCCGAATCCGGTCGGCTACCAGCCTCAGTCCGGACGCCCACTCGTGCCGTTCGGGGGCGGGATCGACTCGATCGTTTCGGTAGAGCACGTGCGCTCCCGGTTCGATGACGTGGCGCTCTTCGTCTCCAGTCCGGGCGGCGCGCTGTTCGACGCGATCGAGGCACCGGCCGCGCTCAGCGGGCTGCCGATCGTGCGTGCGACGCGCTCGATCGATGAGAAAGTGCTGCGCTCACGCGAGCTCGGCTTTCTCAATGGCCATGTGCCGGTCACGGGTGTGCTCTCAGCGGTGGCCGTGCTCGCGGCAGTCAGCGTCGGACGCGACGCCGTCGTCATGTCCAACGAGCGGTCCGCATCGGTGCCGACCCTCGTGCTCGCTGACCGCAGCATCAACCACCAGTACTCCAAGAGCTGGTCGTTCGAGCAGGCGTTCAGCGCGGTGCTCGCCGAGTCGATAGGCCCGCGGCTGCGGTACTTCTCGCTGCTGCGCCCCTACTCCGAGTTGTGGGTAGCCGAACGTTTCGCCAAGCTCCGCGAGTACCACCACGTTTTCCGCAGCTGCAACAGGGCCTTTCACATCTACCCGGCCGCCCGG
>DATAVO010000002.1:0-4579 GCA_036267695.1 Frankiaceae bacterium
CGCTCACCGCCGACCTCCCGGAGCAGGACGATCGGCTGCTTCGAGGGAAGCTCGACGCGAACACCCACGATGTCCAGCCGGTGCACGGCGACACCTCCTCCCGGTAGGTCTTGACCCTAACTCGTAAGCAACGCTAGGGCCTGCCGATTCGTGCCCGCGGCGGGCCCCCTCGCGGAGGGCGAACGGCGCCCGAAACCGCAGCGAAACGGCTTAGCGCAGAGTCGCCCGAAGAGCCGCCTCGAGGAGCGCAACGTGCAGGCGGACCGAGAGCGCCGCGTACTCGCGCGCCTGGGTCTCGGCGCGGCCGCGTCCTTCACGGGAAGCCTGGCGCACCATCGGCGTCAGCACCTGCTCGATCAGGCCGACCTCGCGGTCGACAGCGGCCTTCACCGGACGCAGGTGGCGGGCCTGAAAGCCATAGGCACTGAGCTCGGCGACGATGCGGGCGATCACGAGCGCCTCGGCCTCGTAGGTCGTGCTCGTACCCCGGGGTGCGATCAACCCGTACGCCTCGAGCTCGGTGAGCTGCTCGTTGTCGAGCCCGCTGTCGCGCATCAACTCACGGCGGGTGAGCCGCATGTCGCTGGTCTCGAAGTCGAAGAGTTCAGGCCCGACACCGAGGCCACTGCGCGCCGGCGGCGGCCCGGCGGCTTCCGGAACATCGGCCGCGTCCGGCGCTGGGAACTGCGCTTCTGTCATCCCGATGCCGCCTGAGTCGGCCGCCTCGAGCCGCTCCTTGATGACCTTCAGCGGCAGGTACTGGTCGCGTGCCGCCGTCAGGATGTAGTGGAGCCGGGCGACGTCGACCGCGGAGAACTTGCGGTATCCCGCGGCGCTACGAGCCGGGCGCAGCAGCCCCTGCCTCTCGTAATAGCGGATCTTGCTGATCGTGAGCTCAGGAAAGTCGGGCAGCAGGGCGTTGAGCACCTCCCCGATCGTCAGATCGGGCGCCCCCCGCAGCGGCGCCGGCGCCAGGTCCTCGGCGAGCGCAAGCTGGGCAGGCTGAGCAGACGGAGCGTGCTCGGGGTCGGGCGCGGGGATTCGCGACGATGCGGTGGTCATGCGCAGATCACTGCTGCTGGGGCGGGGCGGCGAAGAAGGTCAGCCGGAATTTGCCGATCTGCACCTCATCACCGCTACCCAGCAGCATCGCGGAATCGATGCGGCCGCGCTTGAGGTAGGTGCCGTTCAGGCTGCCGACATCGACGACGGTGAAACGGCCCTCCTGGGTACGGCGGAATTCGGCGTGGCGACGCGAGACGGTGACGTCGTCGAGAAAGATGTCGCTGTCGGGATGGCGGCCGGCAGTGACCAGATCGCGGTCGAGCAGGAAGCGGCTGCCGGCGTTGGGCCCGCGCTTGACGACGAGCAAGGCCGAGCCGAAAGGCAGCGCCTCGACGGCGGCCCGCGCCTCGCTGTCGGTGACGATCTCGGCGGGCTCGGCGTCGCCGGGATCTGTGCCGTCAGTGACCGGGCTCAGGGTCGTGGTGGTCTCCGACAGCCTTTCCCCGCTGACCGGCCCGCCCGGGCGCAGCAGCTCTTGCCCGCAACGGGCGCAAAAATGTGCGTCCGGCGGATTCTGCTGCCCACAACGAGTACAGAACACGACGACCCCGGCTCCCCTCTGCCCTGCGTTCTCTACGTCCATCTAATCCAACAAAATGACCCAAACCCGATCAGGGTGCGCCCATCCCGCGTCCCGCGGACGCCGCCGCACAGGTTAGTGGGCGGAGACGTGCGAGGCGTATCCCTGCGCGTCGAGCAGCGCGTCAAGCGCCGCCGGCTCGGTGATCCGGATCTCGACGAGCCACCCCGCGCCGTACGGGTCTGAATTGATCAACTCCGGGGTGCTGCTGAGCTCTTCATTGCGGGCGACGACCTCACCGTCAAGCGGCGCGTAGACGTCGGACACGCTCTTGGTCGACTCGACCTCACCGAGGGCGTCGCCGGCCGACACGGAGGTCCCAGCGGCAGGCAGCGAGACGAAGACGATGTCGCCGAGCGCATCCTGCGCATAGCTGGTGATCCCGACGCGCACCACGACCCCATCGACCCCAGCTCCGGCCGAAGAATCGGCCTGCTTCACCCACTCGTGCTCGGCGGTGTACTTCAGCTCTTCCGGGTAGTCGGCCATGCGGCTTCTGAAATCTCCTTGTTCAGCACGGGTTTTACCGGATTTGGTGACGAATCGGCCCGGAGGCTGAGCGGCTGACGGTCCGCTCGTCCGGCAAGTAGGCGCCTGAGCCTATCCAGTCGGCGGCAGCACTCGCAATGAACGGATCTGCTCATCCGGGACGGCTTTGATCGTGGCGCCGGCTCCGGCGCGGGCATCCACCGTGTCCACCACACCGCCGGGGATCTCCAGTGCCTTCTGCATCGTCGGTGGATCTCCGATCGCCCGGATGAGATACGGCGCTCGGGCGGGGTGGCCGTCCACCGAGACCCCGCTGTTCGTGTCCTCGATCCAGGAAGTCGCCCCGAGCCGGGTGCCGCCCACCTCGAGCGTCTCCGCCCCCGCGTCGCGCAACTCCTCCACGGTGTCGACGAGCACCTCCGCGGTGACGTCGTGCTGCGGATCGGTGATCGTCAGCTCGATGCCGGGGCCGTGTGCTGCGATGGTGCCCGCGAGGATGGCGAGATCCTGGGTCCGCGTACGCGCCTCGGCGAGAGCGGCCGCGTCAGACCCGCTGCCGGACAGGCGTGAGCGGGTGTTCTGCAGGTCGGTGATCTGGGTGCGCAGCAGGGCCGCACGGGCGTCCAGATCGTCGAGGATGCGTACCAGATCGCTCGGCCTCGTGGTCGCCAGCTGCGACGCCGTGCGCTGCGAGCGGACGCTTGCCGCCAGGGCGAAGCCCAGGAGCGCGAGCAGCAGCAGCCCGACGATTCGCAGCCGGCGCTTGCTGCGCGGGGCGTCGGCGGGGGTGAGTGTCACGGCTGCTCAGGCCTTGAAGAAGTGGCGGCGGATCGCGGCGGCGTTGCTGAAGATCCGGATTCCCAGCACGACGACGACCGCGGTCGACAGCTGCGTGCCGACCCCGAGCTTGTCGCCGAGGAACACGATCAGGGCTGCGACCAGCACGTTGGAAATGAAGGAAACGACGAAGACACGGTCGTCGAAGATCCCGTCGAGGGCGGCGCGCGCTGCCCCGAACACCGCATCCAGGGCCGCGACGATCGCGATCGGCAAGTACGGCTCCAGCCATCCCGGAGCGGTCGGCTGCAGGATCAGCCCGACGACGAGCCCCACGGCCAGCGCGGCGATACCGATCACGAGTGGCCTCCGGCGAGCGGACGCGCGCTGCCGGCCGGCCCGGCGGAAGCGGCAGGCAACACCAGAATCGACTCGGCCCGAATCAGGACGTCGGGATGCGACCCGGCGGGACCCCCGCTCAGGGACGCGAGTGACGACGAGCGGTCCACAGCCGCCTCCAAGCCCGCTCCTCCAATGGCCGTCACTACATACGGGCTGGTCAGCGGTCTGAAGTCGACGAGGATCGTCTGGCCGGCGGTGCGGATCGCCGTTTGCGGACCGAGCCGCACTCCGCCGATCCCGACGGCTCTCGCGCCGCCCGCCCACAGCGCGTTGACGACGGTCTGCAGATCGCGATCGGTGGCCCGGCCCGTCCGCTGCGCCAGCTGTCCCTGCGGCCTGCTGCCGGCGTCGGGCGCCGCCGAAGTCAGCACATCGGTGACGGTGACGGTCACTCCCGACCCCGTCGTGGCCGTCCGGCCCAGAGCAGCCGACAGCGCCGCCTCCTGACGGGCCAGCGCTCGGCCTGCTGCGGTGGACTGCAGGCTCTGCTGCTGCAATGCGGCGACCTGACGCTCGTCAGCGGCGAGATTCTGCTCGAGCTGCTTCACTTCGCGGCTGCGCTCGTCGGCGTCTCCCGCGAGGGCGGTGCGGGCCGCGCCCACCTCAGGGGCGCTCTTGTGCTGCGCGAAGACGGCGAGCCCGCTGAGGGCGCCGACAGCGGCCAGCAAGGCGATCCCCGCTGCAGTGCGGCGCCGCTTCGGTGGCCGGCGCGGGCGCGCAGCGGCTTCGGCGTAACTCGGGTCGAGCGCATCGCGGACGATGGCGTCGAGAAGCGCGACCGGGGCACTCACGAGCCGTCAGGGTCCTGCGGCTCGTCAGGGATGGCAGTGACGAAGTCGATCAGCTGTTCCACCGCCGTGAGCAGCGGGACCTCGAGATCGGTGAAGGAGTGGACGCCGGCGAGCACGGTGCGCCATCCGGTCGCCGGGTCTGTCCAGCCCAGCTGCTCGCAGATGCCGGTCTTCCAATCGGTGCCGCGCGGGATCTGCGGCCACGCCTCGATGCCGACCGCCGATGGCTTCACCGCCTGCCAGACGTCGACATACGGATGCCCGGTGACCAGCACGTGTTCGGAGTCGACCTCGGCGACCTCGGCAGCAATCGTCTCTTCCTTGCTGCCCAGCACCAGATGGTCGACGAGCACACCGAGACGCCGGGTCGGACCGGGCCGGAAGTCGCGTACGACCTCGGCCAGGTCGTCGACCCCGTGCAGGATCTCCACCACGACGCCCTCGATGCGCAGGTCATCGCCCCAGATGCGCTCTA
>DATAVO010000003.1:0-28709 GCA_036267695.1 Frankiaceae bacterium
CAAGCTTTCGAACACATCGCGCTCGTCCTTGCTCACGGGCAACCCTTGCTCAGACAGCCAATCCGCGAACATCTCCAGGTGCCAGACCCCACTCATGGGCTTCCAAATACTCCACCCCCCACGCCTGCTGTTCTGGGCTCAATCGGTCAGCCAGCCTGCGGGCCAAATCCAGTGCAGCAGCAACGTTCTGGGGTCGCCGCATCGGACGCGGATGCACAGTCCTTGATGGGCAACCCCCCGCCGAACACTCTTCATCTGGATCGACAGGGTCATGCTCGAACTCGTAGTGGAAACAGACGTAATGCATCTGCTCAAAGGCTTCGTATTGGCCGCTTCCTGCTACGTTGCGCCGGAGGAACTCGCTGTGAGTATTCGGATTACCTGGAGGATCTGTGAAGCGCTGGCTGCCGCTCGTCACGGTCTTGCTTCTGACGGGCTGTCTCGCCGTAGGGCCGGGGATCCCGTACAAGAACGGGCAGGCGGTCGATCTTTCGATCACGCATTTCAACCCCGGAGACACGGTCTGGCTGTCGGAATGTGCGCCTGCGCAGACCCCGACCGCCGCCACCGGATGCGGTACGACGCTGCACGGCCAGCCGTCCGCTCATCTCGACAGCCGCGGCACCGGGTCGGCGCACTTCACCGTCTCCAGCACGGTCGCCGGGATCGGCTGCGCGGGCTGGTGCACGATTGTCGCGACCAACGGGTCGAAGGTGCAGATCGTGCCGGTTCCCTTTGTTTCCACCGGAAGTGTGGAGATCGGTGTCCTCGATATGTCCCAGCCTCATGACATCTACGTGGATGGCAGGCTGTTTCACCGGACGAACGTTCCCCATGACGGCTTCGCCATCCTGCATGCGGCGCCGGGCACGTACCGGATCGATGACTACCTGACGGCAAGCTTGCCGGGTGGCAAGCCAGATGCGTCTACGACAGTCACGGTCGAACCCGGAAAAGACTACGGCGTCCTCGTCTATCCCACCTCCAGCACGAGGTTTAGCGTCACCACGGGTGCGGTCCCGCCGCCGCCCGCGTCGGGTCGCCTCCGAGTGCGGTTCGACAACGCCTCCCCCGTCACCGTCACCCCTCACCTGGGCAATCTGATGGGCCAGCCGATCGCGCCCGGGCAGGGCACGACCATGATCCTTACCGGGCCGTCGAACGTGGCCAACGGTGACGACACCTGGGGCGCCACCTATCCCACCAGCCCGCCGTCGGCCACCACCTGCGGCGTTACCGGCGTCAGGGGCGGGCTCTCCCGTGGGGCCGGGCACGTCGTGACGATCATCGCCGCCCCCCAGGTCGTCGCCGGAGCCTGCCCTGCGCTGATCGGCGGCATCACGCAGGATTAAGCGCCGTAAGAGCGTGCGCGGTTCGCGGCTCGTCAGTCGGAGATCGCCTCGACCGAAATGCCATGGGGGCCAAATGAGGGTGCCGTCGGCCTCGATCAGCTCCGCGGCCCAGCCATCGGCATCGGCATGCGCCTTCGCTCGAATGTGGTTCGGGTAGAGCTTCGACTGAAGTTCGCACATCGCGGCACCGATGCGCGCGAGATTGGCACGCATGAGCCTGTGGCTGTGGCTGTAGGTGACCCAAACGCTCATATCCGTTTGGTAACACCGCCTTCACCGCGGGAGGCGTCGCTCTACGCTCGCCGTTGACGGCGAGGGGCTGACTCATGATGAGACGTTCGACCAGCGCAGAACGATCAAAGATCGGCGGCAGTATGACCGGTCTTGCGGTCACGGCAGCGGGTCTCGTGGTGGCAACGGCGTGTTCAACGGTGGCGCAAACTGCACCGAAGGATTCCGCCGACAACATCGGCTGCTCGTCACTTCGGAAGATCCCGACAATCAGCGTCACCGTCCTGCTGCACAACTCCCTGGCGGCTCACTACCTTCAGATTCACACCGGTCAAGCGGTCGCCGTGTCTCTCACGTCTGCCGAAGGCGACCTAGACGTGCCGCACGCCGACCACCCGGAGATCGTCTGTCAGGCGACCACGACGCCTACAGGTCCACAACGAACGGTGACGTTCGTGGCCACAGATCTTGGCAAAACCGGGTTCGAGACCACGACTACGCACCATGGTCGCGACATCCCGCTGTACTGGGCTGGCGTGACGGTCACGGCGCAGACTGGGGCGGCCTCCGACAGTGCCCAGCCCTAAACGACGCTGGTCCCGCTGCGGCTTCGCTGTTCTGTGCAGATGCGGTCTTGCAGGACGACCGCCGAGTAGCCATTCTGCGTCTGGTGTACGCCGAGACCGAAAGAGCAGGCCTGTGCGAGTCTCTGGACTTGCAGCGTGAAGCGCTGATCGAGAAGCTGCAGGGAGTCTCTGACGAGGACGCCAGGCGAACGCCAACCGCGAGTTCGCTCTCGCTGCTCAGCTTGGTCAAACATTCGGCAGTCTGGGAACGCCGCTGGTTCCAGGTCGTCGTCGCCGGCCGCAGCTTCGCGGGCGAGTGGCCAGAGGCGCAGCCGCAGGACGAGAACGCGTTTCGACTCGCCCAGGACGACACCGTGAAGACTGTTGTCGCTCACTACCGAGAACAAATCGCTGTGTCGCAAGAGATTCTCAGGACGTTTGATCTCGACGCACCCTGCGCATGGCCGGGGATAGCAGGGAACCTGCGATGGGTTGCGATACACATGATCGAGGAAACTGCTCGGCACGCCGGCCACGCTGACATCATCCGCGAAACCATTGACAGCAGGCCAACATGAGCCTCGAGCAGCCGAGCGGGCTGATGGCGATCGGCGCGCACCTTCACCCGTGCGAGGCGACCTCGTCGTCATCGATGGCGACGGCCGTGTATGACCCTTGTGACGGTCGATTTCAATGATGCACATATGGGAGCGCGCATTTTCCGACCCCGCTTTGGGTATCGCTCGCCCATCCTTTTCGCAGTCCACGAAACGAACTGGACTTGACCCCTCTGGGTGGACACCTGCAGCGTGGGCTTGATAGCCCCGCGATGAGGAGTCTGAAGTGGCAGCAGGGCAACAGCGGCGGAAGTTCACGCCGGAGTTCAAGAATGAGGCCGTGAGGCTGGTGATCGACTCGGGACGGCCGGTCGCTGAGGTGGCACGTGACCTCGGTGTGGTCGAGGGAACGCTGGGGAACTGGGTGAACCTGTGGCGCGCCGAGCACGCCGGTGAGGAGCCGGCGTTGAGCATCAGCGAACGCGCTGAGCTCGCGCAGCTGCGACGTGATAACCAGACGCTGCGGATGGAGCGTGAGTTCCTGAAAAAAGCGGCAGCCTTCTTCGCGACGGAGCAGAACCGGTGAGCAAGTACCGGCTGGTCCACGCCGAGAAGGCGAACTTCCCGATCGTGATGATGTGTCGGCTGCTGGGTATCGGCCGGTCTGCGTACTACGCCTGGGTCGACCGGCCGGCGTCCGCGCGTGCCGTCCAAGCTGAGGTGTTGGCCACCCGGATCATGGCACTGCACGCCGGCTCCGACGGCGTCTACGGCTCCCCACGGCTGCTCGCCGAACTACGGGCCGAGGGTGTCGTGGTATCGGGCAAGACAGTGGCAAAAGCCATGCGGCTGAAGGGAATCCGGGGTTGTGCTCCGCGGCAGTGGCGCACCACGACGATCCCTGAGCCCGACCCGGACAACATCCCGACCGACCGGGTGAAGCGGCACTTCGACCAGGGCCGCCTCGATGTCGTCTGGGTCGGCGATATCACCTACATCCGCACCTGGAGCGGTTGGCTGTATTTGGCGACCGTGATCGACGCGCACTCGCGGCGGGTGATCGGCTGGGCGCTGGCCCAGCACATGCGCGCCAGTCTGGTCACCGACGCCTTGGCCATGGCCGTCGTCCAGCGCGGCTACCCAGTCGCTGGGGTGATTTTCCACTCCGACCGAGGCGTGCAGTACACCTCCACCGCTCTGAAGGCCCTGGCGCGCCAGCACGGGCTGCTGTTGTCAGTCGGCAGGACAGGCGTGTGCTGGGACAACGCGATGGCCGAGTCATTCTTCGCGACGTTGAAGAACGAACTGATTTACCGGCATCCCTGGCCAACCCAGGCCAGAGCCCGCGCTGCGGTCATCGGCTGGATCGAAGGACGCTACAACCGACGCCGACGGCACTCAGCCATCAGCATGATGACCCCGGTTGAGTTCGAGAACACCGCACGACACACTGCCGCTCAGGCAGCGTGACCCCCGTGTCCACCGACAGGGGTGAAGTCCACTCAGGCAGGGAAAGATCGCGCGAGATGTCGAGAAGCCTGACCCGGCTCCGTCCGTGGAGTGAAGGCGGCAAGATGGCCGCCCAGTGGAGAGGAGCCTTCGATGGCCAAGTACCTGTTGCTCAAGCACTACAGCGGAACCCCCCAGCCGCTGGACTGCCCGCCGATGAACGAGTGGGCGCCTGAAGATGCGGCCGCGCACATCAAGTTCCAGCTGGACGTCGGCCGGATGCTGACGGAGAGCGGCGAGTTCGTCGACGCGCAGGCGTTGGCTCCCGAGGGCGCCTGGGTGCAGTACGGCGGGTCAGGCGCCGGGCCGGTCGTGCTCGACGGCCCGTTCCCGGAGACCAAGGAACTCGTCGCCGGCTGGTTCCTCATCGATGTGGAGTCCGAGGAGCGGGCCCGCGAGGTCGCCGCATACGTCTCGTCGGCACCCGGCCCCGGCGGGAAGCCGATCTACGAGTGGATCCAGGTCCGGCCGCTGCTGACCGCACCCGCAGCGGTCGAGTAGCTGAGGGTGATCTCAGAGATCGATGCAGAGCCCGGCGACGACCGCATTCGCGTCGTGCTCGTCCAGTCCGTCGAGGGCGAGGCCGTTGTCGAGCGTGGTGGCAACTTCGCGAAACACCTCGCGCGCCAGGTCCAGCTCGACCTCCGGGCGGACCCGGGCGACGGCGTCGGCGGCCGCCAGGAACTGATCGAACGGCGGAGGCACGGTGCTGGATGGCATCTCGCAAGCCTGCCAAGGCCGTCGCCTCGCAGCAACCGGATACTCCGGCTAGGCGTCTTACAACCGTGAACGACATCTCGCGGCTCGGGTTCGGAGCGGCAATTCTGTGCGGGCTGCTGTCCGTTTCGGCGATCGGCTGCGGCGATTCTGCCGCCGAGCCCCCGACGGCCACCGCTCACAGCATGAAATATGACCTCTACACCCACTGCGGCGTGGACGAAGCACGGGTCAACGACACGTACTACGAGGCCTTGACACCGCTGACCGACGGCAGCGGCAACCCGCCGCGCGGCTGGGACAACCCCGTCCAGGCCGGGGTCATGACGATCACCTCGACGACGTCGGCGGTCTTCACCGACGACCGGGGACACCGGGTGGCGTTTCGAATCAGGGAGAACGCAACGACGTGGAAGTCGCTCTGCTCCTGACCCGGCAAACGACCGCTAGATGAAAGACGTCTCCTCGGTCAGACCGAGATCCGGCCAGGCGCCCACGATCATCGTCTGCATGTTGCACCAGCCGGTGCCACCGCCGACCGGATCGTGCACCCGCATGACCGCGTCACGGATCTGGTGGATGCGCGGCGCGACCGCGGGGTCGGTGCAGTCGGGGATGTGCTCACCGTCGACGTTCAGCGCCCCGCGCCACTCGCCGTGATGGTGGCCGTCCAGCCCGAAGTAGAGCCCGAGGCCGAGGTGCACGCCGGTGTCACCGAGCGCCTCCACGGTGACCGGACGCGCCGAGCCGTCGGCCATGGTGAAGTTCAGGGTGCCGCCAAGCACCCGGCGGTTGGCGGTGTCGTAGCTCAGGTCCGGCTCCATCGCCCCGATCGCGAGCACCCCGCCATCGGGCTCCTCGACGGTGCCTTCGAACCACCGCTCCTCGTACCCGAACGCGCTCGTCTTGCGGTACTGGTGGTGGATCGCGTAATAGCTGCCGTCGGCGCGCTGCAGCACCATCGGCGACCATGAGAACTGGAAGTTCACGCCGTTACCGAGCCCGTGCGACGGCTCGATGTCGGTGGCCGGAAGCCCCACGTCGTGGCGGACGCCCCAGCTGTGGTCCCGCGTGGAGAACCAGGTGTCGGCGGTCATCTCGGTACGCTCCCCCTCCACCTCGACCCAGCCTTCCGCGAGCCCGGACTGGTGGTAGCGCAGCAGATCGGTGTCCATCCGGTACGCGCCGCGCGCCCGGCCCCGATGCCGCGCTTCGAGCACTGGCGCCGCGACGGTGGTGAAGGTGAAGTCGAACGCGATGGGTACCGGCAACCTCTCCCCCGGCCCGGGCAGGCAGGAGAAACGGATCCGGTGCATCGGCTCCACGATTTCGTACGCGAGTGGCCCGGCCCCGAGCTCATCCGGCGCATCAGCGAGACGCCGGCTCGCCCGTACGGTCCACTGCTCACGGCCGCGCGAGACGCTCGCGTAACCGTCGAAAACGTTGCGGTTGGGGTACTTTCCGACCCCGAAGCCGACCTGCAGCGAACCGTCGCGGGCCGCCGCCATCGCGCAGACCTTCTCGGTCCACGACCGATCGGCCTGCACGACGTAGGCCTGCGTCTCGACGATCTGGTGCACGAACCATTCGTCAGCGGCCAGCAAGGGTCCGTCCGGGTTGCTCATCGGCTGACAGTCGCACATGCCGCTCACGGCTCTCTCACCGATACTGAGTCCCATGGCGACCGAGACCCGATATGAGGTGCTCGCCCCGCCTGTCCCCCGCCGCTGGCTGGTGCAGGAGGTCTGGCTGGTCTTCGGCCTCTCCTTGGGCGCCTCAGGCGTCAACGCGCTGCTGCACCTGCTCGCCGACCTCACCAACGGCCAGGCGCTGAAGGCGCAGACCGCCACGCTGAACGGCTCCCAGGCGCCCGGACGCCCGTTGCTCGACCTGGCGCTGCAGCTCACCGGCATCGCGTTCGGGCTCGTCCCGGTGCTGCTCGTCGCCCACTTCCTGATGCGCTCCCAAGAGAGCCTGCACGACATCGGCGCCGACTTCCGCCAACCGCGCTGGGACGCCGCCCGCGGGACGATGGTGGCCGCGGCAGTCGGCGGCGCCGGGCTCGCCTTCTACCTGATCGTGCACGCGACGGGGGCGAACCTCACGGTCGTGCCGGAGGACCTGCCCAGGGTCTGGTGGCGGGTCCCGGTACTGATCTTGTCGGCCGCGCAAAACGGCACGGTCGAGGAAGTGCTGGTGCTCGGCTACCTGATCCGCCGGCTGAGCCAGCTCGGCTGGAACTGGCCGCGCGCCCTGGTGGTCGCCGCAGCGGTGCGCGGCAGCTACCACCTCTACCAGGGCTTCGGCGGGTTCGCCGCCAACTTCGCGATGGGGCTGATCTTCGGCTGGCTCTTCCTAAGGTGGAAGCGCGTGATGCCGTTCATCATCGCCCACACCCTGATGGACAGCGTCGCCTTCGTCGGCTACGCAGAGCTCGCCGGCCACGTTTCCTGGCTTCCTACGCCCGGTTCCTGACGTCGGAGTGCCGATACGTCAGACTCACACCCATGCCTCAGGAGCCTCTTGCTGACATCGGCGTAACCGGTCTGGCCGTGATGGGCCGCAACCTCGCCCGCAACCTGGCCCGCCACGGCCACACCGTCGCGCTGCACAACCGCACGTACGCGCGCACCCAATCGTTGGTCGACGAGCACGCGAGCGACGGCACGTTCGTCCCGAGCGAGACGATCGAGGACTTCGTCGCCTCCCTCGCCAAGCCGCGAGCCATCATCATCATGGTCAAGGCGGGCGACCCGACCGACGCCGTGGTCGATGAGTTGGTGCCGCTGCTCGAGCCCGGCGACATCGTCATCGACTGCGGCAACGCGCACTTCACCGACACCCGCCGGCGGGAAGCGGCACTGAAGGAGCAGCAGCTGAACTTCGTCGGCGCCGGAGTCTCCGGCGGCGAGGAAGGCGCGCTCAACGGCCCCAGCATCATGCCGGGCGGCTCGGCCGAGGCGTACCGCAAGCTCGGCCCCATCTTCGAATCGATCGCGGCCCAGGTCGATGACACCCCCTGCTGCGTTCACGTCGGCCCTGACGGCGCGGGCCACTTCGTCAAGATGGTGCACAACGGCATCGAGTACGCCGACATGCAGCTCATCGCCGAGGCCTACGACTTGTTACGCCAGCGGCTCGGCGCCACCGCCGAGGAGCTGACGAAGATCTTCGAGGAGTGGAACGAGGGCGACCTCGAGTCGTTCCTCATCGAGATCACCGCGAAGGTCCTCGGCCACGTCGACGCCGCGACGGGCAAGCCGTTCGTGGACATCGTGCTCGACCAGGCCGAGCAGAAGGGCACCGGCCGCTGGACGGTGCAGAACGCGCTCGACCTCGGAGTGCCCATCACGGGCATCGCCGAGGCGACGTTCGCGCGCGCACTGTCCGGGGGCGTGAAGCAACGCAAGGCCGCGCAAGGCGTGCTGCCGGGCAGCGAGTCGCCGCTCGAGGTGAGCGACCGCGACGTGTACATCGACGACGTGCGGCAGGCGCTCTACGCGTCGAAAGTCGTGGCGTACTCGCAAGGTTTCGACCAGATCGCCGCGGCCGGCGAAGAGTTCGGCTGGGGTATCGACCGGGGAGCGATGGCCCGGATCTGGCGCGGGGGCTGCATCATCCGTGCGCGCTTCCTGAACCGCATCACGGAGGCGTACGAACGCGACCCCAACCTGCCACTGCTGCTCGGCGACGCCTACTTCACCGACATCATGACCAACGCGGTGCCGTCCTGGCGTCGCGTCGTCGCCGATGCGGCGCTGTCGGGCGTGCCGACCCCAGCGTTCTCGTCGTCGCTCGCGTACTACGACGCCGTACGGGCCGAGCGCCTGCCCGCTGCCCTCATCCAGGGGCTGCGCGACTACTTCGGCGCCCACACCTATCACCGCGCTGACCGGGAGGGCACGTTCCACACCCTCTGGTCGGGCGATCAAAGCGAAACGGAGAGCTGACCCTTCATGCACAGCCGCGTTGCGGACCTGCTCGGCATCGACATCCCGATCATCCAGGCGCCGATGGGCTACATCGCGCGCGCCCAGCTCGCGTCGGCCGTCTCCAACGCCGGCGGCATGGGCATCGTGGAGACCTCCTCCGGGCGGCTCGAGGAGGTCAAGCTCGAGATCAAGAAGATGCGCGACCTCACCGACAAGCCGTGGGGGGTGAACATCGCCCAGTTGATGACGCGCGACCCGTCGATCATCGACTTCGTCGTCGAGCACGGTGTGCGCTTCGTGACGACCTCGGCGGGCGACCCGGCCGTCATGGTGCCAGGGCTGAAAAAGGCAGGAATCACGGTCTTTCACGTGGTGCCGACACTGCGCGGAGCCATGAAGGCCATCGCCGCCGGGGTCGACGGGCTGGTGATCGAAGGCGTCGAGGGCGGCGGCTTCAAGAATCCGAACGGCGCCTCGACGATGGTCCTGGTCCCCCTGATCGCCGCCGCCGTCGACGTCCCCATCGTCTCCGCCGGCGGCATCAGCGACGGCATCTCGATGGCGGCCGCGTTCACCCTCGGCGCCGAGGGCGTGCAGATGGGCACCCGCATGCTGACCGCCGCCGAATCGCCCGTCCACGAGAACTGGAAGCAGGCGGTGCTCGCCGCCGCGGAGACCGACACCGTCGTCGTGAACCGCTACGCCAAGCCGGCCATGCGCACCCTGCGCACCGATCTGTCGAGCGGCGCCGAGCGCGCCGACGTCGCACCACCGCTCGCGCTCGAAGGACTGATGAAGCTCTACTTCGGCGGCGAGATGAACGCCGCGTACGCGATGAGCGGTCAGGTCGCCGGCCGCATCAGCGAGGTGCTGCCGGTGCGCGAGATCCTCGAGACGACCTGGCGTGACTGCCAGGAGCGGCTGCGTGAAATGGGCAAGCTAGCCGGCTGAGCCGGCGTCCTTCGCGGTGACCAGCTGGCGGTGCAGACGCGTCAGCGTGAGCGTCTTGATCCGCCATTGGCCGCCGGTCTTCTCATACGTCTCGTGGTAGTGCCCGTAGCCGTGCAAGTGGACGAGCGGTGATCCCTCGGGCCACCACAGCTTGTCCTCCATGGCCCAGATGCCGCGCGCGGTCGTCTCGCTCAACAGCGTGATCTCCGGCATGTGCCCATGGTGGACGGTGATCACCAGCTCGATATTCGCACGCAAGTAGGGCATGAAGTCATCGACCCCGTGATGCACGGTGCCGTCCTCGCCCGTCATGTCGATCTCCACGTCGGGCGCGAAGACCTGCGCCATGGCGTCCCAGTCCTTGGTGTCCATCAGGCGGAAGTAGCGCGCCTTCAGCTGCTTGATCGCCTCGACGTCGGCCGCGGTGTCATCCATGAATCCTCCAATTGAAATGCAGCCGCCGGCCGGGAAGACCCGGCCGGCGGCTGGTGGAGCTAGTACTGCGAACGGTCACCCAAGGACAGAAAGGGGAACGTTCTTGAAGCAGGTCAGCGGCACCTTGGACACGTACTTGCCGCTGTCGATCTGCACCAGCGAGCCACAAGGCACGGAGTTCTGGTGGTTGTCCGGGAAGGAGATCGGACCGATACCGCCCGGGACGTTGTACGACGATTTGTCGTTCGCCACGTCCAGGAAGCCCTGGCGGCTGAGGTTCTTACCGGCCTTCTGCAGGTCGTGCAGGAAGATGTCGGCCGAGTAGTAACCGATCGCGATGTCCTGGGTGAGCTCCTTCTGGCTCGGCTGAACGGACTGCACGTCCTTCAGCATCTGGTCGTTCGCCGCCGACGGCGTCTGGAAGTCGCCGTACTGGATGAACACGTACTCCTTGTCCAGGTTGTCGCCTGCGGCGCCGGACAGGAAGGCCGGGTCGTAGGTGACGGCGTTCATCTGGATGCCCTTGAAGCCCGCGTTCGTCAGCGCCTTGGTCAGACCCTCGGCGTTCGGCACGGTCGTGACGTGGAACATGACGTCAGGAGCCTTGCCACCGTTGGACGTGAGAATGGCCTGCGAGTACGGCGAGAAGTCGGTCGTCGGGCTGGTCGAGGGAAGCTTGGACTGGGAGTAGGTGACCTTCCAGTGGTCAGCCACGAACGCGGCCTGGATGACCTTGATGCCGAACTGGCCGGCGACGTCGTCCTCAGAGATCAGCGCCACGGTCTTGCCGGTGCCGTCCTTGATGCCGAGCAGCTTCTCGACCAGACCAGCGGAGGCGGTGGAGACCTCGTCGGTCTTCTCGGTCGGGACCAGGCAGCCGGTGTAGCCGAAGCCGACCAGGTTGTTGCAGAAGGCCGGCGTGATGCCCCAACCGAAGAACGGGACCTTGTTGTTCACCAGGTAGGTACCACCAGCGGCCAGCACCGGGCTGACCATGGGGACGACGGCGAACGCCTTGTCCTGCTCGACGATCTTCTTCACCGTCGGGAGGTCCTGCGCGGGGTCGAGCTTGTTGTCAGCCGAGCCCAGGTAGTTGATCTTGCGACCGTTGACGCCGCCGTCGGCGTTGGCCCGGGCGAACCGCGCCTTGGCCCCCAGCTCGGCGAGCGCCTCGGACTGACCGGAGGCGCTGGTCTTGTCGACGTCGCCCTCGATCGTGATCGAGTCCGCGGTGAAACCAGCGCTCGCGTCGGCATTGTTACCAGCGCTGCTGCCACCGCTGGTGGACGCACCCGAACTGCTCGGAGTCGTTCCACCCGTGGATTTGCCCTTGGAACTGCTGCCACAGGCGGCGAGCACCAGCGCCAAGGAGGCGCCCAGCGCCACCAACGCCGTCCTTCTGTTTCTCATCGTGCCTCCATGTCGGGCTTCGTCGCCCTTATCGGCCAGCCGGCCCATCCGGCTGGTCCACATCCTTGTGAGCACTTGTGCGCTCCCACGGCGCTCACGCGCCGTGCACCGAAGCGGCGTCCGCGTCAGCAGCTTCCTCCACCTCGGCTGCCAGATCCCGGTCAACGCCGAGATAGGTCGCTGCCAATGCTGCGGCGTTCACCTGCGACGCCTCACGCGTCCACGCGACCCGGCCGAGGTCGAGCGCGATGACGCGTTCGGCCACGTTGGCGATGCCGTGCAGCTTCTCCTCGACCAGCAGCACTGCGCAGCCGGTGGCGGCGATCTCCTTGAGGATCTCCATCACCTGCTCGATCACCAGTGGCGCCAGGCCGAGCGACGGCTCGTCGGCGATGAGCACACGCGGCGGCTTGGCGAGCAGCGGCGCGAGCGTCAGCATCTGCTGCTCACCTCCCGAGAGCACGCCGGCCGCAAGCTTGCGCCGCTCCCGCAGGACCGGGAAGCGGTCGTACACGGCGGAGCGCTGCTCGGCGTCCAGCACCAGCCGCAGGTTCTCCTCGACGGTCAGCCCCGCGAAGATCCCCCGTGACTCGGGCGCGAGCACCAGCCCCTCGCGCGAGCGCTTGTGGGCAGGCCGCCCGTGCAACTCGACCCCATCGAGGATCACCGTGCCGGCGTCGGTTGGCACGAGCCCGGTGATGACCGAGCACAGCGTCGTCTTTCCGGCGCCGTTGGGGCCGAGGACGGCGACGATGGAGCCGGCCTGCACGTCGAAGTCGATGCCGTGCAGCACCTCCACGCCGTCGTAGCCGGCCCGCAGCCCGCGGATCTGGAGCAGCGCCGGCGCCGGAAGACCATCCGCGCCACTGACGGCGGCACCGACGTCGACCGTTTTCGCCAGCGATGGGGTGTCTTCGCGGGCGGCCGGCACGACGGGTGCCTCCACGGCCTCGGCAGGTATCGCGGCCGTCCCGGCGCGTTTGGCAGTCAGCTTGCGACCGAGCTGGCGGAACGAGTCGGCGGTGTCGCTGAGGAACCCTTCGGGGTTTTTCGCGAGGCCGATGCCACCGAGCCCGAAGAGCATCGTCGGCAGGTACTGGGAGTGGCTGATGTAGGTATCGAAGAAGTGCGGACCGATCCCGTACACCAATGCTGCCATGACGGCACCGCCCGGCTTGCGCACCCCGAAGGCCACCACGACAGCCAGCCACACGAAACCTTCGGTGGCGGTGTGATCACCGTTGGTGACGTTGCCGCTGTAGGCGCCGTAGAGGATGCCGCCGAGCCCGGCCATTGCTGCGGAAATGGTGAAGAGCGCGAACTTCTGCCGCGCCGTGTTGACACCCGATGCTTCAGCTGCCACCGGCGAGGAGCGAACCGCCAGCATCGCCCGACCCGACGGCGAGCGCTCCAGGTTGTGCACCAGCCAGACCACGAGGAGCACGATGGCCAGCACCAGCAACGCAAAGTTGCGATTACCCGATTTGGTCAGGCTGTCGAAGCTGATGCCGAACCACTTCGGCCGCGGGTAGAGCCAGCCGCCGCCTTCCTGGTTGCTGAGCTTCTGGATCTGGAAGACGACGACGTCGGCGATGAACGCGAGCGCCAGCGTCGAGAGCGCCAGGGGCAAGCCGCCCAATCGCAGCGAGGGCAGCGAGATAACCGCTCCCGCGGCCGCCGCTATCAGGACGCCGAAGACCAGCGCCCAGATGAACGGCCAGTTGCTGCTGAACAAGAAGTGGTGGTGCTGGGAGAGCACCACCCCCGCCGACAGCCCGGCTGCGGTCACGAAGGTGGCTTGCGCCAGGCTCACCATGCCGCCGATGCCGGTCACGACTACCAGCGAGACGAAGACCGGGCCCAGACACAGACCGGCAGTGGTAAAGCCCAGCCAGGCCGAACTCGTCTCGCAGATCCAGATGACGAGCACGATCGTCGCGGCGGTCCATGGCCAGATCCGGCGCCAGGCCGGCAGGCTGTTGATGTCGAACCCACGTGTCTTCTCATCCGACACCGAACCCGCGCGTCTACCTCGGGTGGCGTTCAGCAGCAGCAGGCCGATGAAGATCAGGATGTACGGGGCCGCGCTGGACAGGCCCGTCAGACCGACGTGTGGCGTGATGTACCCGGCGATGAGGTTCTGCGCCACACCCAGGCCGAGGCCGAACGCGAAGGCCAGCGGAATGCTCGTGAAGCGCGCGAACACCGCTGCCGCGGCCGAGACGAGCATCGCCTCCGTGTAGTTGTTCGGCACGTTGATCGACAAGATCGGTGCGCCCAGCACACCCGCCAGGCCGGCGAGCGTCGTGGACAGCATCGACGAGATCAGTGACGAGCGGCCGGGATCGACGCCGCGCAGCGAGGCCAGATCACGCCGGTCGACGCAGGCGCGCATCTGCAGCCCGAGCGCGGTGCGCCGCACCAGGATCCACAGCAGCACGGCCGTGAAGGCGGCCGCCGACAGGATCGCCAGCTGGTTGGTGTCGAACGACACCAGCTTGGTCAGGTGCCACGACTTCGCCGGGTTCGGCCCGATTCCCGGAGGGGTCGTCTGGTTCGTCGTCGGCTTCAGGCCGGCTTCGTCCACGATGAACAAGCCCGCGGCGGGTAAGGCGATCGACAACCCAACTGTCGCCACGATCTGGGCTGTTATCCCGGCTCTCGAAAGCTTTCGCAGCATGATCACGTCGAGCGCCATGCCGAGCAACGGGGCAAAGACCAGGATCGTCACCAAGGCGGCCGGCACGATCGGCCAGTGGGCGAAGCTGTTCAGCTCGAAGAAGGTCAGCGCCGAGATGAACGCCGTGGCGCCGTGGGCGAAGTTGAACACGCCCGCCACCTGGTACGTCAGCACCAGGCCGGACGACAGGATGGCGTAGAGGCCGCCGGTGACGATGCCCGAGAGAACGAAGGTCAGCAGCTTGGTCATGCGGCGCTCGATCCGAGGTAGGCGGCGGTCACGTCGGGATCGTGACGGATCTCGTCGGGGGTTCCTTCCGCGAGGCGACGGCCGAGGTTCAGCACCACGACCCGGCTGCACTCACGCATCACGAAGCTCATGTCGTGCTCGACGAGCAGCACGGCACAGGACTGGTCGTCGCGGATGCGGTCCAGTGCCGTCGCCAGGTAGCTGATCTCGGTCTCGTCCAGGCCTGACGTGGGCTCGTCGAGCAGCATGACCGCAGGCTTGTCGACGGTCGCCCGGGCCATCTCGAGCAGCCGAATTTGACCAATGGTCAACCGGCCCGCGCGCTCCTTCGAGAGCCGGGACAGGCCGAAGAGCTCCAGTGCCTCACGCACCTGCTCGCGGCGATGGCTCTCGACCCGCTTGCGCAAAGGCGAGCGCAGCATGTCGGCAACGACGCCCCCGCCGCCGCCGCGCCACTCGACCGCAACCATCAAGTTGTCCTCGACGGTCAGGTGGCTGAACGGTTGCTGCTTCTGGAAGGTGCGACGCAGTCCGTGGCGTGAACGCCAGGTGGCCGTGCGCCTGGAGATGTCGCTGCCGTCGAGGCTCACCCGGCCGGAAGTGGCCTGCTGGACGCCGGAGATGACGTCGAACAGCGTGGTCTTGCCGGCGCCGTTGGGACCGATCAGCCCGCAGATCTCGCCGCGGGTGACGGAGATGCTGACATCGTCGAGCGCGGTGACGCCGCCGAATCTCTTGCCGATGGCGGAGGCTTCGAGCACGGGGGTGGAACCAGCAGTGGAACCAGCAGTGGAAACCGTCATCATCCGTCCGTCAGGAGGCCGCAGCCGCGCGGCGGAAAGCCGTCGTGCGGTGCTCCGGGTTGGTGTCGATCTTCGCGATGACGTGCTTGCCGAGCAGTTCGATGGTGCGCACGGTCTCTTCGATGGGCGCCGGGCCGACGCCGAACACCAGCTGGTCGACCCCGATCGACTCCCAGACCTTGGCCTGGCGCAGCGCGTCATCAGGATCGCCGAGCAGGAGCGCACCAGCGTCCAGATACGACGGGATGTCCTCCAGTGTCGGCTCGGGGATGCGACCGGGCCAGGCCGGTACGTGCTCGGGGTGCGGGAACGTGTCGTGGTAGCGGAAGACGTTGGACACCAGATAGTTCGGCCGGGCGTCGACATAAGAGCGGTACGCCTCGTCGCGGTCCTCGGCGACGTAGGCGGCCAGGCAGCACATCAGGTTGTCGTTGACGAACGCGCCGACCGGCTCGGCGTCAGAGATGGCCTTCTTGTAGCTGGCGACGGCCTTCTCGGCTGACGCGAAGTCACCAACCGAAAA
The DNA here is from genome assembly GCA_036267695.1 of Frankiaceae bacterium. Lineage (GTDB taxonomy): Bacteria > Actinomycetota > Actinomycetes > Frankiales > Frankiaceae > DATAZK01. The sequence continues at coordinate 15,916 of DATAVO010000003.1, forward strand.
GCCGAGGACTCCGAGCCCCTTGTGTGCGGCCATCTCATACGAGGACGGGTTGCCCGCCGCGTACCACATCGCCGGGTGCGGCTTGAAGCGCGGCTTGGGCAGGATCTTGCGCGGCGGCAGGCTCCAGTACTTGCCCTCGTAGCCCTCGTACGTGTCCTGCATCCACATCTTCGGGAACTCGCCGATCACGTCTTCCCAGATCTCGCGGGTGCCCGACAAATCCTTCATGTCCGGAAGGAAACCGAGGATCTCGTGGCTGCCCGCCCCGCGCCCGGTCCCGAACTCAAATCGGCCGTTCGACAGGTGGTCGAGCATCGCGACCTTCTCGGCCACCTTCACCGGGTGGTTGACCTGAGGCAGCGGGTTGAAGATTCCCGAGCCGAGGTGGATGCGCTCGGTGGTCGCGGCGAGATAGGCGAGCAGCACCTCATTGGCCGACAGGTGGGAGTACTCGTCGAGGAAGTGATGCTCGGAGGCCCAGACGTACTTGAAGCCCGCCTTGTCCGCCGCCTCCACCGCCGCGATGTCGTATGCGAACGAGTCGTACTCGGCGTCGGGATTGCCTTCCCGGCGGAACGCCGGCGTGTAGCCCTGGATGAAGATGCCGAACTCCATGGCTGCCTCTCTGCTCGCGGTAGTGCTCGCTAGTGCTCTGAATATGGAGCTATGGGGGTGTTGCTCGCGTGGGGGCGGGCGCTCTGTTGTCGTTCCGTTATCAACCTGACTGAGAGTCAGATCACGTAAGGAGTCCCCATGGCATAGCAACGCCGCCGTTTGTGCGCAATACCTGACCTGTCACGAAACGAGCCGCCTTCCCGGCAAGGTAGAGCACCGTCAGCGCGATGTCCGTCGGATCGCCGATCATGCCCAGCGGCGATTGGGCGGCCATCGGTGCGAGGGTCGCGTCACGCCGCGCCGCGTCGACGGTGCCGTCCTCGTTGAGGAAGTGCCGCGAGGTCATGCCGGTGAGCGTGAACCCCGGCGCGACGGCGTTGACCCTGATGCCGAGCGGGCCGACCTCCAGCGCCAGCGTGTGAGTCAGCTGCGCCAGCGCCGACTTGCTGACGGCGTATGCCGCGATCCCGGCAGCCGGAACGTCGATGGCCGAGGAAGACATGTTGATAATTGATCCGGATCCGGCGGACGTCATGGCGGCGACGGCGGCCTGGCAGCCGTACATCGCCCCGCGGAAATTGACGTCGAAGACCGCGTCGAACTGCTCGTCGGTCATGTCGGCGATCAGCGCCTGGTTGATGACGCCCGCGATGTTGCACCAGATGTCAAGACGGTCGTGCTGCCCGGACACTTCCGCCGCAAGCTCGAAGACCGCATCGCGATCGACGACGTCGATCTCGCACGGAATGGCATTGCCTCCCGACACGGCGATCTGGTCGGCGGTGATCTTGGCGCCATCGCCACTGCGGTCGGCGCACATCACCGTCGCACCGGCCTGAGCCAGCACCTTGGCGGTGGCGGCGCCGATACCGCTGCCCGCGCCGGTGACGACGGCGATCTGGCCGTCCAGCGCGAACGCATCAGCAAACCCAGCAGCGGGACTCATCCGACGGCCTCCTCATGAGCGAACACGCGATGGGTGGCGGGCGCCCGTCCGTGCACGGAGGCGGTCACCTCGTCGGCCGCCGCGCGCAGCAGCCTGCCGTGGCGGTGCACCTCGTCGCCGCTGAGCGGACTCGCGAACCCGACGAGGGTGAGTGCGAGGGTCACGCGCCCACTTGAATCAAAGATCGGAGCAGCGAGATAGCTCAGCCAGTACGTGCCCTCGGGGTCGATCTCGATGAGCTGATAGTCCTCATCGGTCAGGTCGCCGACCAGTCGCGCTGCCTCCGGCGTCGCCACCTGACCGTGGGAAAGCTGCACCGCCAGCGTGCGCCCGAGCCGCTCGCGCACCGGATTCTCCAAGCCCATCGCGTAGCCCCGATCGTGCACGGCACGAAGGCCCCGCCGGTAGCTCTCGGTGAGCCGACTCGGTCCTTTGGTCCACGGGCTGAAGGCGGTTTCGACTGTCGCCTCCTGAGACCACGCGAAGAACACGGTTGCGAGCGGTGGAACGAGCGGGATGCGTTGGCCGATGGCAGCGGTCGAGGAAAGCGGCGCCGGCACACCGCTCTTGGCAAGGATGACGATCTCCGACCCGACGACCGCGCTAGCCATGCATTCGAGGCCGAGTTCCGTGCCCAACTCACGCATCTTGTCCTGAGCGTAAGGCAGCTCCGGATAGCCCTGACGGGCCGCCTCCCCCAAGGCGATGAGTCCGGGCCCCAGCCGGTAGCTGGGACCGGTCGGATAGCGCAGCAGCCAGCGCGCTGACGTCAGGGACGCGAGCAGCGCGTGGCACGTCGCTTTCGACAGATCCGTCTGCCGCACGATCTCAGCCAACGTGAAGCCGCGACCGGGATCGGCACTCAGCAGAGCGAGGACGCTCGACGCGCGCTCGACGCTCGGATTGCCCCGCGTCACCGAACGTTTCGTCCTGCCGAGCGTGCAACGGCGCCGGCCACCGCTTCCCCGATCGCCTCGGCCATGATGACGTGCCCCTCGTCGCCGGGGTGGACACCGTCGGGTAGTTGATCACCGCGCAATAATGGCAGGCCGCGGACCAGCTCGAGCGGCCCGGGCACCCCTGGGTCGGCCGCGAACGACTCGACCTCGGCGCGCAGATCGGCGAGCGTGGCGCCGAGCCGGTTCGGGGTTTGCTCGGCGTCGGGCCGGATCACCGGGCTCCACACGACGATCGGCGTCTCGGGATGACCCTCGCGCACGATCGACAGGAACGCCCGCAGGTTCGCGGCGAGCAGCGCGGTGCTGTACGGGACGCGCGACCAGCAATTGGTGCCGTAGCCGAGCGCGATGACATCAGCCGGCAGCTTCGCGATCTGCTCGGCGGACGCGAGCTCGCCGCGGCACGATCCCGCGTAGCCGAGGTTCACGAGGTCGAGGCCGTGGCGCCGCGCAACCAGCGAGGGCCAGCAGTGAGCGGGGCCCGACGCGATCCAGCCTTCGGTGAGCGAGTCGCCGTACGCGAGCCAGCGCGGCCCAGCGGGTGCGGCGTGGAGCGTGCCGCCCGTCGCCCGTACGTCCTTCAGCGTCGGCTTGAGGCCCTCGGGGATGTACACGGTGAAGGGCTCGTTGGCTGAGCCGGTCAGTTCCAGCCGGGCGGTGCCGCCGGACGGCGACGCCGCGACGCTCGCCAGTTCGGTGTCGCCGCGCCACGCGCTGAAATGCGTGCCTGCGCCCTCGCCGCGATAGCCGAGATCCTCGGTGCCGCAGGTGTAGTCGATCTCGATACCTGACGCGTCACCTAGGAGCTCGAGCCGCACGCCCACCGGAATTTGTGCGGTGCCCCAGGTATCTCCCGGGAGCCGGTCGTCGGCCGGCTCCGAGCGGGGATACGGGGTGGTCGCGTTGCCGGGCCACGCCGCCCCGCGCAGGGCCTCGTCGAGCAGCACTCAGACCCCTTCCGGCAGCGGGTAGGGGAACTTCACGCCGACCCCGCCGTCGACCACGAGTGTCTGGCCGTTGACGTACGCCGACAGATCGCTGACGAGGAAGAGCAACGGGCCCGCGATGTCGGAGGTCTGCGCGACCCGCAGCAGCGGCGCGTTCTCGGCGTTGCGCTGCTTGCCCGCCTCACCGAGATATCCCGACACACGCGGGGTCCAGACGACACCGGGAGCGATCGCGTTGGTCCGCACTCCGGAGGGGCCGAGTTCGACGGCGACCGAACGCACCAGCGACATCAGGCCGGCCTTGGCCGCGCCGTACGCGGCGTGCTGCGGGGCCCCCGTCATGCCCGAGACCGACGCGACGAACGCCAGCGACCCGCCGCCCGACTCGGCCATCAGCTTGCCGAAGAGCTGGGTGATCAGCTGCGCGTGACGAAGCACGATTCGGAAATGCCAGTCCCACTCCTCGTCGTCTATCTCGATCAGCGGGCCGTAGCGCGACATCCCGATGATGTCGACGACCGCGTCGACCTTGCCGAGCGCGGCGACCGAATCGCGCACCAGCCGCTCCATCTCGGAGCGTTCGGTCGCGTCACCGGCCCACGCGATTGCGCCTGTCTCTGCGGCGATCTCGTCAGCCAGGTCCCGCTCCAGGTCGACGCAGACGAGGCGCGCGCCGCATTGTGAAAGCGCGTGTGCGGTCTGGCGGCCGATGCCCGCGCCGGCGCCGACGACGACCACGCCCTTGCCATCCAGGCGCAGCCGTCCCGGGAAATCGGGAACGGGCGAATCGTCGGTCCGGGTCATCCCCACCTGCTTCAGCTCTGTTCGTATATACGAACGGACGGTCTCAGCGTCGAACAACGTCGCAGTGACCTGACGCCACGTCAAGTTTGGACAGTCCGGCAGGCGCGGCGGGCGCGCGCGGTACGCTGCCGCCGCTGGCAGCGGCATCACATCACGCGACATACACGATCGAAAGGGCGGCACCTTCCATGGGGCGTTTATCTGGCCGGGTGGCCTTCATCACCGGGGCCGCGCGGGGGCAGGGCCGCACGCATGCCGTCCGGCTGGCCGAGGAAGGCGCCGACGTCGTCATCTCCGACATCTGCGCCAAGGTCGAGACGAATGGGGTCGCCGCTGCCACTCCCGACGAGCTCGCCGAGACCGCTCGCCTCGTCGAGAAGACCGGTCAGCGCGTCATCTCCGCGCCGGTCGACGTGCGTGACATGGACGGGCTCGCGGCGCTGGCCGAGCAGGCCGTGAGCGAGCTCGGCGGGATCGACGTCGTCGTCGCCAACGCCGGCATCCTCTCGTGGGGCAACGCCTGGGAGCTGACGGAAGAGGCCTGGAGCGAGCTGATCGACATCAACCTCACGGGCGTCTTCCACACCGTCAAGGCGACCGTGCCGCACATGATCAGGGCCAAGAAGGGCGGCTCGATCATCCTGACGAGCTCGTCCGCGGGGCTGAAGGGCCAGCCGTTCACGCTCGCGTACACCGCTGCCAAGCACGGCGTCGTCGGCATCACCCGCGGCCTGGCGAACGAGCTCGGCGAGTACGACATCCGGGTCAACAGCATCCACCCGGCCGGGGTGCGCACCGAGATGATGAACGTCGACGGGCTCTTCCAGATGATCCAGGGCAAGGCCGCCACGCTCGGGCCGATCTTCATGAACACGCTGCCCCACGAGTCGATGAAGCCCGAGGCTGTCTCGGCCGTCGTCGCCTTCCTCGCCAGCGACGACTCGCGCTACCTCACGGGCGCGCAGATCCCCGTCGACCTCGGCACCCTCAACCGCTGACTCCTGAAGGGCTTCGCTCATGACCGCGACAGAAACACGCACCGGTAACTGGGGACGTTGGGGCGACGCCGACGAGCGCGGCGCCCTCAACCTGCTGACGCCAGAGGTCGTGCTCCGCGCGACGCAGGCCTGCCGCACCGGCAAGGTCTACAACCTGGGCCTGCCGGTGCAGCGCAGCGGCGTGCCGGTGTTCGACTACCGGGGTGCCCCGCAGCGGCTCACGCTGACCAGCCAGACCGACGAGGCCAACTTCGCCGAGTTCGGCGCCCCCAGCGGTCTCGGCGCCAACGAGGACACCCTCGTGATCCCGGCACACAACGGCACCCACGTGGACGCGCTCTGCCACGTCTACTCCGAGGGTCAGATGTACAACGGCTTCTCGAAGGACTCCTTCAGCTCCCAGGGCGGTGCCGGCCATTGCGGCATCGAGAAGACCGGCGGGTTCGCCGCGCATGCGGTGTTGGCTGACCTGGCCGGCCACATGGGCGTCGAGTGCCTGGAGCCGGGCTACCGGATCAGCGGCTCCGAAATCGAAGAATGCCTTGCGGCGCAAGGGGTTTCGGTGCAGGAGGGCGATGCTCTCCTGGTGCGTACGGGATGGCTCGACCTGTTCAGCCGGCTCTCTGCTGCGGGCGAGCCGGCCCCGTTCGCGCAGCCCGGACTGGCGCTGTCGTGCGTCGATTTCATCCGCGACAACCAGCTGGCTGCCGTCGGCGCGGACAATGCCGCCATCGAGTGCATCCCCTTCGACGACGACCGCTTCCTCGCCGTGCACATCGAGGTGCTGGTGAAGCTCGGCGTGCCGCTCGTCGAGCACCTACTGCTCAGCCCGATGGCGGCCGACAAGTGTTACTCGGCACTGTTCATCGTCGCGCCCATGCTCGTGACCGGCGGTACCGGAAGCCCGGTCAACCCCATCGCCATCGGCTGATACGGCAGGAATGAGCATCAGCGGACCGCTCGCCGGGATCCGCGTGGTGGAGCTCGGCATGTGGGTCGCCGGGCCCGGCGCCGGGGGCATCCTCGCCGACTGGGGCGCTGACGTCATCAAGATCGAGCCGCCAGCCGGTGACCCGGCACGCTCCTTCGGCGGGATGATCGGCGGCGACGGGGTCACCAATCCTCCGTTCGATCTCGACAACCGCTCCAAGCGCAGCATCGCCATCGATCTGAGTACCGACGCCGGACGGTTGCTCGCCCAGGAGCTGGTCGCCGGCGCCGACGTCTTCCTGACCAACATCCGGATGGAAGCCCTCGAGCGCGTCGGGCTGGCGTCGGAGGTCGCCTGCGCGCGTAACCCCCGCCTGGTGTACGGGATCATCACCGGCTACGGGACCGAGGGCGACGACGCCCACCGGCGGGCGTACGACATCGCGGCGTACTGGGCGCGTTCGGGCATTGCCGACGCGCTCGCGCCTCCCGGCGGGGATCTCCCGTTCCAGCGCGGCGGCATGGGCGACCACTCCGTCGCGATGACCGCCGCGGCGATGATCAGCGCGGCGCTCGTGCACCGTGAACGTACCGGCGAGGGCCAGTTGGTCTCGACGTCGTTGCTGCGGCAGGGCGCGTACACCATCGGCTTCGACGTCAACGTCGCGCTGATGTGGGGCTACAACATCCAGATCGGCAACCGGCGCACCATGGGCAACCCGGCGATGAACAACTACACCGCCGGTGACGGGCGCCGCTTCTGGATCGTCGGCCTGGAAGCCGAGCGGCACTGGCCGCCGCTGGCGCGGGCCGTCGGGCATCCGGAGTGGTTGACCGACCCGCGCTTCGACACCGCGCTGGGGCGCCGGGACAACGCGGGCGAGCTGATCGGGATGCTGGACGCGCTGTTCGCCGAGAAGTCGCTCGAGGATTGGGCGGCGATCTTCGAGACGGACGAGGACTTCATCTGGTCGCCGGTGAACTCCGTCAACGACCTGCTCATCGACCCGCAGTTCTTCGCCGCCGGCGGCATCGTCACCGTGCCGGATGAGAAGGACGGCGTGCTCATGGTCGCGACGCCGGCCGACTTCCACGGCACCCCTGCCGGCCCGCGCTTCCGGCCGCCGCGGCTCGCCGAGCACACCCGCGAGATCCTGGCCGAGCAGGGGCGCAGCGACACCGACATCGACGCGCTGCTCGAGCAACGGGTCGTGTTCTAGCCTGAGGCATGCCGTCGATCGACCTGAACGCTGACCTCGGCGAAGGATTCGGCGCCTGGCGCATGGCTGACGACGCCGCGCTCCTGGAACTGGTGACGAGCGCCAACGTCGCGTGCGGCTTTCACGCCGGCGATCCTTCGACGATGCGCCGGGTGTGCGCGCGGGCGGCCGAGCTCGGGGTGCGCGTCGGTGCTCACGTCAGCTATCGGGATCTGGCCGGGTTCGGAAGGCGTTACCTGGCCGTCCATCCCGAGGAGTTGCGTGATGAGATCACGTATCAGATCGCCGGGCTGGACGGGATGGCTCGCGCCGCCGGCACACGCGTCAGCTATGTGAAGGCGCACGGTGCGCTGTACAACCGGGCGGCCGACGATGGCGAGCACGCCTCGGCGCTGGTCGCCGGGACCTGGGTCTACGACCCGGCACTGCCCTTGCTCGGGCTGCCGGATTCGGTGCTGCTTCGCGTGGCTGCTGAAGCTGGAGCACGGACGGTGGCGGAGGGCTATCCCGACCGGCGCTACACGGTTGGCGGCCGGCTGGCGCCGCGTTCGGAGGCGGGCAGTGTGCTGTCCGATCCGGCGGAGGTGTCGGCGAACGCGGTGCGGCTGGCGGCTTCCGGGTCGCTCGCCTCGCTATGCCTGCACGGGGACAACCCGGCCGCCTTGGAGCTCGCGCGCCGGACGCGCGAGGCGTTGCTGGCGTCGGGCCTTGAGGTTGCGGCTTTCGCGTGAGCGTGCCGTTCCGCGTCGCGGGTGAGCGGGCTGTCGTGCTCGACTGCGGGCCGGCGGCGGCCGGGACGGCGGCGGCGGTACGCGAGCTCTGCGCTCGGCTCGACATCGCGCTGGGCGACGTGGTGCCCGGGGCGCAATCGGTGCTCGTCGTCGCGGCGACTCCCTTTTATTTGCAGCGTTTTTTGGCCTCCCTAACCAAGCTCGGGCCTCCGATGGTTGCGGCGCCATCGGACGTCTTGGTTGAAATTCCGGTGCGGTATGACGGGCCGGACTTGGGCGACGTTGCTGCTGCCGCTGGCCTGGATGTCGCCTCCGTCGTGGCGCGTCATTGCGCGGCTGAGTACGTCGCGGCGTTCACCGGTTTCGCGCCAGGTTTTGCTTACCTTTCGGGGCTCGACCCGGCGCTGCGGCTTCCCCGCCGAAGCAGCCCGCGAGCCCGGGTGCCGCCGGGTTCCGTCGCGATTGCTGACGCGTTCAGCGCCGTCTATCCGCGGGCGAGTCCGGGCGGCTGGCACCTGCTCGGCTCGACCGACGCGATCCTCTTCGACGCGTCACGCGAATCCCCGGCGCTCATCGCTCCGGGTACGCGCGTGCGGTTTGTGCCGCTGCGATGAACGCCGTGGGATGACCGGGGTGTTGGAGGTCGTCGACGGTGGCCTGCTGACCACCGTTCAAGATGCCGGACGTCCCGGGTTGGCACACCTCGGCGTGCCGCCGTCAGGCTTTCTCGACGCTCCCGCCGCGCGGCTGGCGAACCGGCTCGTCGGCAATCACGAGGACGCGGGGCTGCTGGAGACCACCGGCAGCGGGCCCATCCTCCGCGCTCGCGGCGCGGCCATTGTCGTTGCCGTCACGGGGGCGCCCGCGCCGGTCCGGGTCGACGGGGGCATGGCCGATCCACATGCGTCACTCCTGCTGCGTGCGGATCAGACCCTCTCGGTCGGCCGGGCGGCGTCAGGGTTGCGCAGCTACGTCGCGGTGCGCGGCGGCCTCGCGGTCGATCCGGTACTCGGCAGCCGGTCGACGGATCTGCTCAGCGGGCTCGGGCCGCCCGTGGTCCACGCGGGTCAGCTGCTACCCGTCGGTGACGAGATCGCGGGCGACGTCCCGGCGCTCGATGGGCTGGCGTTTCCGGCAATCGCTGCCCAGCCCGTCATCACCTTGGTGGCGGGACCCTGGGACGATTGGTTCGGGGCAGAAGCGCTGCAATCGTTGGCATCTCAGGCCTGGCTCGTCGATCCGGCGAGCAGTCGCGTCGGGTTGCGATTGGCGGGGACCCCGCTGGCGCCGGCGCGATCCGGTGAGCTGCCGCCCGAGGGGATGGTGACGGGTTCGTTGCAAGTGCCGACGAACGGCCTGCCGGTGCTGCTGCTCGCCGACCATCCGACAACCGGCGGCTATCCCGTCATCGCGGTAGCGCTCGAGGGCGATCTGCACCACGCGGCTCAAGCGGCGCCCGGGAGCACGATCCGATTCAGGCTGCGAGCAGACCCTGCGCGGCCACGTACGTAGCCATCACCCAACCCTCGTGGCGCGGCAGCTCGACCCCAGCGAACTTCTCCAGCGCCAGCAGGGAATCGGAGGTCAGGAAGAGCACCCCGCCGGCCGCCGTGACCGGGCGCCCGGTGTCGAGTGCGGTGACCGCCATCGTCGCGAGCGCCGTGCTGTAAGCCAGCACTCGGGAGCGGTCGCGTCCGGTGCGCGGCCAGAGGTACGCGTTCAGCCCGGTCCACGCAGCCAAATAGGGCAGCAGCACCGCCGAGTGACGGCGCACGAAGCCGCCGCCGGGGCGCTCGCGTAACGCCTGGATCCACGCAAGGTGCCCGGCGAGGAAGGCAGCCAAGCCGGCCGTGAACGCAACGGAACTTTCTCCCAGCAGTGCCACATCCCCTGCTCCCCCGAGCGCGAGCGCCCGCTGCGTCGCACGCGGCTTGCCGATCATCAGGGCCGGCATCAGCAGCGGCTTGGTGATCCGCCGCCAACTCGCCAGTCCCTTCGCCGTCCGCCCCGCCGCCGCCAGCGCCACATCCGCCGCAGCCATCGCTAAGAACGCCGCCGCCGCCCGCCTGTCCCCCACGCCGTCAGGCTGCCACACCCTTCCTCTCCGTCCCAGCGCCACCGCCCAACCCGCCCAGCCCCCTGCGGCCAAAGCCAGGCTTTGGTCGGTATCCGGGGCTCGACGTGACCACGGCCTGGCCTTAGCCGCACGACCTCGCATGGGCGGTGCCTGTGGATAACCGGGTTGGGCCGATCGAGTGTCCGGCAACCTGGCAGATATGAGGCGACCCCCAACGCTCCCCTTGCCGTACGGACGCTGCTCCAAGAGCAGGACGGGGCGCTGACGTCCGCTCAAGCGATGGCCGCCGGGCTCACCCGCCGACAAATCCGGACCCTCGTCGAATCCGGCTGGGGCCACCCGCATACCGGCGTGCTTGTGGAACCGCGAGTGGCAGACCCGTTTCGCGCGAGCGTCCGAGCAGCGCTACTGGCTTGCCCGTCGGCGGTGATCCATGGGGTCACCGCAGCGCGCCTGTACCGGCTGTGGGGACTACCTGCCTGGACCCCGTCCGAAGACATCGAACTGATCCTGCCGGCGGGCCGAAACTTCAACACTCGCCGGGGATTGCGCCTGCACAAAGGATTGCGCGATAACGAATGTGTCGTCAGCATCGACGGCTTCCCGGTCGCCGATCTGGAACGCACCGTTTGCCAACTTTCGGTCACACTCGCCATTGACGACCTGGTGTGTGCCGTGGATTCAGCCATCCGGCTCGGCTGGATTCCCTTCCAAGCCCTGCATCGCCCGAGACGACGGCTGCATCAAGCGATCGCACTGTCGGATGGCAGATCTGAGTCGCCGCTCGAGACACACGGTCGACTCCTGCTGGACCGAGCAGGACTCGGACCCGAGGTCCTGCAACACGAACTCTTCAACGAAAAGGGCACGGCCTATGCACGCTTCGACATGGCCTGGCCGAGCGTTCGGTTGGCAATGGAGTTCGATGGGGCCAAGTACCACGACGACCCGGACCCGCTCTATCGCGACAGGTCCAAGGCCAACGCGGCGACGCTTGATGGCTGGCGAATCCTCGCTTCACCTGGTTCGACGTCATGCACCGTCCTGAATGGGTCATCGCCACCGCTCGGACCGCCCTCGGATGCGGCTAGGGCCAGGCCATTGCCGCTTTCGGGTGCCGATAACGACCAAAGCGTGGCCCTAGCCGCATCCCTGGGCGCTCAGGCGGGGGCCCGGGGCGGGGGGGGTGGGTCAGGTGGGGGTCGGGAGGCCGAGCATGTCGGCGAGCAGAAGCGTGGCACCGTTGACGCGCTCGAAGCTCTGGTCGGGTGGGAGCTGGCCGGAGTCGACCATGCGGCGGGCGGCCCGCAGCACGATGATGCCGAAGCGGAAGCCGGCGAAGACGTCGTAGTAGCTGATGTCGTGAGCTTCGCGACCGGTGGCGTCCTCCCACATGGCGACGGTGGTGGCGTCGTCGGGAAAGCCCGCAATCGTGGGGGTTTCCATGCCGACCGAGTGGAAGCGGTTCATGAACAGCCACCAGCCGAGGTCGACCTCGGGGGGTCCGATGGCGGCCATCTCCCAGTCCAGGACGCAGACCGGTTCGAGGTCGGTGTAGAGCATGTTGCCGACGCGCGAGTCGCCCCAGTTGAGCCCCTCGGGCCCCGGCGCAGGCTCGTGGTCTATCAGCCACGAGAGCGTCGCGTCGAGCACCGGATTCGGCTGGCCGGTGACCGCCCACTCATACCAGCGCAGCGCGCTCATGAGCTGCTCGTGGAAGCCGAAAGAACCCGAGCCCGGCCCGAGGTGATCCAGTGCCAAGCTGCTTGCGTCGAGGCGGTGGATGCGCGCCAGCATCGCGATCGACGCGTTGTACATGTGCGCCTGCTCGGCCGACGTGAGCCCGAGCACCCAGCCGACTTGGGTGTAGGGCGGCAGGTCGGGCGGCGCGTCTCCGGCGACCTCGCCCATCACGTAAAAAGGCGCGCCCAGCAAAGAAGAATCAGGCTCGAATCCCACCAGCGGGGGTACCGGAATCTCGGTGTCCGTGAGCGCCGCCATCGTCGCGAATTGACCCGCCAGGTCGTAACGGTGATAGAGCCCCGGGCCGCTGGGCGGACGCCGCACGACGAAACCCCCTGACGCGGGAGCACCAGCCGCGCCGCCCACGCGCCACGAGGCCCGCACCATCATGGTGTCGTTCGACGCCCCGTTCAGCGCCGCCCCGGACGTCCCGTCGATCCGCAAGTCCGACGCCCCGAGCGCCCGCGACAACCAGGCGACGAGCGCCCCCATGTCCGCCAGCGGCGACGGCGCCAGCGGTCCACTCATGTGAGACCGCGCCGGGGAAGGTTGCCGGTCGGGATCAGCGCCGCATGCCCGGCGCCGCGGATCACCTCGCCGGAAGGTGTGTGGATGTCGAGCTGCACCGCGCAATCGCGGTGGTACGGCCGGTCGACCGTTCCATCGGGCAGCACGACGTCCTCGTCATGGGAGACGTCGTACACGTCGTGTTCGAGGTGCTGCTGCCCGCGCCAGACCCCGAAGCCCCGGCGGTCGGCGTAGCCCATCGAGTAGCCGAGCCCGAGCATCGACAGCGAGCGGGTGATCGGCACCATCTCGAAGCG
>DATAVO010000004.1:0-9649 GCA_036267695.1 Frankiaceae bacterium
CCTGACTTCGCTGCCGCCTTGGAAGACCACATGGCCATCTACGGCATGCTGCTGCCCCACGTCCTGTTCGGGGACCTGACCCGGTTCGTGATGGATGCACACGACAGTGGTGATCTCCAACTGGCAGCTCGCTGTCTTGCTTTCCTCGACGAGGCGCTGCGCACCGGGGACGAGGACACCAAGAACCTCGTCACCGTGTCCTTCGTCGAGAATGTCGACCCATGGAACGAGGCCTCGCAGCCGTTCATCGACTCCTGGCCGAAGGCCCTACACGATGAGGCACTTCGGCAGGCAGGAGCCCAAGGCCCCCAACGCCCTCACCGCGCAGGCGCCGGCTCGCTGTGCTGACCCGGGTCGAAGGCCGCCCTGTCGTCTACGGTGGGCAGCCAAGGTGGTGGCGGGGAACGGCGTTGGAGGCACATCGGTGGACGAGCCGCTGGTCCGGTGGGGGGTCGCCGATGGGGTGGCCACGGTCGTGCTTGATTCGCCGCGCAACCGCAATGCGCTTTCGCGACGGCTGCTGAGCGATCTGGCGGCCGCGCTCGACGCCGCAACGACGCACCCTGAAGCCAGGGTCATCGTGCTGACCGGCGCCGGCACCGTCTTCTGCTCCGGCGCGGATCTGAAGGAGCAGCGCGAGGCCAACGAAGCCGGGAGCAGCGCGCAGCCGATCAACGATCTGCCCGCCATCCTGATGACGCTGTGGAACTGCCGTCAGCCTGTCGTGTGCCGCCTCAACGGCCCGGCGCGGGCGGGCGGCGTCGGCTTGCTGGCCTCCTGCGATCTGGTGGTCGCCCCGGCTGAGGTGACGTTCTCGTTCACCGAGGTGCGGCTCGGGCTGGTGCCGGCGATCATCACGGTGCCGTTGCTGCGCCGCATCGCTCCGCAGGCATTGCATCGCCTCTTCCTGACGGCGGAGGTGTTCTCGGCCGCGCAGGCGCAGGACATCGGGCTGGTCGACGCCGTTGCAGCTGAGGGTGAACTCGACGCTGAGGTGGCCCGCCTCGTGGGGATGCTGGCCCGCGGCGGACCGGAGGCGCTGGCGCTGACCAAGCGACTCGTCACCGAGATCCGTTCGCTCCCGCCCGAGGAAGCCTTCACCCGGCTCAGCACACTTTCCGCCGAGCGCTTCGCTTCGGCCGAGGGGCGAGAGGGCATGCAGGCCTTTGCCGAGAAACGTGACCCCTCGTGGGTGCCCGCCGTTTAGCGCCGATCCAGGAGCCCCATGGTCCAGTTCACCGAAGAACACCACGCGTTCCGCAAGATGGTCCGCGATGTGGTCGAGCGTGAGATCGCCCCGCACGCCGATGAGTGGGAGCACATCGGCATGTTCCCGGCTCATGAACTGTTCGCCCGCCTCGGTGAACTCGGCCTGCTCGGCCTGGAGTACGACCCGGCGTACGGCGGCCAAGGCGCGGACCATCTGTTCAGCGTGATCCTGTGCGAGGAACTGGCGGGCTCCGGCTGCGGCGGCGTGCCGATGGCCGTGGGTGTTCAGACGATGATGGCCACCCCGTCCCTCGCCACGTTCGGTACGGAAGAGCTCAAGCAGCGCTATCTCGCGCCGGCGATCCGCGGCGAAATGGTGGCAGCCATTGGGGTTACGGAGCCTGACGCGGGCTCCGACGTCGCCGCTATCCGCACCCGGGCTGTACGTGACGGCGACGAGTGGATGATCAATGGCCGCAAGCTGTACATCACCAACGGGGTGCAAGCGGACTGGGTGTGCGTGCTGGCTCGCACCTCCGACGCGCCGGAAGGTGCGGGGCGCCATCGGGGGATGAGCCAGCTCATCGTGCCCACGGCGACACCGGGCTTTCGGGTGTCCCGCAAGCTCGACAAGCTCGGCCAGCGCTCGTCGGACACCGCCGAACTCGCTTTTGACGATGTACGGATCCCGGTCGCCAACACGATCGGCTCCGAGGGCCGCGGATTCCAGCAGCAGATGGCGCAATTCGTCGTCGAGCGCATGTTCGCCGCCTACACGGCTGTCGGCTCGCAGCAGCGGGCGCTGGACCGCACACGCGACTACCTGAAGCAGCGCACATCGTTCGGGCAGCCGCTGATTGCCAACCAGTACATTGCCTTTCGCCTGGCTGAGCTCGCCGCGGAGGTCGATCTGCTGCGTCAGTACAACTATTCGACCGCAGAGGCCTACATGCGCGGCGACAACACGACACGGCAGGCGACCATCGCCAAGCTCAAGGCCGGCCGGCTCTCGCGCGAGGTAGCTGACGCGTGCATGCAGTTCCACGGCGGCATCGGGTACATGGAGGAGACCTGGACGTCGCGCTTCTTCCGCGACTCGCGGCTGACCTCCATCGGCGGCGGCGCGGATGAGGTCATGTTGCAGGTCCTCGCCGCCATCGATGGTTTCACGCCGTGAGCCGGGCTGAGCTGATGGCCTCCTTGCTCGCCGATCTGGAGGCGGAATCGGCGGATCTCGACGCACGGCTGGCGCAGCTTGCGCCGGATCGCTGGCTGACGCCAACCCCCGCTGCCGGCTGGGACATCCGCGACACCATCACGCACCTGCATCAGACGGATGTCGATGCGTTGCTCGCGTTGGCCGACCCCGACGGTTTCGCCCGCTTCATCAAGGACGTGCGGGCGGCCGAATCCGACCCCGGCGCGCTCGGTCATGTGGAGGCAAGTGTGGCGGCCGGTCGCGTCGTGAATCCGCTGCAGTTGCTGGAGAATTGGCGCACCGACCGCGGCAGGTTGCTCGCCGCGCTCGGCGCCGTGACCGAGGGCACCCGGGTGCCGTGGTTCGGCCCGGCGATGAGCGTCCCGTCCTTCATCACGGCGCGGCTGATGGAGACCTGGGCCCACGGCCAGGACGTCGTGGACGCTCTCCAGCAGACCCGCAAGGCGACCCCGCGGCTGCGGCATGTGGCCGAGATCGGGGTGCGGGCGCGGCCGTTCGCGTACGCCGTCAACGGTCTGGAGACGCCCTCCGCGGTGCCTTTTGTGGAGCTGCAGGCGCCCGGCGGCGAGGTGTGGACCTGGGGGTCGCCCGATGCCGCCGACTCTGTGTCGGGATCGGCGCTGGACTTCAGCCTGCTGGTGACCCAGCGCCGCCATCGCGACGACGTGAAGTTGACTGTCACGGGCGATGACGCGGTGCAGTGGATGATGATCGCGCAGGCTTATGCTGGCGCTGCGGGCGGTGGCCGCGGCCACCTCGACGGGACGAGCGGCTGATGGCGTCACCGCTGATCGTCGCCAACTGCTCGGGCTTTTACGGCGATCGCCTCTCAGCAATGCGCGAGCAGCTCGACGGCGGCCCGGTCGATGTGATCTGCGGCGATTACCTCGCCGAGCTGACGATGCTCATCCTCGGGCGGCAGAAGGCCAAAGACGCATCAGCCGGTTACGCGCGGAGCTTCGTGCGCCAACTCGAGGATTGCCTTGCCGACGCGCTCGAGCGCGGCGTGCGCATCGTCTCCAACGCGGGCGGGCTCAATCCGGCGGGGCTGGCGGATGCCGTACGCGAACTCGCCGCCCGGCTCGGACTTTCGGTGCGGGTCGCCACGGTCGCCGGTGACGATCTGATCGAGTCGTGGGAGTCGCTCGTCGCCAAGGGCCGCCTGGTCGGTGGTGAGGCGCCGCCGCGTGACGGGGTCGCGGCCCCGGATGCCGGGAGCGTGCCCCTCACAGCCAACGCCTACCTCGGCAGCGCCGGAATCGTCCGCGCTTTGCAGGCGGGGGCGCAGGTGGTCGTCACTGGCCGGGTCACCGATGCGAGCCTGGTCGCCGGTCCCGCCATGTGGCACCACGGCTGGACTTCGGGCGATCTCGACGCGCTCGCCGGGGCCACCGTCTGCGGGCATCTGCTGGAGTGCGGTGCCCAGACGACCGGCGGGAACTTCAGCCTCTACGCCGATCTGCTCGATGCGCCGGGGGCCGATTCCGGGATGCTCGACCATGTCGCATTCCCGCTTGCCGAAGTGGCTGAGGACGGAAGCTGCGTCATCACCAAGCATCCGGGTACCGGGGGAGCGGTGACGGTCGCGACGGTCACCGAGCAACTGCTCTACGAGTGCACCGGGATCGCCTACGGCGGACCGGATGTGGTCAGCCGCTTCGATACGGTGACGCTCGCACAAGAGGGGCCGGATCGGGTGTCGGTCGCCGGGGTGCGCGGCGAGCCGGCCGGCCCCTGGCTCAAGGTCTCGACCAACCGGATCGGCGGCTTTCGCACCAGCATGACCGTGCCGCTCACCGGACTCGACATCGAACGGAAAGCCGAGCTTTTGCAGCGCCAATTGGCTGACGCGCTCGATGCCGCCGCCGAGGTGACGGTGACCCTTGCCCGCACCGACCGGACCGATGCCGGGACCGCCGAGCAGGCCAGCGCCCTGCTGCACTTTACGGTGAAGGACAGCGACCCCGCGAAGGTCGGCCGCGCCTTCTCCGGGCCCGTCGTTGCAAGCGCATTGTCCAGCATTCCCGGCTTTTTCGTCACCTCGCCGCCGTCTGACGCCGCCCCGTTCGGGGTGTACGCGCCGGCCTGGGTACGCCGCGACGATGTGCAGGAACTCGTCGACGGTGAAGTCATCGCCGCACCGGCGAGGCCGACCGTGTCACCGCCGGTCCCTGGCCCCGCCCCGCGCCGGGCGTTCGACCTGACCGCCGCGACGAGGCGAGTCCCCCTTGGCGTGCTGGCGGGCGCGCGCAGCGGCGACAAGGGCGGCTCGTGCACTCTCGGCGTCTACACGCGTACCGACGCCGCCTACGCGTGGCTCGCGGAGTACCTGACCTGCGAGCGCTTGCAGGAGTTGCTGCCCGAAGCAGCGACCCTCGACGTCACGCGTGAGGAACTCGCCAACGTGCGCGCGGTCCTTTTCCAGATCCCGGGCTTGCTCGGGCAGGGCGTGGCGGCGGCCACCCGCTTTGATCCGCAGGCGAAAGCCGTCGGTGAATGGTTGCGTTCCCGCCATGTCGACGCTCCCCTCACCCTGCTCGACGACCCCGCGAGCCTCGGATCGGGCCGGCCCGTGGAGGGGCGCGAGTGAGCGTCCTGACGAGCCGCTTCGTGCCGAACGAGGCGACGGCGGCCAACCGCGAATCGCTGCTGGAAATGCTGGCGCAGCTTGAGCAAGAGCGCGCGCGAGTCAATGGCGGCGGCGGAGAGAAGTACCTCGAGCGGCACCGCTCACGAGGCAAGCTCCCGGCGCGCGAACGCATCGAGCTCCTCCTCGACCGCGACAGCCCGTTCCTCGAACTGAGCCCGTTTGCGGCGTGGGGCACGGCGTTCCCGGTGGGCGCCGGATCGGTGACAGGAATCGGCGTGGTCGAGGGCGTCGAGGTGATGATCAACGCGAACGACCCGACCGTGCGCGGCGGCACGACCAACCCGTACACGTTGCGCAAGCTCGGCCGCGCCCACGACATCGCCCGCGAAAATCGCCTGCCCTACGTGAGTTTTGTCGAGTCCGGCGGGGCGGATCTTCCGACCCAATCCGAGATCTTCATTCCCGGCGGGCGTGGATTCCGTGACCTGACGACACTCTCGGCCGCAGGCATTCCGACGATCGCCCTCGTCTTCGGCAACTCCACCGCCGGGGGTGCGTACATCCCCGGGATGAGCGACTACGCGGTGATGGTCGAGGGGCAGGCCAAGGTCTTCCTGGCCGGCCCGCCGCTGGTCAAGATGGCGACGGGCGAGGACGCCGATGACGAGTCGCTCGGCGGCGCGGGCATGCACGCCCGCGTCTCGGGCAGCGCCGACTATCTCGCTGTGGACGAGGTCGACGCGCTGCGGCTCGGTCGCCAGATCATCCGAAACCTCAACTGGCGCAAGCGTGGTCGCGGCCCAACGCGTCCGGCCGACCCTCCCGTTCACGATGAGGAGGAGCTGCTCGACCTGGCGCCGGCAGACCTGCGCATCCCCGTCGATCCGCGGGAGATCATCGCCCGCATCGTTGACGGCAGCCGCTTCGATGAGCACAAGCCGCTGTACGGCGCCTCACTCGTCACCGGATGGACGAGCATCCACGGCTACCCGCTGGGAATACTGGCGAATGCGCGCGGTGTGCTCTTCCGCGAGGAGTCGGAGAAGGCCGCCCAGTTCATCCAGCTGGCCAACCAGAGCGACACCCCGCTGCTCTTCCTGCAGAACACGACCGGCTACATGGTCGGTACCGAGTACGAGCAGGGCGGCATCATCAAGGCCGGTTCGCAGATGATCAACGCGGTCTCCAACAGCAAAGTGCCGCACCTGACCGTGACGCTCGGAGCTTCATACGGCGCGGGCAATTACGGCATGTGCGGGCGGGCGTACGGGCCGCGCTTCCTGTTCACCTGGCCCAACGCGAAGAGTGCCGTGATGGGTCCGGCGCAGCTTGCCGGAGTGCTCGACATCGTGGGCCGGCAAAGTGCCGCGGCGCGCGGGCTGCCCTACGACGAGGATGGCGCTGCGGCGATGCGTACGGCGGTCGAGGAGCAGATCGAGGCCGAGTCGCTCGCACTCTTCCTCTCGGCCCGGCTGTACGACGACGGCATCATCGATCCGCGCGACACCAGGACCGTCCTGGGCACGGCCTTGTCCGTCATCGACTCCGACGAAATCCGCGGCGTCCACGAGGGTTTCGGGGTGTTCCGGCTGTGACGGCCGTGGTGCGATTGAGGAGCGTCCTGATCGCCAACCGCGGCGAGATCGCCCGGCGCATCTTCCGCAGCGCCGCCCGGCGTGGGATGCGCACCATCGCCGTTTACAGCGACGCGGATGCTGATGCGCCGTTCGTGCGCGAGGCGGACGTGGCCGTGCGACTGCCGGGCACGGCCCCGGCCGACACCTACCTGCGGGGCGACCTGATCGTGGCCGCGGCGCTGCGGACCGGTGCGGACTGCGTGCACCCCGGCTACGGATTTCTGTCGGAGAATGCGGGCTTCGGGCGTGACGTGATCGCCGCCGGCCTGACCTGGATCGGACCGCCCCCGGAAGCAATCGAGGCGATGGGTTCGAAGCCGGCGGCGAAGGCCGTCATGAGTGCGGCCGGGGTACCCACCGCACCTTCAGCGGACGTCTCCGACCTCGAAGGCGACGCGCTCCTGGCGGCCGTGGATCCGGTCGGATATCCCTTGCTCGTCAAGGCTTCTTTCGGTGGCGGCGGCCGGGGGATGCGCGCCGTGACGTCCCGCTCCGAGCTGGCGGACGCGGTCGCGTCAGCGCGCCGGGAAGCGGCATCCGCGTTCGGCGACGGTGCCGTTTTCGTCGAACGGCTCGTCCGGCCGGCCCGTCACGTCGAGGTGCAGATCTTCGGCGATACCCATGGCACGGTGGCCGCGCTGCACGAGCGCGAGTGTTCGATCCAGCGCCGGCATCAGAAGGTCGTCGAGGAAGCGCCGTCCCCGGCGGTGGATCCGGACCTGCGCACCCGCCTCGCTGCGGCCGCTGTGCGCGCCGGAGAGGCGATCGGCTACACGGGGGCGGGGACGGTCGAATTCCTGCTCGCACCGGATGGCGCGTTCTACTTCCTGGAAGTCAACACGCGCTTGCAGGTCGAGCATCCGGTGACGGAGACCGTCACCGGACTGGACCTCGTCGATCTGCAATTCGCCGTCGCCGAAGGGCAGCCCCTGCCTGCGGCCGCACGCGAGCCCGGGCTCGTCGGTGCCGCCATCGAGGTGCGCCTGTACGCCGAGGATCCGTTACGCGAGTGGCTGCCGCAAGCCGGCCGTCTCGACGCGTTCGCCATCGACCATCTTGCCGAGTTCGGCGGGGTCGGGGTCACGCCTGAAGGCGCTGTGCGCGGCGTGCGGCTCGATGCGGGCGTCGAAACTGCAAGCAGCGTAGGCGTTTCCTATGATCCCTTGCTCGCCAAGGTCATCGCCTGGGCTCCTGAGCGAGGTGAGGCGAGTGCCCTTCTCGCGTCGGCTCTGCGGCGCGCGGAGATCAGCGGCGTGCTCACCAATCGGGATCTGCTCGTCGGGGTGCTCGAGTCGGCGGAGTGGCTGGCGGGCGACACCGACACGGATTTCTTCGACCGCGTCGGGCTTTCGTCACTTGCCGGCCCGCTTGTCGGTGACGAGGTGCGCCCACAGTACGCCCTCGCGGCGGCACTCGGTCAGGCCGCGTTGCGCCGTCAGCAGGCCCGCGTGCTGAGCGGCCTGCCGTCCGGCTGGCGCAACAACCCGAGCCAGCCCCAGATCGTCAGCTATCGCGCCGGTGACACGGCGCTTGACGTGCGATACACCTTCTCGCGCCGAGGCCTGACCGCCCGCGTTGACGACACGGAGATCGCGGCATCGGTGCTTGCCCTGCAGGCAAACGGCGCCGATCGGTTCACGGTGGTGCTGGAGGCCGATCTCGTCCGCCGGGCATACTCCGTCCACGTGGTGAGCGAGGAGACGGCAGCGGCCGCCGGGCCCGTCGCCCGGGTGTACGTGCATGGCCCCGAGGGCGCGCTGACGCTCGAGGAGGTTCCGCGCTTCCCCGAACCTTCGGCGGCCGCGATCCCCGGTTCGTTGACCGCCGCGATGCCGGGCTCGGTGGTGCGCGTGCTGGTCGGCGAGGGCGACGTGGTGACGGCCGGTCAGCCGATCGTCGTCCTGGAAGCCATGAAGATGGAACACACGATCGCCGCCCCGGCCGCCGGTACCGTCACCTCGCTCGCCGTGACGGTCGGATCGCAGGTCGAGACCGGAAGCCTGCTGGCGGTCGTGACCGTTTCCGGCTGAAGAGCCACTAGTCGATCTGCGTCCATCTCCCGCAGATCGTCGCCATCCCGCGCCGGGCCCCCGTTCTCGCTCATTGCAGTCATGGTGCACCGAAATCAGTGCCTGTGGATAGTTTCTGAGCTGCACATGCGCTGGTAGTATCGAACACATGATCGAAGCAGGGTTGGGAGATATCGCCGCGCAGTTCCATGCGCTCGGTGCCCAACTCGCGGCCGCCCTCGCCGCTGAGACTTCCGGCCGCGTGGCCGTGGAAATCCTCCCGGACATCCTCGGCGGAGTACGCCAGGGCGAGCTCGCCACCATCCGGGCCATCGAACGCGCCGATCGCTCCTGTGAATATGCCTCCGACGGCGCCGCCTCCACGTGCGCCTTCGTTCGGGGTGTTTCGGGTGAGTCGCCGGCGTGGGCATCGAAACGGGTCAATTTGGGCCGGGCGTTGGCGGACCGGATGCCCGTCACCGGCAAGACGTGGAGTGCCGGCGATCTCGGGTTGGATCATGCGCAGGTCATCGCCGCTACGGTCCGCGACCTTCCGCATGACCTGGCGCTGGCCATCGAAGGGTTCCTCGCCGAACAAGCCGCCCGGCTGACGGTGACGGAACTGAAGATCGTCGCCGCCGAAGTCCTCGCCGCCGCAGCACCCGAACAATCCGACAAGGACGCTGCCAGCAAACGCGCCGCCCAACGACTCTGCCTGTCCCAAACCCTCGACGGCATGTGGCGCCTGGATGGCTGGCTCGACGCCGAAGCCGGACTCATCGTCGCCGCGGCGATCGCCAGCTTCACCCGCAAACCCGATCCCGAAGGTGACCCGCGCACGGAGACGGCACCGTCCCGGCGGGCCGAAGCACTCGTACAGATGGCCCGGCATGCCAGCGCCCACGCCGAAACCTGCCACGGTGAAGGCGGCAGCCGGCACACCATCATCGTCGGCCTGTCCCACCAAGCCCTCTTAGACGGACTC
>DATAVO010000005.1:0-8016 GCA_036267695.1 Frankiaceae bacterium
CCCACTGGGTGGCGGCAGCGACGAGCACCCGGCCCACCCCTCCGCGGCGCGAATTGGCGGCAACGGTCAGGTGGGACAGTACGACCGCCGGCGCCGTAGCCAGCGTGCTCGAAGTGCCGATCGAGCACAGCACCATGCCCGCCAGCCCCTCGCCATCCTCGGCGACCAGCAGCCGCTGATGGGGATCGGAGATGACGGCGGCGAAGCGCTCGGCGGCCGACTCCCGCATCACCGAGGGGTCTGACGGCATGGACACCGACCGGCGCGGACCGGCGGCACGCAACTGGTCGAACAGATCGAGCAGCTCCGGAATGTCGGCGGCTACCGCCTCGCGAGCGAAGACGGTGGCACGACGCACGCCGATCTCCCTCTCATTCGGTTCACAGCTACGCACCGTGACGGTTCCAGCGTACCCGCCAATTCCGGAGGCCCAGGGTGAACGTGCCCCGTCAGACCGTGCTTCAGCCTATGACCAGCCCATGAATCCGTCGCCCCCTCCAAAGGTCGGAGGCGCATCACCACGCACCACCACGCGGGGCTCAGCCCGACTGCTCTCCCTCGCCCAGATACGCCGCCCGCACTCGCTCGTCGGCGAGCAGTTCGGCGGAGCTGCGGGCCAGCACGATCTCGCCGTTGGCCAGGACGTAGCCGCGGCTCGCGTACTTCAGCGCCTGGGCTGCGTTCTGCTCGACCAGCAGCACCGCAGTCCCCTGCTCGTTGATCTGCTGGATGATGCTGAAGATCTGGGCGACGATCAGCGGCGCCAGCCCCATCGACGGCTCGTCCAGGAGCAGCAGTTTCGGGCGACTCATCAGCGCCCGGCCGATCGCCAGCATCTGCTGCTCCCCGCCGGACAGCGTGCCGGCCTGCTGCTTGCGACGCTCGGCTAGCACCGGGAAGAGCGTGAAGACTTTCTCGGAATCGACGGCGAAATTGCGCTTGTCGAGATAGGCGCCGATCTCGAGATTTTCCACGATCGACATTCGGGGGAAGACCCGCCGGCCTTCGGGCACGTGACCGATGCCCAGGCTCACCACTTTGTGGGCCGGCATCTTGTCGATGCGCTCCCCGCGGAAGCGCACCTCGCCCTTGGTCAGCCCCAGCAAAGCCGAGATGCTGCGCAGCGACGTGGTCTTCCCAGCGCCGTTGGCCCCTAGGAGGGTCACGATCTCACCGTCACCGACAGTGAGCGAAATCCCTCGTAGCGCGATCACCGCCCCGTAGCTGACGCTGATGTCGTCGACCTCGAGCAGCGGCTCGGTCATGCGCCGGCCCCAGGCGTATCCATGCCCGATTCGTTGTCACTGCCGAGGTAGGCCTCGATCACCGCGGGGTCACGCTGCACGTGGTCCGGGGTGCCGCCCGCGATCACCTTGCCGAAGTTCAGGACCACGACGTGCTCCGCGAGACCCATCACCAGCGGCATGTCGTGCTCGATCAGTAGGACGCTGACGTGCTCCGCGGCGATGCTGCGGATGAGCGCCGACAGCTCACGCTTCTCCGTCGGGTTGGTCCCGGCGGCCGGCTCATCCAGGAGCAGCAGCCGCGGCTTCGTGCCGAGCGCCCGGGCGATCTCCAGACGGCGCTGCTCGCCGTAGGGAAGCCCGGCGGCGGGGATGTTCGCGCGCGCCGACAGCCCTACCCGGTCCAGGAGCGCGTGGGCGGCCTCAGCGCTCGCGCGGTCGTCGCGCCGGCTGCGCGGCAGCCCGAGCATGTGGCTGATCGGACCGGAGTGCTGCAGGGTCTCGATCGCCACCTGAACATTTTCCAGCGCCGTCAACGCCGGAAAGAGCCGGATGTTCTGGAACGTGCGGGCGATGCCGAGGTGGGCGATCTTGTGCGGCTTGCGGCCGAGGATCGATACGCTCCCGCCCGCACCATGGAAGATGACCTTGCCCTGCTGCGGGTGGTACGCGCCGGTGAGGCAGTTGAACAAAGACGTCTTGCCCGCCCCGTTGGGCCCGATGACGGCGAGCACCGTCCCGCTCGTCATCGTCAGCGACACGTTGTCGAGGCTCGTGAGCCCGCCGAACCGCAGGGTCACACCCTCGACTTCGAGTACAGGTGCGCCCGGCGCCGCGCCTGCCGGGGCCGCCTCGTCTTTCGTCATGCTCGTCACGCTCTGCCGCCGCTCATGAGGCGCTGCCGCTCATCGTGGCGTCAGCATGTCCGATTCCGGCCTCGGACAGGGCCAGCTCGCGACTTCGCCGTCGCGAGGGCAGCAGCCCCTGCGGCCGGAAGACCATCATCAGCATGATCACGGCACCGAAGTAGATGTACCGGTCGTTGGGCGGGACGGTGTCCTTGAGGTTGTAGAGCAAACCCTGCAAAACGATGGCGCCGAGCACGACGCCGAAGACCGAGCCCATGCCGCCGAAGATGACGATTGTGAGCACCAGGATCGACGCCTGGAAGGTGAACGACGACGGGTCGAAGAACTGCTCGGTCGCGAAGATCACACCGGCGAACCCTGACACCGAGGCTCCGATGGCAAAGGCGATCAGCTTGTACTTCAACGTCGGCACGCCCATCGCTTCGGCGGCGACCTCGTCCTCGCGGATCGCGGCGAGGGCGCGCCCGGTCCGGCTGCGGTTCAGCGCC
Source organism: Frankiaceae bacterium (assembly GCA_036267695.1). Taxonomy (GTDB): domain Bacteria; phylum Actinomycetota; class Actinomycetes; order Frankiales; family Frankiaceae; genus DATAZK01. The sequence continues at coordinate 2,602 of DATAVO010000005.1, forward strand.
GAGAACGCCATCATGACGACGACGATGATGCCGAGCAGCAGGTAGTAGTACGGCAGCGAAGCCAGGCCCCACTTGTACTTGAACGAGCCCAGGTGGATCGACAGCTGCGGCACCCCGAAGGCCCCCGAAGCGCCGTTGGTGATCCCCTTCTCGTTGTTGGCCAGCAGGTAGACGATCTCTCCGAAGCCCAGCGTCACGATGGCCAGGTAGTCGCCGCGTAGGCGCAGGGTGGGGCCGCCGAGTAACACACCCGCCAGAGCCGCGACGATCACCGCGATCGGGAAGATGAAGAACGGGTTCCAGACGAACGGGGCGTGCCACGGGATGGCCGTCTTGCTGGTGAAGTAAGCGGTCGTGTAGGCGCCGATCGCATAAAACGCGATGTAGCCGAGGTCCAGCAGACCGGCGAAACCGACCACGACGTTCAGCCCGAGGCCCAGCAACGCGTAGATCGCGACGTCGTTCACCAGCGACTGCTGACCCGCCGCCGAGATGGTGCGCGGGTACCAGATCGCGATCCCGAGCAGGACCAGGTAGAGCAGGGGCCGGGCCCACCGCGGACGCAGCGCCCGATCGGTCACGCTGCTCACCTGACTGCGCGCCCCGCGCATCGCCGGCGCGAGGCTGCGGCCCAGCACGGCGCCGACCCACAGGACAACCCCACCGATGGCGTAGTAGAGGCCGTGGTGGGTCAGCGACCAGTTGATGCCGTGCAGCGGATGATCGCCGCTGCCATCTTTACCGGTGACGATCGAGGCCAGTAGCGCGATCAGCACGCAAGCAATGAGCCGGCCGCGGTCAGCGGCCGTCGGGCGCCAGAGGTCACGAACCCGGTCGCCCCAACTGGCCGGGCCGGGACGGGGCGAGGTCGCGGTACTCATGCCGTCCGCCCCAGCCGCTCACCGAGCAGACCCGAGGGACGGAAGAGCAGCACCAGGACGAGCACGAGGAAGGCCGTCACGTCGATGTAGCTGGCTCCCAACAGGTCACCCCCGTAGGCCTCGACGACACCCAGCAGCAGCCCTCCCAGCATGGCACCGCGGACGTTGCCGATGCCGCCGAGTACCGCCGCGGTGAACGCTTTGATGCCGGGGATGAAGCCCATCGTGTAGCTGGCGTTGAAGACCTGCGCGTACAGGAAGCCGCCCGCGCCGGCGAGCAACCCGCCGACGATGAACGTCAGCACGATGACGCGGTTGACGTTGACGCCCATCAGGGACGCGGTGTCGGAGTCCTGCGCCACGGCGCGGATCGCCTTGCCGAGCCGGGTCGCGTTGACCAGCCGGTCGAGGATGATCAGCATCGAGATCGCCACACCGAAGATCAGGACCGTCTGGATGCGGATCTTGGCACTGAAGATGTGGAAGAGCACTGTCTGGTTGTCGTACAGGTTGGGACCGTTGACGCTCTGGCGGCCGAACTCCTTGCCTGCCAGGTTGAACGCGAAGTACGAGGCGCCGATCGCGCTGATCAGGTACGCCAGTTTGGGAGCGCCGCGGCGCCGCAGGGGCGCGTACGCGGTGCGCTCGAGGGTGAACGCGGCCACCGCGCCCGCCACTGCCCCGCAGATCAGGCCGAAGGCGATCAGGCCGACGGAGGACCACCCGCTCGCCCCGCCGGGCGCGATCCCGCGCACGACGAAGATCCCGGCGAACCCGCCGAACATGAAGACCTCGCTGTGCGCGAAGTTGATCAGCTGGAGCACGCCGTAGACGAGCGTGTAACCCAAAGCGATGACGGCATAGAGGCTGCCCGTGGACAGCCCGTCGACCGTCAGCTGCCAGAACTGGTGATAGAAGCCCATCGCGTCTGCCGCTCTACCCCGGCGGGCCCCGCAGTCACCATCGGACTGCGGGGCCCCCGTGGGATGAGCGTGCTACTTGAGGAGGTCCGAGATGAGACCCAGCACGACCCGCTTGCCGTTCTCGACCTTGTAGACGTACACGGCGTCGCCCTGCACCTCGCCGGAGTCGGTGAACTTGATGGTCTTGGTCAGCCCCACGTAGTCGACCTTCTTGTACGCGTCGACGACGGCCGAGGCGGTCGGCTTGTCGCCGAGGCCCTTGAGCACCTGGATCAGCGCGTTGGTGGCGTCGTACGCCTCTCCGGAGTAAGTCCCCGGCGCAGCGCCGTTCAGCGCCTTGTACGCCGTCACAAATGCGGCGGCCTTCGGGTCACTGTTGGAGTCGCCGCAGGCGCAGGTGAGGTACGCGCCATCGGCGATGCTCGCGCCGCCGGCGTCCTTGATGAACTGGTCATCGTTGGAGCCGTCACCGCTGAGCAGCTGACCCTTGTAGCCGGCGCCCTTCAGGGCCTTGGCCAGCGGGCCGAACTCGCTGTAGTAGCCCGAGTAGTACACCGCGTCGGGGTTGTCACCGATGATCTTGCTGGCTTCGGACGTGTAGATCTTCGTCGGGTTGATGCCGTCATGCGTGACGGTCGCGCCGTCGACCTTCAGCTCGGCTTCCAGCGCCTTGGAGAGGCCGGTGCCGTAGTCGCTGTTGTCGTCGAGGGAGAAGACCTTCTTGGCGTTGAGCTTCTTGACCATGTAGTCGGCCGCGGCCTTGCCCTGCACGGTGTCAGGCGCGATGACACGAACGAAGGTCTTGAAGCCGAGCGTGGTCAGCGCCGGGTTCGTCGCCGACGGGCTCACCGAGAGGATCCCCGCCTGGGAAAAGACCGGCTCAGAAGCCTTGGTGGCGCCGGAGAACATCGGGCCGACGACCGCGATGACCTTGTCGTCGACCAGCTTGCGCGCGGCCGTGGGGCCTTGGTCGGGCGTGCCCTGGTCGTCGCTCTGGTCGAGCTTCAGCGTGTACGGCAACGCCTTGGACTTGTTGGCCTGGTCGATGGCCAGCTTGACGCCGTCGACACCATTGATGCCCAGCTGAGGCGAGTTGGGACCGGACAGCGGGCCCTGGAAACCGATGGTCACCGTGCCGCCGGTCTGGGCCGCGGTGCTGCCGCTGCTCGACGGCCCGGTGCTCGTGGTCGCCTTACCCTTGCTGCTGCTCCCGCACGCCGCCAGCGCGAGGGGCAGGACCATGACGCCGACAACGCCGGCCGTCGCTCTAGTTGTCCGCAGTCGCACGGTTGAACTCCTTCTTGTTTGCGCCGACGGGAGACGGGCGTCCCCTGTGCCGGGCGCCAGACTAACCGCAACTTGTGACAGTCGAGGGTCCTTCTCTGTGTGTCGTTATCCGAACTGTTACCTGCCGGTATTTGCGGGCTAGAGCACTTTGGACAGGAAATTCTGGCAACGCTCGGTCTGCGGCGCACTCAGAACGTCCCTCGGGACCCCGCGCTCGACGACGATGCCGTCGTCCATGAAGACCAGCTCGTCACCCACTTCGCGGGCGAATCCCATCTCGTGCGTGACGACGATCATGGTGAGCCCGTCCTGGGCCAGCCCGCGCATGACGTCGAGCACTTCGCCGACCAGTTCGGGGTCGAGCGCGGAGGTCGGCTCGTCGAACAGCATCAGCTTGGGCTGCATGGCCAGCGCCCGGGCGATCGCGACGCGCTGCTGCTGGCCGCCCGACAGCTGCGCCGGATAGGACTCGAGCTTGTCGGCGAGCCCGACGCGGCCGAGCAGCAGGCGCGCCCGGTCACGGGCCGTGTCCTTGGATTCGCCCCTCACCCCGATCGGCGCCTCGCACACGTTCTGCATCACCGTCATGTGCGGGAACAGGTTGAAGCGCTGGAAGACCATCCCGATCTCGGCGCGCTTGCGAGCGACCTCGCGCTCGCGCAGCTCGTAGAGCTTTCCGGTGGCCTGCCGGTAGCCGACGAGCTCGCCGTCGACGTAGAGCTTGCCGCCGTCGATCTTCTCGAGGTGGTTGATGCACCGCAGGAAGGTCGACTTGCCTGACCCGGAAGGCCCGATGATGCACATGACCTCGCCGGGGACGACCTCGAGGTCAATGCCCTTCAGCACGTGAAGGCGTCCGAAATGCTTGGAGACGCCCTCGGCCCGCACCAACGGTGGTGCCTTGCCCGTCATGTGATCAAGCTGTTCATGTCAGCGGCCCCATCGCTTCGGGGGCATGGAAGCTCGTCAGGTTGCGCCGCAGGCGCTGCCACGGGGTCGGCGGGAGCTCACGCGCCGAGCCGCGGGTGTAACGCCGCTCCAGGTAGTACTGGCCGATGCTGAGGATCGACGTGAAGAGCAGGTACCAGAGGCTCGCGACGATCAGCAGCTGCAGAACCTGCAGGGTGGTGTCGTAGATGGTCTGCGCCGCCCCGAGCAGCTCCTGGATGGAGATGACGCTCACCAGCGAGGTCGTCTTCAGCATCGAGATCGTCTCGTTGCCGGTGGGCGGAATGATCACCCGCATGGCCTGCGGGAGGACGATCCGGCGCATGATGCGCATGCGGTCCATCCCCAGCGCCTGAGCGGCCTCGGTCTGCCCCTGGTCGACCGAGATGATGCCGGCCCGGACGATCTCGGACATGTAGGCGCCCTCGTTCAGCCCCAGGCCAAGGATCGCGGCGGTGAACGTCGTGATGACCGTGTTCGAGCTGCCGCTGAAGAAGTGGTGGCCGAATGGCACGCCGACCGCCAGGTTCTTGTAGAGGACCCCGACCGCGTTCCAGAACAGTAGCTGGACGTAGACGGGCGTGCCGCGAAAGACCCAGATGTAGATCCATGACGCACTGGACACGATCGGGTTCGGCGACAGCCGCATGACGGCGAGCACGATCCCGAGCGCGATGCCGATCGCCATGGCGATGGCCGTCAGCTCGAGGGTGCGCAGGATGCCCTCGAAGATCACCCGCTTGAACAGGTTCTTGCCGACGATGTTCCAGTGGTAATTGGGATTCGTCGCGACACTGTGCGCGAGCATCCCGACGCCGATGAAGACGACCGCCGCCGCCACCCACCGGCCCGGATGGCGCAGCGGGACCGTCTTCATCTCCTCCGGCGGGGGCAGGATCGGGACGCCCTCGATCACCCTCGTGCGGCAGATCCTGTCGGCGAACGTCTTGCGTTCGGCGCCCCAGAGCGGCCGGAAGAACCCGACCAGGCTCACCAGGTCGATGAAGTGCGCGAGCAGCCGCCGCAGGCAGGTGGCCTCCGTCGGCGAGAGCCCGTCGGCATCGTCGACGAGCGAGATGCCCGCCCGGGCCTTGCCGATGGTTTGCCCCACCGCGGCCTGGCGCACCACAGCCTGCCAGCCGTAGAGCAGGGCCGGGATCACCAATAGCGTGATCTGCAGGACCAGACCGCCGATGCCGTGCAGGCCGGCCACGGCGATCAGGCCGATCGCGATGCCCTCTCCGACGACGAACAGGCCCACATCGATGGCCTGGGCGTAGACCCGGCGACTCCACGGCGCGAGCACCAGCGAACCGGCGGACCGGGACCGCGCCCCGCCGTCGCCGGCCTTGCCGACGTCGATCGACCCGGCAAGA
>DATAVO010000006.1:0-45464 GCA_036267695.1 Frankiaceae bacterium
GAGCCATGATTAGTTGCCCTCCGCCGGAGCTTCGAACTTCTCGGTGCGCTCCATACCCGATGCGCGTCCCTTCCCCGCGATGACCTCGGCCATCTTGCGCGAGGCCTCATCGATCATCTCGTCACCGAGCATCACCGCACCGCGGAAGCCACCCGCCTCCGACGTGTAGTACGCGTAGGCGTCGAGGATCAGCTCGGCGTGGTCGTAGTCCTTCTGGTCGGGCGAGTAGACCTCGTTCGCCGCGTCGATCTGGCCGGGGTGCAGCACCCACTTGCCGTCGAACCCGAGGGCGGCGGAGCGGCCGGCCACCCGGCGAAATCCGTCGACGTCCTTGATCTGCAGGTACGGGCCGTCGATCGCCTGGATGCCCTTGGCCCGCGCGGCCATCAGGATCGACATGAGGATGTGGTGGTAGGCGTCACCGACGTCGTAGCCGGGTAGCTGCTCCCCCACGACGAGCGACTTCATGTTGATCGACGCCATGAAGTCAGCGGGCCCGAAGATGATCGTCTCGACCCGGTCGGAGGCGAAGGCGATGTCCTTGACGTTGGTCAGGCCCAGCGCGTTTTCGATCTGCGCCTCGATGCCGATCCGGCCCTCCTCGTAGCCCATGGTCTGCTCGATCTGGCGAAGCAGCAGGTCGAGCCAGACGACATGCTCGGCGTACTGCACCTTCGGCAGCATGATGCAGTCCAGGTTGGCCCCAGCGCCTTCGACGACCGTGACTACGTCGCGGTAGGTCCATTTCGTGGTCAGGTCGTTGACCCGGACGACGAGGGTCTTGCCGGCCCAGTCACCCTCGTTGAGGGCGGCGACGATGTTGTCCCGCGCGCCCTCCTTCGCCGCCGGCGCGACGGCGTCTTCGAGATCGAGAAAGACCTGGTCGGCGGGCAGACCCTGGGCTTTGCCAAGCATCTTGGTGTTGCTGCCCGGAACGGCGAGGCAGGACCGACGAGCGCGCAGAGGCGGCACAGGATCTCCTTTGATCGCAACTGACTCCTACGGTGGCATACCCGCAGGCAACGGACCACGACCACAGCGAAGATCACACCTGCGTCAGCCGCGCACTTTGGCGATATCGATCGCCCCGGCCGGCCCGGCAACCTTGAGCGGGGCGTTGTAGTCAGAGAAATCGATCGTGCCGGCGATCGCCGAGGCACCCGAACGTTGGAGCCGGATCGGCCGAGACGGGCCGTCAGCCAAGACATACAGGGTGGCCCCGGCGCCGGCGGCCACCACGACGACCCGGTGGGTGCCGATCCGCGAGACGCCCTGTACACGATCGGACGACGCGCTCGCCAGGCCCGCCGCCAGCGTCGCCAGGTCAGTCAGATCGGCGACCGACTTGTCCTGCGCGATCGGTAGAACGAGCCAATGCCCGGCTACCGCAGCTGCCTTCGGCCCGATGCGCGCGTAATAGGCGCGGTCGCCGCGTACGTAAAGACGGCCGCCGAGCCGGATCAGCGCGAGGGTGACCGTCTGGGATTTCGCTCCCGACCGTGTCACCGTCGTCACCGTTCCGGTGGCGGCCGGCTGCCCGTTGACCCGCGTCAGCTGCAGGTCAAGGCGTTGATCGGAGGTTGAATTGTGCGTAAACGCGCCCTTGACGTGCACAGAGCTCGCCGCCAGGAGCGCAGCTCGGGCGTCGCTGACGATGGTCGACGCGCGCTTACCCGCCTCGCCGGTGAGCTTCGACGGTGTGGGCAGCGAGCGCGCCCTTGTCGCCGTGCCGCTGCTGCACGCCACCATCACTGCTGCCGACAGGCCGGTGAACAGGGCGGGTAACGCGGCCGGCCGGGACGCTCGCATGCGTGGGATGTACCAACGATCTTGCGCGTTGACTCCCCTGCTGAGCAGGCTCTCGGCGGTAGCCTGCAGCCATGCGCCCCGGACCCCTCGCCTGCTCGACGGTGGTGGCCGGTCCGGAGTCGGCGGCGTGAGCTCGGCACCGGCGCGGGTTTTCTGCGCCCGGCTCGCGGGCCTGCTCGTCCTTGATCCCAACGGGGACACAGTCGGCCGCATCCGCGACGTGATCGTCGCCCTTCGGCTTCGCGGCCAGCCGCCGCGTGTCCTGGGGCTGCTCGTGGAGGTCTCCCGACGGCGCATCTTCGTCACGATGAGCCGCGTCACCGGCATCGAGTCAGGAGCGGTCGTACTGGGCTCGGGGACCTTGAACTGGCGGCGTTTCGAGCGCCGACCCGAGGAGACGCTGGTCCTGGCCGAACTGCTGGACCGCAAGGTCACCGTCCTCGAAAGCGGCCTCGAGGTGACGATCGTCGACGTCGCAATGGAGCAATCCCGGACCCGAGACTGGCTCCTGACGCAGGTCGCGGTCAAGGAAGGGCGCCGTCGCGGACGGGTCATGACCCTTGACTGGGACGAGGTGTCCGGGCTGGCCCTGACCGAGGGCGGCCAGGGAGCGGCGAACCTGCTGGCGGCGTTCGAAAAGCTGAAGCCTGCCGACCTGGCGTCGATGCTGCACGACCTGTCGGACAAGCGCCGCAGCGAGGTCGCCGCCGCGCTCGACGACGAGCGGCTCGCTGCCGTCCTGGAGGAGATGCCCGAGGACGAGCAGGTCGAGCTGCTCGGCGGGCTGGACGAAGAGCGCGCCGCCGACGTGCTGGAGGCCATGGGCCCCGACGACGCCGCCGACCTGCTGGGCGACCTGCCCGCGGAGGAGGCCGAGCGGCTGCTCGAGCTGATGGAGCCGGAAGAGGCCGCGCCGGTACGCCGGCTGCTCTCCTACGCCGACGACACCGCCGGCGGCATCATGACGAGCGAGCCGGTGATCCTCCCGCCGAACGCGACCGTCGCCGAAGCCCTCGCCCGGATCCGGGCGAGCCAGATCCCGCCGGCTCTTGCCGCGCAGGTCTACGTGGTGCGCCCGCCGTATGAGACGCCGACCGGCCGCTACCTGGGCATGGCGCATTTCCAGCGGCTGCTGCGTGAACCACCCGGGACCCTCGTCGGCGGGATGATCGACACCGAGACCGACCCGCTGCACGCGCAGGCACCCCTCGCTGAGGTCACCCGCCATCTCGCCTCGTACAACCTGGTCGCCGCGCCGGTGGTCGATCCGACCGGCCGGCTGCTCGGCGCGGTGACGGTCGATGACGTGCTCGACCACCTGCTCCCGAACGACTGGCGCGACCACGACTACGACCCGACCGCCGAGCGTGCCGCGCTTCAGGCTGGAGTTGCCTCCCGTGCCGCGCGCTAACCGCCGGCGCGCCGCCCGGCTCGACCAGCCGCGGGTGCCGGGCCGCTCGCCCCTGCCCTCAGTCGATCCGGATGCCTTCGGGCGCCTGTCGGAACGCATCGCGCGCTTCCTCGGCACCGGCAAGTTCCTCGTCGCGCAGACCGCCGTCATTTTCGTCTGGGTCCTGTGGAACATCGTGGTGCCGAAGGCGGCACGGTTCGACGCGTACCCCTTCCAGTTCCTGACGCTCGTGCTCTCGCTGCAGGCCGCCTACGCCGCGCCGCTGATCCTGCTTGCGCAGAACCGCCAGGACGACCGCGACCGCGCGAATCTGGCGCAAGACCGCGAGCAGAACGCGATGCTCACCGCCGACGCCGAATACCTCACGCGGGAGGTCGCGGCGCTGCGAGTGGCCCTCGGCGACGTGGTGACACGTGACTTCCTGCGGGCCGAATTGCGCACGCTGCTGGAGGAATTCTCCAGCCCCAACGGCGATTCCGGACGCGACGCAGACTCCGGCCGGCCCGACCGCCCCTCGAAGGGCAAGCGCAAGCGTGACCGGGAGCGCGAACGCGCTGCCGAGGCGGACACCAGTACGGGAGCCGAGCCCGCCACCGAGACATCCGCTTCCTGAGTCCCTGACAGATACCCTGGCCGTATGGCGAACTCGCCGTCTGCGGACGCTGTCCAGGCCGCGCTCGCGACCGTCACCGATCCCGAGATCAACCGGCCGATCACCGAGATCGGCATGGTCAAATCGGTCGAGATCAGTGCCGACGGGCAGGTCGAGGTCGGGGTCTACCTGACCACGGCCGCGTGTCCGCTGCGGGGTGAGATCTCCACGCGCGTCACCACTGCCGTGCAGGCGGTCGAGGGCGTCTCGAGCGTCTCGGTCGTCCTCGACGTGATGAACGACGAGCAGCGCACCGCCTTGCGCACCCAGTTGCGCGGCAACCAGCCCGAGCGGGAGATCCCGTTCGCCAGGCCGGAGTCGCTGACCCGGGTCTACGGAGTCGCGAGCGGCAAGGGCGGGGTCGGCAAGTCGTCGGTCACCGTCAACCTGGCGGTGGCACTGGCCGGCAACGGCTTGTCGGTCGGCCTGCTCGACGCCGACATCTACGGTCACAGCGTTCCGCGGATGCTCGGGCTCGAGGATCGCGGGCCGACCCAGGTCGAGACCATGCTGATGCCGCCGCAGGCGTACGGCGTCAAGGTGATCTCCACCGGGATGTTCACCCGCGGGAACCAGCCCGTCACCTGGCGCGGTCCGATGCTGCACCGGGCGCTTCAGCAGTTCCTGTCCGACGTCTTCTGGGGCGATCTCGACGTGCTGCTCCTGGACCTCCCGCCGGGCACGGGTGATGTCGCCATCTCCCTCGCCCAGCTGCTGCCCGCGTCTGAGCTGCTGCTGGTCACCACCCCGCAGATCGCCGCAACGGAGGTCGCCGAGCGCGCCGGGACGATCGCCCGCCAGACCCGCCAGAACGTGGTCGGAGTCGTGGAGAACATGGCCTATCTGCCCTGCCCCCACTGCGGCGAGCAGCTCGACGTGTTCGGCTCGGGAGGCGGCGCCCAGGTGGCGGAGCGGCTGACCGAGGCTCTCGGCCACGAGGTTCCGCTGCTCGGCCAGATCCCGCTCGACGTGCGCCTGCGGGAAGGCGGCGATGCCGGGCAGCCGCTGGTGCTCTCCGAGCCCGACTCCGAGGCGGGCAAGGCGCTGCTGTCGATCGCCGATCGGCTCGGCTCACGCTCCCGCGGACTCGCGGGCCGTTCGCTGGGGCTCACGCCCACCCAGCACTGACCCTCAGTAGCTAGAGCAGAGCTAGAGCTCAGGTCGCGTCGGGGTCGTAGCGCACCGGGCCGGCCGGGGCCTGCTCCGGTGGCGCGCTTTGCTTGGTCAGATTGGCTTGCTTGGTCAGGTTGGCTTGCTTGTCGAGGCTGGCGTTGGAGCCGTTGGAGCCGTTGGAGCCGTTGGAACTGTTCGAGCCATTGGCGCCGCCGCCGGCGCCGGGACTCTTCGGCTTGTCGAAGGAGATCAGCGGCTCGGCATCTTTCTTCAGGAAGTCCAGCCCGAGCGGGTCCTCCTCCTCACCGAAGAGATGCTTTTCGACGAAGGTGCGCGGGTGCAGGCTACGCAGGTCGAGGTCACCCACTTCGGGACCGAGCTCGGCCTTGAGGTCTTCCTGCATGCTGTTGGCGGCCTGGCGGACCTGGCGCAGCGCCTTGCCGAGGTCGCGGATCATCGTCGGGAGCCGCTCGGGGCCGAAGACGAACAGCCCGACCACGACGAGGATCGCGACGTGCCACGCGCTGAGGCCGAACATCAGCTGCGGCTTTCCTGAAGCGTCACCTTCACAGTGTGCGTCTGACCGCCGCGCAAATACGTGATCGTGACGACGTCACCGACCTGATGCAGCCGGGTGGCCGCCACCAACCCGTCGACACCGTCGATCACCTTGCCCTCGACCTCGGTGATCACGTCGTCGGGCTTGAGCCCCGCCTGGTCCGCCGGGCCACCGGGGACGACCGAGATGATCTTCGCACCGTTGCTGCTGCCGGTGGTGTCGGGGCCGGCCGTCACCCCGACGTACGGGTGGGTCGCCTTGCCGGTCTTGATGATCTCGTCGGCGATGGAGCGGGCGTAGTCGATCGGGATGGCAAAGCCGACGCCGATGTTGCCGCCGGTCGAACCCGTCGCCCCCGGCGCGGCAGCGATGGCCGAGTTGATGCCGATGACCTGTGCCTTGCTGTCCACGAGGGGACCGCCGGAATTGCCGGGGTTGATCGCCGCGTCCGTCTGGATCGCCCCGATGAGCAGGCCTCCCGAGGAGCCGCCGGACTCGTCCGGCACGTCGACGTTGCGGTCGAGCGCGCTGACGATCCCGGACGTGACCGTGCTGGACAAGCCGAGCGGAGCGCCGAGGGCGACCACCGGGTCGCCGACGACCAGGCTGGACGACTGACCGAGGGTCGCGGCCGGCAGGTTCGTCGCATCGACGCGGACCACGGCGAGGTCGGTCTTCGGGTCGCGTCCCACGATGCGGGCCGGCACCTTCTGCTTGCCCTTGTAGAAGTCGGCGGTGATGGTGCCGCCATTGGCCGCAACGGCAACGACGTGGTTGTTGGTCAGGATGTAGCCGTCCGAGCGGATGATCACGCCCGACCCGGTGCCGCTCTCCGTACTCCCGGAGACGTTCAGCGTGACGACGGACGGCAGCAGCTTGGCGGCGATCTGCGCCACCGACTCCGGATTGGGATCGACGGGAGTCGGCGAGCCGCTGGCGAGCGGCGGTCCGGAAGACAGGTCGGACGAGGACGACGATTTGTTGACGTGACCGTGCTCGTACGAGACGCCGGAGATCGCCCCGATCGCTGCTCCGATGAGTGCCGCGACCAACGCGACAGCTACCAGCGGCGCACCGCGGAAGGTGCGCCGCTGCCGAACCTGCGGCTCTGCGACCGGCAGCACGGGTGCGCCATACGCCGGCGAGTTGGTGGGATACGGCGCGGGCGGGATGTAATCCGGGCCCCGGGGCGGGCTGCCGATGTGGCCGCCGCCCTCCACAGGCGGGTGGCCCCCATAAGGCGGCCCGGGGGGCTGGCTGATCTGCTGGCTGAGCTGCGGCGGCTCGCCCGGATACCCACCCTGATACGGGGGGAAGGGGCTGGTCGGCTGCTCGTCGGGAGGCGGCGGCCAGCTCTGCGCGGGCTCAACCGGGCCGGGTGTCCACCATAGGGACGGCTCAGGGGAATCGGAAGGGTCGCCGCCTTGCGGCCGGTCACCCTCAGCCATTGCCCCGTCCCTCTCTCCGCCGAGCAAAGCCGGCTACGAACGAGCGGCTTCCTGCTGGTCATAAGGTACGGCCCGAAGTGTCCTCAGGGCACGAATGCGGCATTCATCGCGTCGAACGCGGGGTCATTGAGGGGAAGCGGAGCGGAGATCGAGGTCGTGACGGCCTGGGTGCCACCGGTCGTCAGCGCGGTGTTCGTGGTGCCGACCGGGGCGGTCGGCTGGACGTCGGATCCCGCCGCGTAGGCGGTGCCGACGCCGAGGAGCACTAAGGAGGCCGCGCCGGCCAGCAGCCGGCCACGGCGACCGGACAGCGTGCGCGAGCGGTCGCGTATCGGAAAGGTCAGCGCTGCCGAGCCTTCGGAGAGCAGGTCGTCAGGCAGAAGGCCGTCGGAACGGCCCCCATCCGAGAGGCCACCTGGAGGCGGTCCACCGGCGGCCGCGGCCGGAAGCCCGGCGGGCTTGAGCGCATTCAGCCGCAGCGCCAGGTTGAGTGGCAGTGCAGGCTCGGCGAGGGTGCGCAGCCGGGCCTTGAGCCGGCGCTGCTGTTCGACGTCGAGCTGGCAGCCGGGGCAGCTTGCGAGATGGGCGAGGGCAACGTCGCGCGTGTCAGGGGACAGCTGATCGTCGACGAGGGCAGCGCCCAGGTCGCCGAGGTGTCCGGCCTGCAACGAACTCACTGCATCCTCACTGCCCCCAACGGGGTGGCGGCGTCATCCGTGACGTCAACGATGGTCTCGCCCATGGGGTCCGCTGACTGCTCGGCGCGCTCCGGCGCCCGATCGGCGAGGGCAGCGCGGAGCATCGCCCGACCGCGCGAGATCCGGCTGCGGACCGTGCCGAGCTTGATGCCGAGGGTCGCGGAGATCTCCTCATACGACAGCTGCTCGACGTCGCAGAGCACGACCGCGGCGCGAAAGTCCGGCGGAAGCGCAGCGAGCGCCTTTTCGACATCGGGATCGAAGAGGTCGGCCATCAGCGCCGCCTCGGGGCTCGGGTCCTTGCCCGGCAGCCGCTCGGCGTCATCCGGCAGGCCCTCGAAACGGATGCGCGAGGCGCGCCGCATGCGGTCCAGGAAGAGGTTGGTCGTGATCCTGTGCAGCCACCCCTCGAACGTGCCTGGCGTGTAGCCGTCCAACGAGCGGAAGACCCGGATGAAGACGTCCTGAGTCAGGTCTTCGGCGTCTTGCTGATTACCGGTGAGCCGGTACGCGAGCCGGTAGACGCGGGCGCCGTGCTCGCGCACGACCTCATCCCACGTAGGCGGTTCCCAGGTGGAAACGGCCGGGCTCACGGGAACGGCAGGCACGGCATCCCTGCGGACCACGCGGGGCCGGAACGGCCTGCCGCCCGGTGCGTAAATTGCTCCAGCCGTCATGCTCTCCCTTTCAGGGTGTGCTGTCGCTGTAAGCGTGCCGCCGTGACCTGCTAGTTGCCTGTGAGCACCAACGCGCGAACCAACCCGAATCGTTCCCGTTGGGGGTTCGACCTGCCCGCGCGACGAAGGTCCACTAGGCTTCGCTGACCATGGGAGTTGCTGAGTTCGCCGAGTCCTTCGTCCCGGAGGACGCCGTCTTGACGGCCGCCCGGGCAGCCGCCCTCGAGATCGGCGTCGAGCCCGTCGGAGCGGCGACTGGTGCGGCGCTGCGATTGCTGGCTGCTACTGCGCGAGCACGCACCGCAGTCGAAATCGGGACGGACACCGGCGTCAGTGGGCTCTACCTCCTGCGGGGCATGCGTCCGGACGGGGTGCTGACGAGCATCGACGCCGAGGCGGAGGCTCAGCGTCTCGCGCGCGCCGCATTCAACGCCGACGGCGTACCCAATTCGCGCGCCCGGTTGATCAACGGACGCGCTCTCGACGTACTCCCCCGGCTAACGGACGCCGCGTACGACGTCGTCTTCTGCGCCTCCGACAAGCGCGAGTACCCGGACCTGCTGCCTCAGGTCATCCGCCTGGTGCGGGTCGGGGGGCTGCTGATCTTCGACGGGGCCGCCGGTGCCGCAGACCCCGCCGCCCGCGATGCCGAGTCCGGTGCTATGCGCCGGCTCGTCGAGCTGGTCCGCGAGGACGGCCGGCTGGCCCCCGCGATCATCCCGGTCGGGTCAGGGCTGCTCGCCGCCGTTGTGCTGAGCGACGAGAACAGCGCGGCCTGAGCCCACCATGGACATCTCGGAGTTCTACGACGCTGACCCTGCCCGCCGCGAGTCCGACGAGGAGGGCTTCGGCGACGGCTGGTCCGTCGAAGCCGACCAGCATTCGACCTACCGCGCGAGCTGGTTGCATGAGACCGGCGAGCTCTACGTCGTACGCGAGCCGCACCCGGGCGGCCTTTTCGCGCGCTACCTGGACCAGCTCGACATCGACCAGGTCGACATCGAGCAGCTCACCGTCGAAGTGCTCGGCACGTTCGACAGTGAGGCCGCAGTCAAGCAGGCGCTTTCCGGCTGGGAGCATGAGATGACGCGCACCAACAGCCTGGACTGGCTGCGGACGCGTCCGGGGCTCTCCGCCGGCTGATTCCGGCTGGCTGGGTCACCCAGCGGCAGCCTTCAACGCCTCGCTGAGAGCAGTGGCCTCCGGCGCCGACATCTCGACGACGAGTCGGCCGCCACCCTCGAGCGGCACCCGCATCACGATGCCGCGCCCCTCTTTGGTGACCTCGAGCGGACCGTCACCCGTCCGCGGCTTCATGGCCGCCATGCCGTGCACCTCTTTCTCGCCGAAGTCGTATTGCGACTTGTGTTCTCGTACATCATCCCAGATCTGCGGGCGGATCGACGTGAGTCCCGTCCGACCACCCGATCGATGCGCCTCGGCGGCACGGGAAGATGAGGCGTGGACGAACTTCAGCCGACTGTCATTTCCGAGCGGACCGGACCCGATGGGTCCCTCGGAATCGTCACCATCAACCGCCCCGAAGCCATGGGTGCGCTCTCCCTGGGCGCCAAGGAGGAGTTGCTCGCGGCGCTGACCGATGTCGCTGAAGACCCCTCCGTCCGGGCAGTCCTGCTGGCCAGCCGCGGCCGGGCATTCTGCGTGGGCCAGGACCTACGGGAGCTGCAGGCCGCCTACTCCAGCCCCGACACGCCGGACCTGGGTGATCTGGTTCGGCGCCACTACAACCCGATCGTGCGGGTGCTGTCGGAGATGCCCAAGCCGGTCGTCGCCGCGATCAACGGCGCGGTCGCCGGGGCCGGGCTGGGTATCGCGCTCGCCTGTGACCTGCGGTGGGCTGCGCGCTCCGCCGTGTTCGCCACGGCATTCGCGGGGATCGGGCTCGCCGGCGACTCCGGCATCACCTGGAATCTGACCCGGCTCGTCGGTACGGCGAAGACCTCGGCCCTGATGTACCTCAACGAGCGGGTCTCAGCGGAGGGCGCGCTGGAGCTCGGGCTGGTCAACGCTGTGGTCGATGACGAACTGCTTGCCGACTCGGCCATCGAGCTGGCCCTTCGCCTGGCGGCCGGGCCCACGGCCGCGTTCGCCGCGATCAAGCGCACACTGAGCGAGTCGGCGACCCAGTCACTGCAGGATTCGCTGGCGCTCGAGGCCGACCTTCAACAGGTCATCGGGCGGACGGCAGATCACCTGGGCGGGGTCGCGTCGTTCTTTGCGAAGGAGAAGCCGACCTTCACCGGTCACTGATCTGGAGCTCTCGAGTCGGCAGAGCGCTCGACCCAGCGCGCGAAACGCTTGAGCGCAACCGCCAGCGCGCGCTGGGTCGGACGCCGTCCGGCTCGTAGCCCGAACTGACCGATCAGCCCGAGCGGCGGGTCGACCCACTCCATCCAGGTGAAGCGCGAGCCTGTCGCAAGCGGTTCGACGAGGAACACGCCGCCGCCTCGTACCACCCGTCCGAGGTGAAGAACCTCGCAGCGCACGGGCGGCTCCCAGCCGGTGATGCGCATCGGGTCGTCGAAGCCAACGCGTCCGATCTTGGGTACCGCGGTACGGGCGAGGATCTCGTCGCCGACCGCGTCTCCGCGTCCCTTGACGACGGTCACCTGCGTGCCTGGCATCCACTCGCCTTGCCGCGTCCAGTCGGTCAGGCCGGCGAAAACCTTCTCGGGCGGCGCGTCGACATCGACGCTGACCCGCAGCTCAACCATCGATGGTGTCGTCGACCGTGTCGCGAGCTGTGTCGTGGCGCGGGTCGTCGGCGAGCGAGCCCTCGTCGTAGGGCTGCGGCTCGTCCGACGGAGACGGCGTGGAGGTCGTCATCCCTGCGGCGGCGCGGGCGCGTTCGAGTTCGGCGGCGGCGCGCTCCAACGCATAGTCGACATCGGCCATCCGGTAGCCGCGCAGTACCACCGGAAGCGTGACCCGGCGCAGCGCGTCCGGCGTCACCTCTCCGTCGGGCAGGCCGGGAGGCGCGTCGGGCACCGCCCGTGACATGCCGTCGATACGCCCGGCAGCGGCCAGACCGACGGCGAGCAGCACGGCGGCGGCGAAGAGGATCGAGATGGCGAGCGCCATGCGGACAGTCTGGCATCTGCAAGAGTCGACATCGTGGAGCTACGCCTGGGGACGCGCACCTTCGACGAAAGCGATGTCGCCCTGATGGCGATCATCAACCGGACGCCCGACTCCTTCTACGACAAAGGGGCGACGTTCGGAGAGGCCGAGGCACTCGACGCCGCGGACCGGGCGGTCGACGAAGGCGCGGAAATCCTCGACATCGGTGGGGTGAAGGCGGCGCCAGGGATCGTGGTGGATACCGCGGAAGAGCTGCGCCGGGTATCAGGCTTCGTCGCCCGGCTGCGTGACCGCCATCCCGAGGTGGTGATCTCGGTCGACACCTGGCGGGCGGAGGTCGGGCGCGCCGTGGCTGCCGAGGGCGCCGATCTGCTCAATGACGCGTGGGGCGGCACCGAACCCGCGCTCGCCGAGGTCGCGGCAGAGTTCAGCCTGGGCTTGGTGTGCACGCACGCCGGTCACCTGCCGCCGCGCACCCGCCCGCACCGGATCGCGTACGACGACGTGGTCGCCGACATCCGGGAAACCGTCGTGGGCCTCGCCGAGCGGGCCGCCGGGCTGGGGGTGCGCCGCGACGCGATCCTCGTCGACCCGGGCCACGACTTCGGCAAGAACAGCAGGCATTCGCTCGAGGCGACCCGCCGGCTGCCGGAGCTGGTCGAGACCGGCTGGCCCGTACTGGTGGCGATGAGCAACAAAGATTTCCTTGGCGAGATCTTCGACCTGCCGGTGACCGACCGCTTCGAGCCGACCATGGCGGCTACCGCGATCGCGGTCTGGCTGGGCGCCCGGGTGGTACGTACGCACTCCGTTCAGGCGAGCCGGCGAGTCATCGAGACGGTCAGGGCCATCGCGGGCACCCGCGACCTCGCGGTCGGCCGGCGGGCGCTCGCCTGAATTTCGGGCTGAATTTGCGGCTTTACATTCCCCGAACGAAAACCGCACCAGTCCCCGCGAAATCCCACCGATGCTTGAGCTCACCGCAAACGACGACAGCAGGACCACACAAGGAGACTCACATGGGTAAGCCAGGGGCAGCCATCCGCGCAGCGGGATGGGTGACGGTCGGCGCCATCGCCGCCGGTGGCGTCGCAACCGCTGCGACCACTGGGGGCAGCAGCAGCGGCAGCGGAACCCTCGCCACGCCCGTAGCGGCCGTCGCCAGCACCAGCCCGTCCGCCAGCCCGAGTACCGGCGCGAAGAAGGCGGCGGGCAAAGGCAAGCTGGCGGGCCGCGTCGGCAAGCTGGCGGGCCGCGTGCTGCACGGTGAGTTCACCGTGGAAGGCAAGGGCGGAACGCCGACGAAGGTCGCCGAGCAGCGCGGCACGGTCAACGCCGTCAGCTCCTCGGCGATCACGCTCACCAGCAAGGACGGCTACAAGCACACCTACGTCGTGAATTCGGATACGCGGGTGCGCGTCGACGCCAAGAAGGGCGCCATCAGCGGCGTGCGGACCGGCCAGGACGCCACCGTACTGGCCAAGGTCAGCGCCACCACCGAGACGGCCGAGACCGTCGTTCAGCGCGCCGCCAAGTAGGGCCTCGTAAGACCCCTTTAGCGGGCGGCTTGTCCGGATTCCGACAGCCGCCCGCTACGGGCTGTGCGTGCTCCTAACGTGGGGTTACCACCACTGAGGAGCCGCCCCATGAATGCCGCACTGGCCGACGAGTTCGTCCCCGATGTGCGGCATCCGGCGGGCGTCGACGATCCGCTCTTCGGCGTCGTGCGGCGCGGTTCCGTGCACGGCATGTGGGCAGTGCGGGGTCCCGGCATCGGTCTCGCCCAGCTGACCGGCGGCTCGCGAGTCGTCACCTCCGGCGGCGACGGGACCCTCTCCCGCTCTGGCGGGAGGCTGCGCAGGCGAGCGCAGGATCGCCACGTCGATCTTGCCGGCCAGCGGTACACGTTGCATCAGACCTCGCCGAGGCGGGCACAGCTGCGCCGCGACGGGGTGCCGATCTGCTGGCTGCGTTCGGTACGCATCGCGAGCCGGGCTCGCTTTGGGCGCTCCCTGCCGTCGTACCGGATCGTGGCGTGGGCGGAGCCGGCCGATCCGACGGCCGCAGCGATCGCTCACCTGCTCGCGTCGCGTTATGGAGTCGGCGCGCTCGCCGCCCTCCCGATCTATGCGGCCGCTCCGGGCCCGTCAAGGTCAGTCACAAGCTCGCGTTGATCGCTGCCACCACCTCGTCGACATCGTCGGTGAGCGTGATGAGGTCGAGGTCGTGATCCCCGATTCGTCCGGTCGCTTCGAGGGAATCGCGTACCCAGTCCAGCAGCCCGCGCCAGTAGTCGACGCCCATCAGGATCACCGGGAAGCGGGTGACCTTCCCTGTCTGCACGAGCGTGAGGGCCTCGAAGAGCTCGTCCAGCGTGCCGAATCCGCCAGGCAGGATGACGAACGCCTGCGCGTACTTGACGAACATCGTCTTGCGCACGAAGAAGTAGCGGAAGTTGACCCCGAGATCCACCCACGGATTGAGCTTCTGCTCGAACGGCAGCTCGATCCCGAGCCCGATCGACAGCCCACCCGCTTCCTGGCACCCCCTGTTCACCGCTTCCATCGAGCCGGGGCCCCCGCCGGTGATGACCGCCCAGCCCGCTCGGGCGAGCGCGTCGCCGACCTGCTGAGCCGCCGCGTAATCCGGCGAATCGAGCGCGGTGCGCGCGGACCCGAAAACCGTGACCGCCCGCGGCACCGAAGCCAGCAGCCCGAAGCCCTCGACGAATTCGGCTTGAATCCTGAGCACTCGCCATGGGTCCGTGTGCACCCAGTCGGAAGGGCCGCGCGAGTCGAGCAGCCGCTGGTCGGTGGTCGAGGGCTGCACCTGCGAGCGGCGCAGCGTGACCGGTCCGCGCTGGCGTTCCGGTCCGGCCGGGTGCGGTCCCCGTGGCCTGTTTGCGGGCGCGCGGTCAGGGTCGACGGAAGGCGTAGGCACGGCCTCACGCTAGGTCGCGACACGCCGGTTTCGCGACACGTCAGGTGAACGACACGCGAACGGCTGGCTCAGTCGGCGAACTGCTCCACGATCGCCTGGCAGAACGCCTTCAGGTCGTCGGGCTTGCGGCTCGTGACGAGGACGCTGCCCGACCCGTTGGCGTCGTCGATCACCAGTTCCTCGTCGACCCAGCTTGCGCCGGCATTGCGCAGATCGGTGCGAAGGCTCGGCCAGCTCGTCATGGTGCGGCCCTTCACGACCCCGGCCTCGATGAGCGTCCACGGTGCGTGACAGATCGCCGCGACGGGCCTGCCTGCTGTGAAGAACGCCTTGACCCACTCGGGAACGTCCGGCTGGCCGCGCAGGAAATCAGGATTGGCGACCCCGCCCGGAAGCACGAGTGCGTCGTAGGTGTCGGCGGCAGCGTCGCTGACCGTGGCATCGATCGGGAACATGTCGCCCTTGTCCAGGTGGTTGAACGCCTGCACGTGACCGGAGTCGGTGGAGACCAGCATCGGCGTGCCACCGGCGTCCTTCACGGCCTCCCACGGCTCGGTCAGCTCGACTTGCTCGACGCCCTCCGGAGCCACGAGGAAGGCGACCTTCTTTCCTTTGAGCTCTCCCGACATCTCGTTCTCCTCTCGTCTTGTCCCGCGCATGCGGTGTCCCTTTGCCCCTACCCGCCTGAGGAAAAGCAACCGGGTGTTTGCTAGATGCCACGGGTGCGGGTAGGCCTGTGGGATGGCCAGCGAACAGCAAGCTCTCGCCGCAGTCCCGAAGCAGTTGCTCATCGGAGGGCACTGGAGGGACGCGTCCGGCGGCGGCACGCTCTCGGTCGAGGACCCGGCGACTGGGCAGCCGCTCTGCGACGTCGCCGACGGGACCGCGCAGGACGCCTTGGACGCGCTCGGTGCTGCCGATGAGGCGGCCGCCGACTGGGCCGCGACGGCCCCTCGCGAGCGCGGGGAAATCCTGCGCCGGGCTTATGAGGCGATGATCGATCGCCAGGACGAGCTCGCGCTGGTGATGACGCTCGAGATGGGCAAGAGCCTCAGCGAGTCCGCGGGTGAGATCGTCTACGCCGCCGAGTTCTTCCGCTGGTTCTCCGAGGAAGCCGTGCGCATCCACGGGCGCTACTCCACCGAGCCTTCGGGCAAGGGGCGGCTGCTCACGATGCAGCAGCCGGTCGGCCCGTGCCTGCTGGTGACCCCGTGGAACTTTCCGGCTGCAATGGGCACGCGCAAGATCGGTCCGGCGATCGCCGCCGGCTGCACGATGATCGTCAAACCCGCCAAGCAGACGCCGCTGACGATGCTTTCGCTCGGCCAGCTCCTTCGTGATGCGGGTCTGCCCGACGGGGTGCTGAACATCCTCACGTCCTCCTCGAGCGGCTCGGTCGTCAAGCCGCTGCTGGAGGATTCGCGGCTGCGCAAGCTGTCATTCACGGGCTCGACCGAGGTGGGGCGGCTGCTGATGGAGCAGTCCTCCGGGCGGCTGCTGCGGCTGTCGATGGAGCTCGGCGGCAACGCACCGTTCGTGGTCTTCGCCGACGCCGACATCGACCTCGCGGTCGAGCAGGCGATGGTCGCGAAGATGCGCAACATGGGCGAGTCGTGCGTCGCTGCCAACCGCTTCCACGTCGAGGCGTCGGTCGCCGAGGAATTCACCGCCAAGCTCACCGAGAAGATGGCCGCGCTGGTGGTCGGGCGCGGGACCGAGTCCGGCCCTCGCGTCGGGCCGCTGATCGACGCGGCACAGCGCGACAAGGTCGTCGAACTCGTCGACGACGCAACCAAGCGCGGTGCTTCCGTGCGCACCGGCGGCAAGACGGTCGGCGACGCGGGCTACTTCTACGCCCCCACCGTGCTCGCCGATGTCCCGCCGGACGCGCGCCTGCTGCGCGAGGAGATCTTCGGGCCGGTCGCGCCGGTGGCCACCTTCACCTCCGAGGAGGAAATGCTGGCCGCCGCAAACGACAGCGAATTCGGCTTGGTCTCTTACGTTTTCACCCGCGACTTCTCCCGCGCGATGCGGATGGTCGAGGGATTGCAGACGGGCATGGTCGGGCTCAACAAGGGTCTGATCTCCAACCCCTCGGCTCCGTTCGGCGGCATCAAGCAGAGCGGCTTCGGCCGCGAGGGCGGCTTCGAGGGCATCGAGGAGTACCTGTCGACGAAGTACGTCGGCCTGGATATCTAGATTCTCCGGCTGCATAGTTTCTCCGGCTGCATAGTTTCTCCGGCTACCTAGCTTCTCCTGCTACCTAGCGCCCGGCGCGCTACGACGTGAGGTAGCGCCGCAGGACATCGGCGACCGCGCCGATCCGCGCGATCTCGATCGACTCCTCCCTGGTGTGCGCGAGGTTGGGGTCACCCGGACCGAAGTTGACGGCAGGGATGCCGAGCGCGGCGAAACGGGCGACGTCGGTCCAGCCGTACTTCGCGCGCGGCGGACCGGCGTCTGCAGCCGTCACGAAGTCGTGTGCGGCCGGTGCCTGCAGGCCGGGCAGCGCGCCCGGAGCGGAGTCCATGAGCGTCATGGCGTACGGGGCGAGCGCCTCCGTCACATGGGCGAGCGCCTGCTCCTCGCTCCGGTCTGGTGCGAAGCGGAAGTTGATCGTCACCGTGCACGCGTCAGGCACGACGTTGCCTGCCACCCCGCCGCTGATCTTCACCGCGGACAACCCCTCGCGGTAAACGCAACCGTCGATATTCACGGACCGCGGCTCGTAGGCCGCAAGCGTCGAAAGTAGCGGCGCTGCAGCATGAATCGCGTTATCGCCCAGCCATGAACGGGCGCTATGGGCACGCTTGCCGGGCACGCAGACCTCGACCCGGAGGGTCCCCTGACAGCCCGCTTCGATGACCCCGTCGGTCGGCTCGAGCAGCACCGCGAGATCACCGGCGAGCCACTCGGTGTGATTCGCGGCAAGCCTTCGCAGCCCGTTGCGTGCGGCCTCGACTTCCTCGTTGTCGTAGAACACCAGGGTCACATCGCTCGTCGGCTCCGGCACAGTCGCCGCCAGGTGCAGCAGCACCGCGATGCCGGACTTCATATCGGACGCGCCGCACCCGTACATCCGCTCGCCGTCGCGACGTGACGGCACGTTGTCGACGATCGGCACCGTGTCGAGATGGCCGGCGAGCACGACCCGGCGCGGGCGTCCGAGATCGGTGAACGCCACGACGGCGGCGCCGTCACGAACGACCCGAAGGTGCGCCAGCCCGCGAAGCGCCGCTTCGACACCGTCAGCGAGCGGGCCCTCAGCGCCGCTGACGCTCGGGGTATCGACGAGCGCGGCGGTGAGCTCGACCGGATCAGCGGTCAGATCGAGTGCTGTCACGTGGAGACGCCATGCTCGCGGAGCACATCGTTCAGCGCGAGCTTGTCGTGGATCTCGCCCTCGGCAAGGGTGCGCAGCACCAGCAGGCACGGCATCGCAAACTCCCCTCCCGGGAACGAGCGCACCTTGCTCGATCCGACGACGACCGCCCGCTCGGGCACCTCGCCACGAGGCAGCTCGTCGCCACTTGTCGCGTCGAAAACCCTTGTGCTGGCAGTAAGAATGCAGCCCGCGCCGAGCTTCGCGCCGCGCCGGACCCGGGCGCCGTCGACCACGATGCTGCGCGATCCGACGAACGCATCGTCCTCGATGACGACCGGGATCGCGTTCGGCGGCTCGAGCACTCCGCCGAGGCCGACCCCACCCGAAAGGTGCACCCGCTCCCCCACCTGCGCGCAGGAGCCAACCGTGGCCCACGTGTCGACCATCGACCCCGCGCCGACGTAGCCGCCGATGTTCACGTAGCTCGGCATCAGCACGACGCCCGGCGCCATGTACGAGCCCCAGCGCGCGATCGCTCCTGGGACGACGCGTACGCCGTCGAAGCGGGTCTTCAGCGGCATCCGGTCGTGGTACTGGAAGTCGCCGGCTGCCGACTCGCCCATCTCGAGCACCTTGAACGACAGCAGGATCGCCCGCTTGGCCCGCTCGTCGACCACGACCTCGTTGCTCGCGGGATCAACGGAGGCGACCCGCGCCTCGCCCGCGTCGAGCTGGTCGACAGCGGCGATGACGATCTTGCGCGCATCCTCATCGGCCGGGCTCAGCCCGTCGCGACGCTCCCAGAGGTCGTCAATGGCAGCGTCAATCGGGCTCGCGGCAGGTGTGCTCATATCCATGACCTTATTCACCGACGACCGGGCCACTCACGTTCGCCGCGGCGATGGAATCATTGGGCGGCGCTGCCCTTTCAAGGGCCTACCACCCCGCGGCGGATGGAAGTACGGGGTGCGTTGCGCATCGGGCCCGATCGACATTCGCCAGCCGCCTTCATGGCACAGGTGGTGATGCCGTAAGCACAAGAGATCGAGATTGCACTGATCAGTGCATCCTCCGTCGATCCAATGATCGCGATGGTGAACCTGACAGAACGAGGGCGGCAAATCGCACCCCGCAAATACGCAGCCGCCATCACGAAGCACGACGGCCATGCGCTGACTGGGCGATGCGAGCCGGCTTCGGCGACCGAGGTCGAGCACCTGGCTCTCGCTGCCCAGGACGGCTGGGATCACGTCAGCATCACAGGCCATACGGCGAATCGCGGCCGCAGGCAGCGGGCTACCACCGGCAGCGCTTGAGGTGCTGCCCATCCCGACAGCCGACTTCAACGACTCGTAATCGATGCCGACGACTATCGCCTCGCGTCCAGCAAGCTCACCATTGCAGCCCGTGGCATGAGCCATCGCATGTCGACACATCTGCACCAGGGCTAGCGCTCTCCGCAGAGCAATCGACTCAAAGCAGCTCGGATCGGCCAGCACCTGCTCGGCGCTAGCGCCGGCTGGCGTGAAGAAGTCGAGTGTGGCGCCGAAAAGGTCTCCTGCCTCCGGATCCAGCCACCCGTCAACGCGGGTCATCCCGTCGAACGTCTTGGATGCCTTGACCTTCTGATCCCGATGCCGCTGCCGCGCTTTGGCCGCCGCTTCAGCAGGCGCATGGTCGGCCTTAGTGCGGTCCGCGAGGACCTCGAGGTCCCTCGGCGTCGCGCCTCCGGCGGCGGCTTCGGCCAAGATCCGGTCAAGCTCGGCGGCGAGAAAATCGTCATCCAGCCAACGGCTCGCCTCATCGATGACGGCAGCGTGATCGAGCCCGAGCCCGCCCGACTCCCAGACCTTGGCGGTGAACGGAAGCCGATCAGCGATGGCCCGGCCTACCAGCACCCGCTTGCTGGCCCAGCCGTGCCGCTCGTTCGACTTCAGCCGCATGTAGGCCGACGCGGAGCAGGCCCCGTCGGCTTGGAAGAACCCGGTCCGATCGGACCGCTCCACCAATCGGCAGGTCAACAGATCGAGCTGGCGAGAAGCGGCCAGCACCTCATCCAAGGCCTGATCGGCCGCCGCGCCCTCGACCTCACCATCGATACACGCCGCGAGACGGGCAGCGAGCGCGTGAATCTGCGCCGCCTCCGACTCCACGTCCATATCGAACATGTGTACGACACTACCCCCGAGATCTGCCCGTTGACCAGCGAATTACTACCTGTGGATAAGACCGCTCCATCCACAGCGGACCGCCGGCGTCTTTCGTCCTTTCGGGTGACGTCCATGCTGTTGAGGCGTGGGCAACGAAAGGAGGCTCTAACGTTCATTTAGCCCGCTATCCGGCGTTAAAGGACTCTCGTGAAGCGACTTGTGGCGTTGATCGCCGCTGCCCTATCTCTGACGATGGCGCTGACGAGCTGCGAGGTCACCCAGATCGACTGGCGCAACCACTATTACGTGGTCAGCGGTCAATCCTGCGTTGACTATGGCGCTCTGACCGTGAGGAACGGCACCGGCCTGACCGACCCGTTCGCACCGCTCAACAACGGTCGCGAGCTGGAGCCGCTGCGGGTCGACGTCGTCAAGACCGTCTACGGCGACATGACCGGCGACGGCATCAACGACGTTGCCGTCCTGCTTCGCTGCAGTTACAGCGCAACGCCGCGAATCCCCGCCCAGACGGGCTACGAAATTCAGGTCTTCACTCGTAATGGCGTGCCTGTCGCCCGAATCTGGCCTCCGGAACACCTGGGCTTCGGCAACCGGGCTCCGCGATTCAATCCGGCTGACTTCTTCTACCAGACAAAAGGTCCAGAAGCCGGTCACCTGATAACTGGCGTCAGCTACTACGACGACCCCAGCGATCCGCAGTGTTGCCCGTCGGGCTACGAGCAGGAAGTCTGGTATTGGTTACCGCACTCCCAGATCAGTAAAGGAACCGACGGCTTCGTCAGCCTCATCCAAACCATCAACGGCTAGGCCCAGCACCGCGAGCAGGCCAATTCCCCTCGCGACCAGGCCACCCCGCCCCGTAGCGTGGTGGGCGCCATGAACGATGACCGCCGCGGCGTCCTGTACGGGATCGGCGCGTATGCGATCTGGGGGCTCTTCCCGCTCTACTTCCCGCTGCTCGAGCCCGCGGGATCGGGCGAGATACTGGCCCACCGGTGCCTGTGGAGCCTGGTCGCCGTCGCGCTGGTGCTGACGATCCGGCGGCATTGGAAGTGGGTGCGGCCGGCGATCGCCGACCGGCGCCGGCTCGGCCTGCTGGCGCTGGCTGCCGTGCTGCTGGCGGTCAACTGGGGTGTCTACATCTACGGCGTCAACTCCCACCAGGTCGTCGAGACCGCGCTGGGCTACTTCATCAACCCCCTGATCACCGTGATGCTCGGCGTGGTCGTGTTGCGCGAACGGCTGTCGACCACGGGCTGGATCGCCGTCGGCCTCGCGGGGTGCGCCGTTGCCGTCCTGACGATCAGCTACGGCCACCTGCCCTACATCGCGCTCATTCTGGCGTTCTCGTTCGCGGGCTACGGGTTCCTGAAGAAGCGGGTCGGGGCGCCGGCACTAGAGGGGCTCACGGTCGAGACGACGGTGCTCGCGCTGCCCGCGCTCGTGGTCATCGTCGTGCTGGCCGCCATCGGCAGCGGCACGTTCGGCCACGGCGCCGGACACAGCGCGATGCTGATGAGCTCCGGCGTCGTCACGGCAATTCCACTGCTGCTCTTCGGCGCCGCGGCGACCCGGGTCACGCTGACGACGATGGGGCTGCTGCAGTACCTGACGCCGACGCTGCAGTTCCTGGTCGGTGTGGTGATCCGGCACGAGCCACTACCCACCGAACGGCTCGTTGGCTTCGTGCTGATCTGGGCCGCGCTGATCGTCTTCTCCTTCGGCGGAGCACGCGACCGGCGCCGGCGGCTAGCTGCTGAGCCGAGCCCCGACCTGCGCGATGCGCTCATCGCTGGCGGTTAGCGCGACCCGGACGAACTGCTGACCGGCGGGTCCGTAGAACTCCCCGGGTGCCGCCAGGATCCCGTGGCTCGCGAGCCACTCGACCGTGCTCCAGCAGTCCTCATCGCGGGTCGCCCAAAGGTAGAGACCGCCCGCGCTGTGCTCGATGCGCAGCCCCGCGGCTTCGAGCGCTGGACGCAGCACCTCACGTCGACGGGCATAGCGCCCGCGCTGCTCGGCCACGTGCGCATCGTCGCCGAGCGCCGCGATCATGGCCGCCTGTACCGGATCCGGAACGATCAGGCCGGCGTGCTTGCGCACCTCGAGGAGCGCAGCGACGAGCACGGGATCGCCGGCGATCCAGGCAGCGCGGTAACCGGCGAGGTTGGAGCGCTTGGAGAGCGAGTGCACGGCGAGCAGCCCTCTCGGGTTGCCGCCGCAGACCCGCGGATCGAGAATGCTGACCGGTTCGGCGTCCCAGCCGAGCTCGAAGTAGCACTCGTCGCTGACGACGATCGTGTCGCGTTCGCGCGCCCACTCGACGATCTTGGCCATGTGCTCGACCGGCAGCACCTGACCGGTCGGGTTAGCGGGTGAATTCACCCAGAGCAGCCGGATCCGGGCGGGGCCCAGCTCGACCAGGCTCGCGTACGTCACCGGCGTGGCCCCGGCGAGCAGCGCGCCCACGGCGTAGGTCGGATACGCGAGTGCCGGCAGCGCGATCGTCTCGCCGCTTCCGATGCCGAGCAGCGACGGAAGCAGCGCTACGAGCTCCTTGCTGCCCACCGTCGGCAGCACGCCGATCTGCTGCGGCGCACCCAGGCGGCGCACCGACCAGCTGACGAGCGCCTCGCGCAGCTGCGGGGTACCCGCCGTCAGCGGATAGCCGGGCGCGTCGGAAGCAGCGCACAGCGCCTGCTGGACAACCTCAGGGGTCGGATCGACGGGCGTGCCCACCGACAGGTCGACGATGCCGCCGGGATGTGCGCGCGCCTCATCGGCGTACGGAACGAGCCGGTCCCACGGAAAGTCAGGCAGAGACCGACTCGGGACGCTGATCGCGGCTATTCGTCGTGCTCCTGCGGCGGGAGGGCGGCCACCAGCGGGGCGTCATAGTCGATCAGACCGATCTTCGACGCGCCACCCGGCGAACCGATCTCAGCGAAGAAAACGACGTTCGCCTCGGTGTAGGCCTTCCACTGCTCCGGGACATCGTCCTCGTAGTAGATCGCCTCGACCGGACACACCGGCTCGCAGGCTCCGCAGTCGACGCACTCATCGGGCTGGATGTACAGCATCCGGTTGCCCTCGTAAATGCAGTCGACAGGGCACTCTTCGATGCACGCCTTGTCCTTGAGATCCACACAGGTCTCGGCGATGACGTAGGTCACCGGTGCTCCTCCAGGCTCGTTGCTTTTCACCAGTATGCGTCAGCGGGGCCGCTCCCTCGCGACCGGTTCGGCGATCAGCCCATTCTGCTGCCCCCACCATCGCCCGTACGCACCTGGGTTTGAGCTGAACACCACACCTTGCGCCACCAGTTGGATCGCACGTTGCGTCACAGCGTGCGCGCGCCACGCCGCTCAACGTGGCGTCGGAGCGTTAACGTCGGCCGGTGGACCGCCTCGTCTGGATCGACTGTGAGATGACCGGGCTCGACCTGTCTCACGACCTGCTGCTCGAGGTGGCGTGCCTGGTGACCGATGGCGAGCTCAACCAGATCGGCGAGGGCATCGACCTGGTGATCACCGCGCCCGAACAGGCGCTGCGCGAGATGGACCCCGTGGTCGTGACCATGCACAAGGATTCCGGGCTGGACAAGGCGGTGCTCGCCTCCACCCTGACGCTGGCCGAGGCCCAGACACAGGTGCTTGATTTCGTACGCACCCATGTCCCCGAAGCCCGGAAAGCCCCGCTGTGCGGCAATTCCATCGCCACGGACCGCGGGTTCCTCGCCCGTGACATGCCCGACCTGGACGCGTACCTGCACTACCGGATGGTCGACGTCTCGTCGGTGAAAGAGCTGGCCCGGCGCTGGTACCCGCGGGCGTACTACGCCTCCCCGAGCAAGCGCGGCGGGCACCGGGCACTTGCCGACATCCTCGAGAGCGTCGAGGAGCTGCGCTACTACCGCGAGGCGATCTTCGTGCCGCAACCCGGGCCGACAAGCGAACAGGCGCGCACGATTGCCACCCGGATCCGCGGCGAAGATCCGCCCGCGCCTGCGGAAGGGTCCGCGTCCGCTTAGACTGGTCAAGTTCGGTCAGCCTCGGCTGGCAGGACGCACGGTGGGTGTAGCTCAGCTGGCAGAGCACCGGGTTGTGATCCCGGGTGTCGCGGGTTCAAGTCCCGTCACTCACCCCATACAAGCGCCCTCTGGACTTCGGAAACGCAGTTCTGAGGCTTTACGCTTTCTGCGCTTTCCGTGCCTATCGGGCGCGGGTCGCGTCCCTCAGGATGCCGGCGATCTCCTTGACCTCGTCGAGCCGGCCTTGTGAGACGTCTATTACCAACGTGTACGCCTCGTCATTGTTCAGAGTCAGGCGCAGCCCGTTCATGCCGTAGAAGGCGATGAGGCCAGCCAACGCGAGCCGCCTGTTGCCTTCGATGAGGGCGTGGTTGCGGGCGAGCGAGTGCAGCAGGGCGGCGGCCTTGTCGTGGATCGTGGTGTAGGCGTCGGACCCGAAAGCGGTCGCCTTCGGCCGGGCGAGCGCCGCCTGGAGCAACCCGATGTCACGCACCGCGACGTCAGGTCCGATTGCGCGCTCGGCGACATACAGCAACTCCTCGAGGTCGAGGAAGATCACTGGCCCAGTCGCTCCAAGGCCTCGGCATAGCGCGGCAATTCGGAGTCCAGCACCTCATCGAGGAGCTCACGCCGGCTGGTCCGCTCGATGTACTCGCGTACCGCAACACGGGCCACCTCTTGCATGGAACGGCCCTCACGTTCCGCGCGACGGCGCAGCGCCTGGGTCTCGTCGTCGTCAAGCCGGAGCGTCATCGCCATGCAAAAACGGTATCAGGAGTGATACCAATACCCCCACGTCACTCACCGCAACGCTGATCCGTCGCTGACCTGTGATCCCGGGACGGCGCCGCCACTCAGGCAGGCGCGCCGGCGGCGTCGGAGATCTGGCTGGTCCGCTTGATGAGGAACAGGACAACGACGATCGGCACGCCCCAGTTGAGGATCAAGTCCACGGGTCGTGAACCGTGCCTCGCCGAAGTGATCGGATTGATCTTCCCCGCCAGGAGGTGTCCGGCGCCAATGACGGCGAGCGCGCCAGCCCACAGCAGGCTGATCTTCCGGTTGACCGCGCGGAACGTCGGCGTGTGCCAGTACTCCTGCGGCACGCTCTCCCGGGCGTACTGCACCGTGAACGGCACGGTGAACGACGAGACGAGCATGACAGCGGCGAGCGCCAGTGCCGCCGAACCGCGCCCGTAGTCGGCCACCCAGTCATTCACCGAATCGCCCTTGGTGACAAAGCACGAAATGGACAGCACCCCCGAAGATGACGACGCTCGTCGCGTCGATCACCTTGGGGACGCCGTGCAAGCTTCCCCTGTAGGCCAGGAACAGAGCCAAAGCGGTGGCGAAGGCCGCGGCCCAGCCGGCGGCATCAGCGCCCCGACGGTTAATCATCACGCTGAACAGCAACCAGGGCACGAAGCTGATGAACATCTTCTTGTCGGCCATTTCACCCAGTCCTTCACCAAGCCCGTCTGGTGTCAACCAAGTCTTTGGTCTCATGTCATCGGCTCAGCCAGAAATCGTTGCGCAGGGCGGACGCGCCGCCCCAATCAGACCCCCGACTCCCCGGCATCCATCGGATCGTCCGGTGCGAGACGCTTTGCTCTGAGCTTGGCGGCCGTCGTCTCGTCGATGATCTCGAGAACCTCCCGGCGTTCTTGGTCGGGAAGTCCACTGAGCAGAACTATCTCGAGATCTTCGCGGTATTCCATATCGGCGTCTTCCACGGGAGCGAGCACAAGGGCCCGTGACACCGCAATGGCTTCAGAGGTGCCGCGGACCGCGGCTGTTGACTCAACCGGGACCGCCGAAGGGTCCGCCTTCACTCTGTACCTTTCCGGGCTTATCGGACAACCCCGCTAGGGGTGGGCACGGTCGGCCGGCGAGCGCGCCGAATCAGGCCCACCACAGAAGCAGCGCCAGGGCCGGTCCCGGAGTGAACCCCGGGCGTGGGACCGACCTTTCGAAACCTGGCGCGATCGCTGCCCTAGATGGAGTCGATCCACCGTTCCAGCCGCCGGCCTTCCGCCGTCAGCAGCGCGGGGTCGCGAAGCGTGTTGGCGATCAGCGCGATGCCTTCCCAGGAGGCCACCATGGCGATCGCCAGTTCGTGGGCGTCGCGACGACCGAGCTGGGCGAACTGATCCTCGGCTACCGCGATCAGCCGGCTGAGCACGACCGCCGCTTGGTCGCGGACTGCATCATCCCGCTTGTCCAGCTCGGAGCAGAACGAGCCGATCGGACAGCCGTGCAGGGCGATGCGTTCGGGGGCTGAGGTCCAGATGCGAATGAGCCCCTTGAGCCGGGCTTTCGGCGTGCGATGCCGCGCCAAGATGCTGTCAAGCATCTGGTAGTCGTCGCTGTAGGCGTCCAAGACAGCCGAGAGCAACTCGTCCTTGGTCTTGAAGTAGTAGTAGACGTTGCCCACCGGCACGTCTGCCTCCGCCGCGACCATGGCCAACGTGGTTCGTTCCACGCCTTGCTCATGCACTGCTTTACGAGCGGCTGCCACCAGGCGGTCGCGCTTGGCTTTCCCGCGCCCGACTTTCATCGGGGCATCAGCCGTGTCTGAGTCAGTCACGCGACTAACTTTACAACGACCGTGATCGAGGGCAAGTCTTGACTGAGTTAGCTGGCTGACTAACACTGGCGCGATGACGTCTCCGCGTTCCCTTGGCCCGCAGCCCGACCCGACCGCCGCAACGCTCGAAAATGAGGCACACGATCTCGGCGGCCCGGCGCCGAGCCACGGAGCCTGCTCATGAGGCGGCTCGCCGCCTGGTCTTTCCGGCACCGAGCGGTCGTGATCCTGCTTTGGGTAGTGCTGCTGGCACTACTTGCTGGCGTCACGAAGAAGGTCGGCAAGGACTACACCGACGGTTTCTCACTACCGGGTACAGAGTCGAGCCGGGCCCAGCAGCTCTTGGCCCAGAGCCACCTGCCAACCGGCTCCGGCGACGACACGATCGTGATCCACACCTCGACCGCGGGCCAGCGCCTCACCGACCCTGCCATCAAGTCCGCTGTCGCACAGGTGTTGACGCGCGCCGTGTCAGCCCGCGAGGTGACGTCGATTCGCAGTCCCTACGCAGCCGCCGCGCAAAACCAGATAAGCAGCGACGGACGCACCGCCTACGCCGTCATCGGCTTTACCCAACCTGATCAAAAACTCACAAAGGGCAAGATCGATCCCTTCGTTTCAGTCGTGTCGACGCTGCGCACCCCGCAGCTGCAGGTGGAGTTCGGCGGAGGTGCGTTTCAGAGCCTGAAGGGAAGTCCGTTCTCAGGCAGTGTCGGCATCGGCCTCGCGGCCGCCGCGGTCGTCCTGTTCCTCGCATTCGGATCGCTGCTGGCCACCGTTATCCCATTGCTTGCAGCACTATTCGCGGTCGGCGCGGGCATCGAGACTGTCGGACTGCTGAGCCACGCACTCTCGATCAACTCCATTACCCCGAGCGTCGCCGCACTCATCGGGATCGGCGTTGCCGTTGACTACGCACTCTTCGTGGTCACTCGCCACCGCAGGGGCTTGCGATCCGGGCTTACCCCTGAGCAATCCGCCGTCACGGCGCTGGCGACGTCAGGCCGGGCTGTCGTTTTCGCCGGCGTGACAGTCGCGATCGCCATGCTCGGCCTTCTCATCCTCAACATCGATTTCCTGACCGGTGTCGGCCTGGCCGCCGCGATTACCGTCGGATTCGCCGTCGGCGCCGCGACGACGCTCCTGCCGGCACTGTTCGGACTTCTCGGCATGAAGGTGCTGAGCCGAAGAGAACGTCGACAGCTCGCTGCCATGCCGAGCGCCGGCAGCCAACCTTCATCACCTTCGGCCGAACGCAGCGGCCCATGGCTGCGCTGGGCGACGTTTGTTCAACAGCACCCTGTGGTGCTCAGCGTCACCGCCCTCGTCATCATGGTCGTCCTACTTCTCCCGGCCCTTTCCATCCGCCTCGGCTCATCAGATCAGGGCAACGATCCATCCGCATCCACCACGCGAAAGGCCTACGACCTGCTGGCCCAGGGTTTCGGGCCCGGTTTCAACGGACCACTGATCATCGTCGGCAAGACGAACGACCCGGCGTCGAAAGCGGCCTTCAGCGCGCTCGCATCAAAGATCAAAGCCTCCCCTGCAGTTGCATCGGTCACCGCGCCGCCGTCCGCCCCTGACGCGACGGTCAGCATTCTCGATGTCGCCCCAACGACCTCGCCCCAATCTGAGCCGACCACCAAACTGATCGACCATCTCCGAGGCAGCGACATTCCCGCCGCCGAGAAAGGCACCTCGCTCAAGGTCTACATCGGTGGCCAAACAGCCGTCTTTCAAGACTTCGCGAGCATCCTGAGCTCGAAGCTGCCGATCTTCCTGGCCGTCGTCATCTTGCTCGGTTGCCTGCTCCTGATGATTGCTTTCCGGAGCATCGTCATTCCGCTGACCGCGGCGGCCATGAATGTCCTTGCCGCCGGCGCCGCATTCGGTGTCGTCGTTGCGGTCTTTCAATGGGGCTGGGGCTCCGACGCCCTCGGCCTCGGCGAACCCGGGCCGATCGAATCGTTCCTGCCCGTGATGCTCATCGCGATCCTCTTCGGGCTCTCGATGGACTATCAGGTTTTCCTCGTCAGTCGTATCCACGAAGAATGGACGCGCACCAAAGACACCGCCCGGGCGGTCCGGGTCGGCCAAGCCGAAACGGGGCGAGTGATCTCGGCCGCCGCCGCCATCATGGTGGTCGTCTTCCTCGCCTTCGCCCTCGAAGGCCGCCGGCCCATCGGTGAATTCGGCATCGGCCTCGCTGCCGCCATCCTTCTCGATGCCCTGCTGCTGCGCACCATCCTGGTCCCAGCCGCCATGCAACTGCTCGGCGAGCGCAACTGGTGGCTGCCGACCTGGCTCGACCGTGTCCTGCCGCACGTCAAAGTCGACGCACCCGAATCATCCCTGGAGCACCCGAAACCCACCGCGACCCAGCTTCCGGCCAGCCGACCCGCACCTGCCCTCGAACGGAACCTCCATGGCCGTTGAGACACCAGCCGCCGAAACCCACCTGCTCAGGGCCGGACCGGCACAGCTCTCGCAAACCCTGTCCTACCTCTACTTCGCGCGTACCGCCGCCGCCGTGGTGTGGCTCGTCAGCCTGTCAGCAGCCTTGGGACAGAAAACGACCCTGCCGTTCCGGCCGCTGGTGTGGACGCTGTTGATTGCCTACCCGGTCATCGACGCCGGCGCGACACTGGCTGACATTCGCATGACGCCCGTCGAGTCGCAGACGCGCTTCCAGCGTCTCAACCTCGCCGCCAGCCTGCTCGCCGCAATTGCCGTAGCCGCAACTACGAGAACAAGCAACTTCAGCATCACCATTGGGGTCGTCGGCGGCTGGGCCATCTCGAGCGGCGCGATACAACTCGTTGTCGCCGTCCGAAGAAGGAGCGTCATCAGCGCCCAGTGGTTCATGATCGTCAGCGGAGCCGGGTCCATCTTCGCCGGCGTCAACTTCCTTGGCTGGGCGGGCACCGCACGTGACGGCGTCGCTGCGCTCGTGCAGTACTCAGCCGGGGGCGCGCTCTGGTACGCCGTCGCCGCCGTCTGGCTGCTGGCTTCGACTCGCCGATTGACGTCGGCTCACAGGACGTCGTGGCGGTCGAGTCGGTGAGGATTGATTGCCCCCACGCACCAAGCGATTCGCGAGCCGACGCCGACGAAACCGATCGGTTCGGCCGCCGGCGTCATGCGGACTCCCCTGTCGTTGCGTCGTGGTCGGCGATGGCCCGCTGCGAAGCCGCGTAGAGCTCACCGCTCGCCGGAGTGCCGACGTACGTGATCAGGTGGATGACGACTTCCCGCACCTGCTCCACGGAGAGTTCGCCGGTCTGCAGTGCCCGCCGGAATTGGATCTCGATGGTGTCGAAGCGCCCTCCGGCCGCCAGCACGCCCATGATGAGCAGCCGGCGAGAACGCACGTCCAGCGCCGGACGGCTCCAGACCTCCGCGAACTGCTGGTCGATGATCAGCAGATCGAAGAACTCGGCGGCTCCGGAAGGCGGCGGCACGAGGTCGCCGTACACCTCCTTGAACATGGCCAGCCCGCGGGCGTGCCTGTCGTCCGGGACGCTTTCTACAGTCACTGAACCTCCATTGCTGACGCTGGTCGCCGCCTGTTCAGGACCATAGAGGGGGGCGTGTCTGGCCCATTCGGACTATTGCGGGCGCGGCCCGGCATGGCTTCGATAGGCAGGCACTATGTGCACTGCGTGAGAGGGACGCCATGAGCGTTGAGATGACTCCTGCAGAGATCGGCCTCGCCGGTGGATTCGCCGGTCAGGCGATCCAGCCCACCGATCTGGGGTACGACGAGGCCCGCGCCGTCTACAACGCAATGATCGACCGGCGTCCGGCCCTCATCGTGAGACCCACCGGCGCAGCCGACGTGCGTGATGCAATCGCCTTTGCCCGTCAGCAGAAATTGCCCCTCGCGGTCCGATGCGGCGGCCACAGCGTGGCCGGGGTGAGCGCGGTCGAGGGCGGTGTACTGATCGACCTGTCCAGCCTCAAGGGGGTACACGTCGATCCCGAGGGCGGGACCGCCCGCGCAAACGCAGGGACGCTGTGGGGCGAGTACGACCGCGAGACGGAGATGTTCAGCCTGGCGACCCCCGGTGGACGCGTGACCACCACGGGCGTCGGCGGCTTCTGCCTCGGCGGTGGCTACGGGTGGCTGTCGCCGAAGTTCGGTCTCACGTGCGACAACCTGGTCGGTGCCGATCTCGTCACGGCCAGCGGTCAGCTCGTCCATGTCACCGACGACACCAACCCCGAACTGATGTGGGCGCTGCGCGGAGCAGGCGCCAACTTCGGTGTGGTCACGTCTTTCGAGTTCCAGGTGCATGCCATTCCACCGCTTCTCATGGCTGGCCTGCTGGTCGTCCCCAACAACGAGAACGCCGGTGCTGTCGCCCGCGCCTACCGTGACTACGCCGAACGCGCCCCCGAGGATCTGGTGACGGCGATGGCGACCCTGCTCGCCCCGCCAGAGCCGTTCGTCCCATCCGAGCTTGTCGGGACTCCCGTTCTCGGTATCGTCACCGCCTGGCTCGGTGCACCGGAGGAGGCCGAGCAGGCCATCGCGCCACTACGCGAAATCACCGCGGGCGGGATCGACCTGGTACAGCCGATGCCGTACACGGCGTTTCAAGCGATGCTCGACGGATTCGCACCCAAGGGCTGGCTCAATTATCACCGCGGGCGTCACCTGTCCGGATTGCCTGACGGCGTCATCGACGGCTATCTCTCGGTCGGTCGCACGATTGCCTCGCCTATGACGCAAGGCATCGTTTTCCGCAACGGTGGCGCGATCAGCCGGGTAGCAGAAGACGCGACTGCGGCGAGCGGTCGGTCGTCGCCTTACATGGCTCACCCGATCGCCTGCTGGCTCGATCCCGCCGACACGGAGAGCGAAATCGACTGGGTCGAGCGGTTCACCGCGGCGTTCGAACCTGCCACCACCGGCGGCGTCTACCTGAACTTCGAGCCCGGCACGACCCAGGCAGATCTACGCGCCGGGTTCGGCGATCAGAAGCTGCAGCGCCTGGCCTCCCTCAAGCAGGAGTGGGATCCGGAGAACATCTTCTCCGGCAACCACAACATCGCGCCTCAGCCGGCCTGAAGAAGGCGAGCCGCGCGTGTCAGGCGCCAGCGGTGGCCGTGAGACTCAAAGCGAGGATCGGGAGGTCGGAGCCCCGTTCGACGGCCTGCCCAAGAGTGTCCTCGACGACGGGCTTGAAGCGGTCCCACGCCTTTCCGTGTAGCGCCACGTAGGCGTCGAGGGCTTGGTCGGCAGCGGGGCCGCTGAGCCGCTCTGCTCTCGCGCGCACCGACCGCCGCCGTCCCACCCAGACCCGGGCGGCGGGATCGGCCTGCAGATTGCGGTACCACTGCGCGTTGGCACCAAAGCCGGAGACGATGAGATAGACGTCGGGTGCAGGATGGCCGAACACTTCGAGAACCACGTATCTCCGCGCGCCCGAGCTACGGCCGATGTGCTCGAGCATCAGTAGCCGGGAGCCGAACAGGAACCCGAGACCGCTCTTGTAGACCCGAATCGGGGCACGCATCAGCCATCGGGTCCGCAACACCCGTCCGCCTGCGCTGCCGAGGCGCGTACTCAACGGTGCTGGCGAGACCTTGCTCATCATGACCTCCCTCTCATCGAGGCGGTCCGCTCCGCACCCATCATCACAACGTGCTCAAGGCGCCGATACGCGACCACCGGAATGACGCATTCGAGCGTAGATAGACGGCACACCGGTGTCGACCGAGATTGAGCTCTTGTGGGTTGGCGTCGAGCTCCACATCGGGTCGGCGTCGAAGGCGTCGACCAGGGTCCCGGGGCCAGAGTACTCGCGTCTGCTGACGTCGCTGCGACGGCAGTCGTCATTTCTCCCTGACTCAGTGCATGACCTATGGGGGTCCGCGTTCGATCGCCGGCGTTACGTTCTTCCGCGCCTTCCGCTGACGGCCCTGTTCCGGCGTGCGAGAGGATGGCCCGGTGAATCCCCTCGAGGCTGAATACGACGACATCGTGGTCGGCGGCGGAAGCGCCGGTGCGGCCATCGCCAGCCGGCTGACCGAGTTCACCGGTCGCCGGGTGCTGCTGCTGGAAGCCGGACCTGATCACGTCGAGCCGGACGAAGCCGATCGGCTCACGAACCCGATGACCTTTGCCCAGGCCCTGACGGCATGGGGATTGAATGCGACGCTCGGCGTCGGCCGCGAGATGGGCTACGCGCAGGGCAAGGTGGTCGGCGGCGGGTCGGCCGTCAATGGCGCTCTGGCGCTGCGAGGCATGCCAGCGGACTATGACCGCTGGGCTGCCGAGGGTGCCGCCGGCTGGGACTGGAACGCCCTGCTGCCCGCCTTTCGCCGGCTCGAGACAGACCTCGACATCAAGAACGAGCTGCACGGCGACGACGGTCCGGTCGCCATCCGGCGCTGGGCCGAGTCCGACCTCATCCCGATCCAGCGCGCCTTCCTCGGGGCGGCCCGCGAAGCCGGATTCGGCTGGACCGAGGACCACAACGACCCGGCGTCCACGGGAATCGGCCCGTTCCCGATGAACCGCGACGGCGACCTCCGGCTCTCCACCGCGCTCACGTACGTGGCACAAGCGCGCTCACGTCCCAACCTCACCGTGGCCGGCGATGCGCGTGTGGACCGACTGGTACTGGACGCCGCGCAGACCGGCACGCGCGTGACCGGTGTGGAGATCACGCGGGCCGGTCAGGCATCCACAGTCTCAGCCCCGCGCGTCATCGTCACCGCAGGGGCACTCGCGTCGCCTGCGTTGCTCGCCAGGTCGGGGATCGGGCCCGCAGATGACCTGCAACGGCTGGGGATTCGCTGCGTCATCGACAACCCCAACGTGGGCGCCAACCTGATGGACCATCCGGGAACGCTCATCTTCCTGGCGCCGACCGATCCTTCGTTCTGTGATCCCTTCGGACCCGCGTATCAGATCGGCATCCGGTGGACCTCGGGTCTCGGGACCGAGAACGACATGCTCACCGGGATGATGAACTACTGGAACACCAACTTCGACCCGGACCTGCACCAGGCCGCGGGCACCGACTACATCTTCGCCCTGACGGCCGGCTGCCACGAGCCGCGATCACGAGGCCGATTGCGCCTCGTCGATGCCGACCCCGCGACCCCGCCGGCGATCGACTTCGACATGCTGAGCGAGCGGATCGATGAGGACCGTTTGGTGGAAGGGCTGCGGCTGCTGCGAAAGCTGGCCCGCTCCGAGGCCATGAAGCCCGTCGCCCGCGCCATCTTGCTGCTGGACGAGGCGGCGTTCGACGCCGATGAACGCGGCGATGACTCGGCACTGCGGGCCTACATCCACGCGACGCTCGGCCCCTGGTATCACGCCAGCGGGACGTGCCGCATGGGTCCGAGCCCGGAGCAGGGCTCCGTCGTCGACCCGACGCTGCAGGTGCACGGAGTCCGCGGGCTCTACGTCGCCGACGCCTCGGTGATCCCCGTGATCCCAAGAGCCGCAACGAATTTGACCGTGCTTGCGGTCGCCGAAAGAGCGGCCGACATTCTCGCCGGAGGCCAGTCATGAGCGC
Source organism: Frankiaceae bacterium (assembly GCA_036267695.1). Taxonomy (GTDB): domain Bacteria; phylum Actinomycetota; class Actinomycetes; order Frankiales; family Frankiaceae; genus DATAZK01. The sequence continues at coordinate 34,064 of DATAVO010000006.1, forward strand.
CACGGAAAGCTGCGACTTCGACCGGCTGCTCGTCGGCAGCTGTTGGACCGACCCGGCCACGAGGGACCGGCTGGAGATCTCCGCGCCGGCGAACGGCGATCAGGTCGGCTCGGCTCCCCACGCCCGCCCGGCCGACGTCGACAAGGCTGTCGCGGCCGCCCGGCGCGCCTTCGACAAGGGCCCCTGGCCGCGGCTGAGCATCGCGGAGCGGATCGCCGCGCTCACCCCGGTGCGCGAGCGGCTCGAAACGCTCGTCGCTGACCTCGACGTACTGGCCACCCGGGAAAACGGGGTGCCGATTTCGGTGCAGGCGACGATGAGCGCGGTCGCCGTCTTCGACTGGTATCTCAAGGAAGCAGCCTGCCGCGAGGAGAGCGAGCAGCGCACCGGCGCCTTCGGCACTCGCGGCACGATCTACCGCGAGCCCGTCGGTGTGGTGGCGGGAATCGTGCCCTGGAACGGGCCGCTGCTGCAGGCGGTCGGCAAGCTCGCACCGGCGCTGCTCTCCGGATGCACCGCCGTCCTGAAACCCGCGCCGGAGACGCCGCTTTCGAGCCTCCTGCTCGCCGGCCTCTTCGCCGACGCGGGGCTGCCCGACGGCGTGGTCAGCATCCTGCCCGGCGACCGTGACACCGGGGGTCACCTCGTCAGCCATCCGCGGGTGGATGCGGTTGCCTTCACCGGCAGCACGGCGGCGGGCCGTCTCATCGCCGCGGAAACGGGACGAGCCCTCAAACGCGCCACGCTCGAACTCGGTGGCAAGTCCGCCGCCGTCGTCCTCGATGACGCCGATCCCGCGGCCACCGCGACGCTTGTTGCCCTCGGCTGCATGGCCTACAGCGGGCAGGCGTGCGCCGCCCTGACCCGGGCACTGATCCCGGTCTCGCGCTACGACGAGTTCGCGTCGGCGATCGATGCGGCCGTCGGCGCCATGCCGGTCGGTGATCCGCTTGATCCCGCGACCGTCATCGGACCTCTGGTCGCCGAACGTCAGCTCACGCGGGTGCTGGAGTACATCGAGTCCGGGATCGCGCAGGGCGCCAAGGCCCTGCGCGGCGGCGGTCGTTTGGCGGATCGTCCGGAAGGCTGGTTCGTCGAGCCGACGATCCTCACCGGCGTCGACAACGCGATGCGCGTCGCGCAGGAGGAGATCTTCGGGCCGGTGCTGTGCCTCATCCCCTACGAGAGCGAAACCGAAGCCATCCACCTCGCGAACGACACCCCCTACGGGCTGTCCGGCGCGATCTTCAGCAGCGACGACGACCGCGCGACCCGGGTGGCACGTGCGTTGCGGACAGGCAGCGTGGGCATCAACGCGCTCGCCGGCGATGTCGGGCTGCCCTTCGGCGGCTTCAAGTGCTCGGGGATCGGACGCGAGTTCAGCAGCGAGACTTTCGACCACTTCACCGAGCTGAAGACCGTCGCCCGGATGGACACTGCCGGCTTCGGGCTGATGTCGGCCTCAGCCTGATTCGAGTTCGCGGATGCGTGCCTGCAGATACGCGTCGACGTCAGCGGCGCGCTCGACGAGTTCAGCCGACAGCTCCGGCGCGGTGGTGACGAGGAAGCGTCCCGCCGTGACCGCATCGGCCATCAGCTCACCCACCCGAGCGGCGTCGGAGATGGCGTGCTGCGGCGCCCTCGGCGTAGCCGTGCTCTGACCATGGACGGTGATGTCGTCGGCGATGTTGGTCACCACCCCGGAGGGGCACAGGCAGGTGACCCCGATTCCCTTGGGCGCGAGGTAAAGCGCGAGCGCTTCGGTGATGCCGACGACGGCGTGCTTGCTCGCCACGTAGGGCAGCCGGTCGAAGCCGTACGCCAGCAGCCCTGACGCCGATGCCGTGTTGACGACGTGGCCGCGACCCTGCTCGATCAGCAGCGGCAGGAAGACCCGATTGCTACGGGCGATGCTCATGACGTTCATCTCGAGCACCCGCTGCCACGCCTCGTCCGGCAAGGATTCGGGCGGTCCCATCGCGAGGACCCCGACGTTGTTCATGACGACGTCGACCCGGCCGAAAGCGTTCAGACACGTCTCACGCAGACCTACCAGCGCGGCTTCACTGGAGGCATCCGCCCCGACCGCGACGGCGCTTCCGCCGGCTTCGACGATCTCGGCGGCCGCCTCCACCGCGCGTTCCTCACGCAGATCGCCGATCACCACGCGCGCACCGCGGCGGGCAAAGGAGAGGGCCGTGGCACGGCCGATCCCGCTGCCGGCCCCGGTGATGACGGCTGAGGCGCCGTGCAATGCGAACGGACGTGTCATGCCGGAATGCTTACCAGGCGGCGTCGCCCGCCTCGGCGAGGGCCTGATCGACGACGTCGGCCAGCGGTTGATTGGCGTCGACGATGCGGGCGCCCCAACCTCGGTAGAAGGCTTCGCTCGTCCGTTGCGCATCGAGAACTGCTTTGAGCTCGGCCGGGGCTTTTCCGAATGTGTTCGTCGATCGCTTCGCCAGCCGCTCGCGGATGGTCGCCTCATCGACCACGAGGCAGACCACTCTCGTGAACAGTTCCCAGACCTCGGCTTCGTTCTCCACCGAACCGCACAGGAAGACGACCCGGTCCCGAGCAAGGAATGCCAAATGCTCGACTCGGGATCGGTCAATGATCCACGCGTGCTGCGTTAGCCAGCCGTCGGGGGTGGTGACGGGACCCTCGACCGGCTCGCCGGTAGCTCGCAGTCGCCAGCCGGCGATGCCGTCTTCGTCAGTGTCGTAGGAGGAAAACCCGCGCCGAGCCAGCTCGAGACGCACCGTCGATTTGCCTGTCCCGCAATTGCCGGTGATCAGGACGAGCCCCACCAGCTGAGTGTCGCACCTGGCTCACGAGCAGCCTAGGAGCCGGCGTCTGCCGCCGCTCGGACGGCGGCCAGAATTCCCTGATAGCCCGTGCAGCGGCAGAGGTTTCCGGACAGGCCCTCGCGAATCTGCTGATCCGTCGGTTGCGGATTGTCGCGGAGCAGGGCGGTCGCACTCACGATGAAGCCTGGCGTGCAGAAGCCGCACTGCAGCCCGTGGCGTTCACGGAACGCGGCTTGCAGCGTGGAAAGCGACCCGTCGGCTTCCGACAGCCCCTCCACGGTGGTGACCTCGCGACCGTCGGCTTGCACCGCGAACACCAGACAGGCACGCACGGCTTCGCCGTCCAGCAGCACCGTGCAGGCGCCGCAGACACCGTGCTCGCAGCCGAGGTGGGTACCGGTGAGGCCGCACCACTCGCGCAGGAAATCAGCGAGCGTGAGCCGGGCCTCGACCGTGTGCCGGCAGGCCATCCCGTTCACCTTGACCGTCACGGAAACCTCACTCACCGCGCGCCTCCTTCGCTGCGGCACGCCAGGCCTTCGCCACGACTGAAGCGCCGACCTGTCGCCGATACCCCGCCGATCCGTGCACATCCGAGGGGATCGACTCCAACGGCTCCATGGCCAGACGGCCGATCTCGTCAGGATCGACCTCGTCGACCCGAATGCCGTTCAGCGCCCTCTCCGCCTCGGCCGCGCGCTCCGGGGTCATACCCAGGCCGAGCAGGGCGACGTGGCAGCGACGCACGCGATCGTCATCGCCGAGTTGCAGCGCGACGGCAGCTCCGGCAATCGCGAAATCGCCATGGCGGCGGGCGAATTCCTCGATAGCGAACCCGCAACGGCCCTCCCAGACGGGGACGTTCACGGCGGTCAGCAATTCGTCGTCCGCCAGCACGGTCGTCCACAGCCCAGCGAAGAATTCGGCAGCCTGCACTACGCGGCGGCCGGTAGCCGACATCACCTCGAACTCCGCCTCGAGCGCGAGTAAAACGGCCGGATACTCGGCGGCCGGATCGGCGTGCGCGCAGGACCCGCCAATGGTCCCGCGATTGCGGATCTGGAAGTGCCCGATGAACGGCGTCGCCCGGGCCACCAGGGGAATCGCGTCAGCGACCAGTGTCGACCGTTCGATAGCGGCCTGCGTCGTCATGGCACCGATGCGCACCCCGCCGGCCCGGCGTTCGATGCCCTGCAGTGGCGCGAGCCGACCGATGTCGATGAGGTGCTCGAATGCCGCCAGACGCAACGTCAGCATCGGCACCAGGCTCTGACCTCCCGCCAGCACCTTCGCCGAATCTCCATATTCGGCAAGCATTTGCACCGCTTCTTCGGCACTCGCCGGGCGGTGGTAGTCGAACGCCGCCGGCTTCATCGCGCCGCCTCGATCAGCCCGCGGATCGCCGCCGGTGTCAGGGGGAGCCGGGTGACTTCGACACCCAAGGGGGCGAGCGCGTCAGCAATGGCGTTGACAACAGCCGGCGGCGCGCCGATCGCGCCGCCTTCCCCCACTCCCTTGAATCCACCGGGGCCTGGTGCGGCCGTCTCGACATGGCCGTACTCGATGGTCGGCACGTCGCAGGCGGTCGGCAGCAAATAGTCCATGAAGGTCGTGGCGAGCGGGTTGCCGTCTTCGTCATAGGGCAGATGCTCGAAGAGCACGCCGCCGATGCCCTGCACGACACCTCCGGCGATCTGCCCTTCGACAACGCTCGGGTTGATCATCGGGCCGCAGTCCTCGCTGACGATGTAGCGCAGCAAGTTCACCGCTCCCGTGACGATGTCCACCTCACACGTGCACACGTGAGACGCGTTGGCCCAGATCACCGGGCTGCGCGCCTGGTATCGCGCGCTGGCCTCCAGACCGGCAGGAATTCCGGCGGGCAGCTTGTGCGGCATGAAGTACGCGATCTCCGCAATCTTGGTCAGCGGCACGGCATTCGTGGGCGACCCCTTCACGCGTGCGTGGCTGTCGGCGAGCTCCATGTCTCCCGGCGCCGCTTCCAGATGCTCGGCAGCGATGGCGACGATGCGCTCCCGAAGGATCGCAGCAGTTTCTTCGACCGCACCGGCAATCATCGATCCGCTGCGGCTACCGCCGGTGCCGGCGCCGAACGGGGTGACGGCCGTATCACCCTGGATGGTCCGTACGTCGGCAATGTTCACGCCCAGCGCGTCTGCAGTCAGCTGGACAGCGGCGGTCTCGAGGCTGTTGCCCGTCGAGCCGCCGGCCACGTACACGTTCACGGTGCCCGAAGGCTCGATCCGGATCGTGGCGCCTTCGGTGCCGTAGAAGGACATCGCACTCGCCGTGGGTTCGATGTAGTTGCACATGCCGACTCCGAGGTAACGACCCTGCTCTCGCGCCACAGCCTGCTCACGGCGGAACGCGTCATAGTCCAGCATTTGCAAGGCTTTTTCGAACGTCTCGACCGGGGTGACATCGCTGTAGGGCATGCCGTTCGGGTTGGCATAGGGCAGCTCGTCGCGGCGCAGCAGGTTGCGCTGGCGCAGTTCGACGGGATCCATGTGCATGTGCCGGGCAGCGATGTCGAGAGTGACCTCACGGGCCAGTGATTCAAACTGCCACGGACCGCGATACGCGACGCGTCCGGACGTGTTGGAGAACACCGAGGTCGTACGGAACGCTGCCGCTGGCACCCGATAGGGCCCGGGGAACAACATTCCGACGGCGGCCGCTGTGCCGACCGGCCAAGGGGTCGGGTAGGCCCCGATGTCCTGCACGTGATCGATGTAGGCGCCGCGGATCGCGCCGTCAGCGTCGAACGCGAAGTGTGTCTCGCCGTGCTCGTGCCGGGACATGCCTGCCGTCATGAGGTTTTCGCGACGGTCTTCGATCCACTTCACCGCGCTGCGCATCTTCATGGCAGCGAGCCCGATGCACATCTCCTCGCGCATCGGCATGACCTTCTGCCCGAAGCCGCCGCCGGTGTCGCGCATGATGACCCGTACCCGGTTCTCGGCCAGGCCGAGCAAGCGTGCCAGGAAAGCGCGGACTTCGTGGGGCGATTGGGTCGCCGCCCACACGGTCAGTTCATCGCCCGACCACTCGGCCACCATCCCCCGCGTTTCCAGCGGTACCGCCGCATATGCCTGCTGATGGACGGTCACGCTGACGTGATGCGCGGAGTCCTTGAAGATCGCCGACAGCGCATCCGGCAGCGTGGTCCCGAGCCCGCCGGCGACGTTGGCCGGATAGCCCTCGTGGACCAGCGCCTGCGCGTCGCGGGCGGTCGCGTAGTCGGCGACGGCCGGCAGCGGGTCGTACTCGACCTCGACCGCGTCGACGGCATCTTCGGCGACGTAACGATCGCCGGCGATGACGAGTGCCACCGGGTCACCGACGAAACGCACGAAACCCTCGGCAAGCGGAGGCCGCGGGGTATCGGGAACGTGCTTGCCCATCGCCGAGTACCAGGACTCATGCACGCCGGAATTGAGATCATCGGCAGTGAAAACTGCCTGCACACCAGGCATCTCCAGCGCAGCACAGGCGTCGATAGCAACGATCCGGGCGCTCGCCAACGGGCTTCGCACGAAGCACGCATGCGCCATTCGAGACCTGACGATGTCGTCGACGAACGTGCCGCGCCCGGTGAGCAGCCGCGCGTCCTCGACGCGGTGGACGCGGGCTCCGGTGTAGCGCGCCGCGGCTGAATCGGGCGCGGTCATTGCACCCGCCGCTGCTCGAGCGACGCCATCAGCCGCTCCATCGCTGCCCGCGCCTGCTCATGTTTGGTGTCGTGACCAGCCGCCTCATCGGCGACGAGAGCAAACGCGACCCCTTGCATCGCCGTCGCAATCAACGCCGGCGGGAACACGTCGGGGTCGAGCCCGTACTCCCCGAGGATCGAGGTCAGCGTGTCCATCTGCATTTGCCTGATCTCGCGGGCGACCTTTCCTACCTCCGCTTTCAAGGCCGGCCGGTGATTCGCCGCCGCGATGAGCTCGAGCAGCAGGGCGGTTCCGCGCGGATCAGAGGCAAGCTGCCACCAGGCGCGTAGCGGCTCCGGCGATGCCATCGCCGCGGCCATCTTCACGACGTTCGGCTCGGCGCGACGGCGCAAGACCGCGACGAACAACTCATCGATCGTCGGGAAGTAGTAGTGCACCAGCGGCGCCTGGATCCCGGCCCGTGAGGCAACGCTGCGCGAGCTCACCGAGGCATAGCCCTCGCGGAGGATGATCTCCTCGGTCACGTCGAGCAGCCGGGTCAGCTTCTCCTCGGTGGCCGCTCGACGACGGCGCGGCTCGGCCACGTTTCGCATGATGCCAACGTGCCAGCCTTGACAGGCGGTGCCAACCCCAATTAGAACGACCGTTAAAACTTTCTTCGGCGGCACTGGAGGCTCTGGGTGAGTGGTGACGGTGCGGTCTACTGGGATCCGTTCGACCGCGACATCGCCGACGACCCGTACCCGATCTACCAACGGCTTCGCGCCGAGGCACCCCTGTACTACAACGAGCAGCACGACTTCTTCGCGCTCAGCCGCCACGCCGATATCGACGCTGCGCTGACCAACTGGCGCACGTTCTCCTCGGCTCGCGGCCCGATCATCGAGGTCATCAAGGCCAACATCGAGATCCCGCCCGGCACCCTGATCATGGAGGACCCGCCGGTGCACGACATCCATCGCGCCCTGCTGGCCCGCGTGTTCACACCGCGGCGCATCTCCTCGATCGAACCGGCGATCCGCGAGTACTGCGTGCGTTCACTGGACCGCCTCGTCGGCATCGAGAGCTTCGAGGTGATGTCGGAGTTCGCCAACGAGGTGCCGATGCGGGTCATCGGCATGCTGCTGGGCATTCCCGAGGCTGACCAGGAGGCGATCCGCGAGCATGTCGACGCCAAGCTACGCACCGTGCCCGGGCAGCAGATGAAGGTGTCCGAGGGCGCGCTGATGGACACCGAAGTCTTCTCCGACTACATCCACTGGCGCGCCGATCATCCCTCCGATGACCTGATGACCGAACTGCTGAATGCCGAATTCCAGGACGAGCACGGGGTCCGCCGCACGCTGACTCACGAGGAAATCCTCACCTACGTATCGGTGGTCGCCGGCGCCGGCAACGAAACAACCGCCCGGCTGATCGGCTGGTTCGTCGGCCTGCTCGCCCGCCATCCCGATCAGCGCGCCGATCTTGTCGCCGATCCCGCGCTGATCCCCAGTGCCATTGAGGAAACGCTGCGCTTCGAGCCGACGGGGCATGCGGTCGCGCGCTACGTCACGACCGACGTGGACTACTACGGCCAGACCGTTCCGGCCGGCAGCGCCATCACGTTCATCGTCGCCTCCGCCAACCGCGACGAGCAGCGCTGGGAGAACGGCGAGCGCTTCGACATCCACCGCCCGATGGCCCAGCACCTGACCCTTGGCATCGGTACCCATTACTGCCTCGGCGCCGCGCTTGCCCGCATCGAGGCACGCGTCGCTCTCGAGGAGTTCCTCGTGCGCTTCCCGACGTGGGAGGTCGACTGGGACAAAGCCAGCCTGTCCTCGACATCGACGGTGCGCGGCTGGGGCACGCTGCCGGTCTCTGTCGGCTGAGCCGCAGAAGCCGATCTCTGTCCGCGACTGAGGAGAATCATGGGAAGGCTTGACCGCAAGGTCGCTTTCATCACCGGCGCCGCCCGCGGGCAGGGCCGCAGCCACGCGGTCCGGCTGGCGCAGGAGGGTGCCGACATCATCGGCGTCGACATCTGCGCCCAGCTGGAGTCGGTGGTCTACCCGATGTCCACGCCCGACGATTTCGATCAGACGGTGAAGGAAGTCGAGGCGCTGGGCCGGCGGATGGTCGCCCTGCAGGCCGACGTCCGTGACGTCACCGCGCTGCAAAAGGCCTTTGACGCCGGGGTGAATGAACTCGGGCCGGTCGACATCGTGCTGGCCAATGCGGGCATCGGCCCTAGCGGTCTCGCGTCGGAGCAGACGCAGTGGGATGAGGTGATCGGGGTGAACCTCACCGGCGTGTGGAACACCGGCCGGGTCGCGATTCCCTCGATGGTCAAGCGCAATCAGGGCGGCGCGCTCGTGCTGACGAGTTCGACCGGCGGCCTGTTCGGCGCTCCGGTTCCGGCGGCGGGAATGCTCGGCTACACGGCAGCAAAGCACGGCGTCATCGGGCTGATGCGCTCGTGGGCCAACTACCTTGCGCCGTACTACATCCGCTGCAATGTGGTCGCGCCGACGACGGTGCGCACGCCGATGGCGAACGACGGCAACGTCTCCTCCATCCTCGAATTCGTTCCCGAGCTGACCGGCGCCCTGACCAACGCGATGCCGGTCGAGGCCGTCGATCCCCTCGATGTCTCCAACGCCATCCTCTGGCTGGTTTCAGCTGAAGCGCGCTACATCACCGGCACGGTGGTCCCGGTTGACGCCGGCCAAGTGAACAGACGCTGATGGCGCCGAATTCTCCGCGCGTACGGGTCGTGCAGTGGACGACGGGAAACGTTGCGCGCCAGGCACTTCGGGCCATTCTGCGCCGGCCGGAGATCGAGCTCGTCGGGGTCTACGCGTTCAGCGCCGACAAGGTCGGCAAGGACGTCGGTGAGCTTGCCGGCCTCGAGCAATCCTTCGGCATCACGGCGACAAATGACATTGACGCCCTCATCGCGCTGAGGCCCGACTGCGTGCTCTACATGCCGCTGCACCACGATCTCGAGCACCTCACCCGTTTGCTGCGCTCCGGCATCAACGTGCTGAGCACGGCCGCCTTCATCACCGGCCGCTCCTACGGCGAGGCGGCCCGCAAGGAGCTCAACGACGCCGCGCTCGGCGGGGGTGCCAGCCTGTTCGGCACCGGCGTCAATCCCGGCTTCGCCGACTACCTGACGGCGGTCGCCTCGGGTGTCAGCCGTGACGTGAGCTATGTCCGGGTGGTCGAGTCTTTCAACATCGGCATGTGGGCGGGCGACGCGAACCAGGACGAGCTCGGCTGGGGACGGCCCGCGGGCGATGGGGGCCACGCCGACGACATCGCGGCGGCGACGGCCGTCTTCGCAGATGCCGTCGAGGCGATGGCCGAGCTGTTCTCCGTCACACTCGACGACATTCGCTGCGACGTCGAATTCGCGCACGCACTCAGCGACGTCGACACGATCCCGCGGCGTTCGGTCCAGGCAGGAACGGTCGCCGGAATCGAAGCCCGGTGGATCGGTAGCGCCGGCGGCACCGATGTCATCGAGGCGGTGGTGCGCTGGACCGTCGCGCCGGACATCGAGCCGGCGTGGGACGTCGCCATGGCCTACCAGATCGAGATTCGCGGCTACCCGCAGGTGAACGTCCGCGCCGAAGTCCTGCCCGCAGATATGGAATCGATGAGCCTTGACGACATGCTCGCCATCGGCTCCGTGATCACCGCCATGCCGGTTGTCAACGCGATCCCGGGGGTGGTGGCGGCCAGGCCCGGAATCGTGACCTACGCCGACCTGCCGCCGCAGGTGTCCCCGCTCGTGGTCGGCGAGTAGGTCTCCGACCTTCCCTGACTCCTCAGTCAGACGCGGTGCAACCCTGCGCTCACGCACCGTAGACGACTCTTGCCTGCCCGGTGTGTCCGGTGTGTCCCCATAGTTCCTGATCAATGCCATCACGCGGGTGCTTCTCAGCTCATGTTCGCTTACGTCACAGTTGCCCTAAGTGACGAACAAGAGGCGGTTCCCCGCGTTATCTTTTCAACAAGATCACGGCTGGCGAGCGCGATGCCGGGCGTGCTCCCGCGCCTCCTGTCCGCCCAGGCGCCTTGCTCACCCGGAGGGGTCTTGGCACGTCACGCTGCGCCGTCGAAGAGTCGTCGGTGGTGGGTATCGGCAGCGACCGTTTTGCTAGTGGCCGCGGTCGCCATCGTCCTCGTGGTCGTCATTTCTCCTGGCGGTACGACCTCCGCCACTCCCGCCGCGGCGAACCCCACCCCGAAGCATTCGCCGACGAGCTCCCCGGCGAGTTCGTGCGCGTCGCGTCCAGCTGTGAACGTGGTGGCCGCGTCAGGTATCGCCGCGGTCGTGCGCGAGGTGGCCAGCCACTCCTGTCTCGACGCGACCGTCACCTCGAATGACGATTCCGCGGCGGCCGCTGCCCTGCTCAAGCAGGGCAAGGCGGACGTGTGGATCCCCGACAGCCGGGTCCGCGCCATCCTGGCCGGAACGTCCGTCGCCGGCACTGCACCGAGCACGGCCATCAGCCCCATCGTCATCGCGGCCAACGACAACCTGAACACCAGCCGGTTCGCCAAGGCACCGCTGAGCTGGACGGCGATCCTGCACCAGAGCACGATCCCCGGCCTGCACGTGGAGATCCAGAACAGCGCCACCTCGTCCGCGGCGCTGGTACTCGCGTCTGCCCTCAACGGGATCGCCACGACGGAGACGGGCGACAAGTACCTCGCTCTCGCGTCCACGGCCGTCGCCTCGGAAACCATGCCGGTCGCCAAGACCGCCACCATCGCGGCTGCCACCTTGCGCATCGAAGAGGCCCGGATCGCCGAGCAGCAGCCGGGCAGCAAGATCCTGAACATGAGCGGCGGCTACCCGCAGCTCGACTATCCCTGGGTGACCAACCCCAGCGCCAGCAC
>DATAVO010000007.1:0-10540 GCA_036267695.1 Frankiaceae bacterium
GAGCATCTCGACCCCGGCGATCTCATCGTGGTCAACACCTCGGCCACGGTCGCGGCAGCCATCACCGGCCGGCGCGGCACCGGAAGGCAGGTCGTCATCCACTTCTCCAGCCCTACCGCGGGTGAGCGCTGGATCGTCGAGCTGCGTGACGAGCAGCTGCATCGGGTCAGCGATGGCGCGGTCGGTGAGTGCCTCGACCTGCCCCGCGGAGCGCGCCTCACGCTCGCCCGTAGCTGGCCAGATCCCTTGCAATCAAAGGAAAGCCGACTCTGGGAGGCCGAGCTCGCCGTGGAGTCGGGCGCTGCCGCTTTCCTGGAGCGCGAGGGAAGGCCCATCTCCTACGACCACCTCCACGGCGAATGGCCGCTGCCGGACTACCAGACGATCTTCGCCGAACATCCCGGCAGCGCCGAGATGGTCAGCGCGTCACGACCGTTCTCCCTGCGACTCGTCGCCGATCTGTGGAGAGCCGGTGTCGGCATTGCGCCGCTGCTGCTCCACACCGGCGTCTCGTCGCTGGAAGCCGACGAGCTGCCACTACCCGAGCGCTTCCGGGTATCGGCCGAGACGGCCAAGCGGGTCAATGCGGTGCGGACTGCGGGCGGGCGCATCGTCGCCGCTGGTACCACCGTGACGCGGGCACTGGAAACCGTCGCGGATGAAGATGGTTCGGTCCATGCCGGCGCCGGAGTCACCGACCTCGCGATCGGGCCCGGTCGTCCGCCCCGGGTCATCGGCGGTCTCATCACGGGCTGGCACGAGCCTGAGGCATCGCACCTGCTGATGCTCGAAGCCGTCGCCGGGCCAGAACTCGTGGGCCTCGCGTACGAGCAGGCGCTCGACCCGGCCAACGGCGGCTACCTGTGGCACGAGTTCGGGGATTCGTGCCTGCTATTGCCCTGAGCACGAACCGGCCGGCTGCTGGCGGCACGCCTGCCTTCGCGGCTCCGTACCCGCCGAGCGCGTACTGCCCGCCGATGCCCGCTCCGACCTCAGGCCCGCATGATCCCGCCGCCGTCGACCATCAAGGTCTGGCCGGTGACATAAGACGACCCGTCGGAAAGCAGGAACGCGACGGCGGGCGCGATGTCCGTGACCAGATCGCCGTCGCGCCCGAGCGGATGATCGGCGTACATCGCGGCGAACGTGGCGGCCCGCACCGGATCGTCGTCAGGCGGCATCCGGTGGCCGACGGAGGCCGGGCACACGCAATTGACCAGCACGCCGAAGCGTCCCCACTCGCGGGCGGCCGTACGCGTCAGCGAGCGGATGGCCTCGTTCGACGCCGCGTAGGGGCCGTAGCCAGGGCCGCCGGTGAGCCCGACAGCCGAGCCCATCGTCACGATGCGCCCGCGACCCTGGTCGCGCATCGCCGGGAGCACCGCCTGCATCGACCACAACGTGCCCGCCGGTCCGGTGTTGAACACGACATCCAGATCGTGCTGGCTGACATCTTCGAGCGGGGTCACCGGCCGGAACGACTGCGCATTAGCGACCAGGCCGTCGATGCGCCCCCACCGCTCCCGCGCGGCTTCGGCAAGCTCGAACGCGCCATCGCGATCAGCCGTGTTGACGGTCCGCGCGATGACGTCGGAAGGCGCACGGCCGAGCGAAGCGACCGCAGCCGCGAGCCGCTCCGAATTACGTCCGGTGAGGACGAGCTTGGCGCCCTGGTCAGCCAGGAAGCGGGCGCAGCCGAGCCCGATACCGCGGCTGGCCCCCGTCACGATGATGACCTGACCCTCGAGGCCGAATTGTGGGGTGCTCATCCGGATTGCACCAGCGAGAAATGCTCGACGACGGGAGCCGGCTCGTAGAAGTGGTGCAGCAGTGCGCGCCACTCCAGATACGCCGAGGACTGCCGGAATCCCTCCATGTGGTCTTCCAGTTCGCGCCACTGCACCAGGAGCAGATACGCGTTCGGTCGCTCGAGGCAGCGGGAGAGGGTCAGGCCCTCGCATCCCGGCGAGGCGAGGATGATCGTCTTCGCCAGCGTGAACGCTTCTTCAAACGCCTCTTCCTCGCCCGGCCTGACCGGCAGGACGGCATGCTCCAAGATCATGCGGCTGACGATAGCGGCCGGACGTGTCAGGCCGCAGGCGCCCCGGATCCCGCAGCAGGAGGCAGCCCCGGCAGCCGGGCCGAGTAGATCGAGTAGCCGTCGAGATAGCGCGTCACCGCCGTCGCGATGACCGTCGCCGCAATCATCGGAAGGGTCAGCCCGAGACCGCTGTCGGTCAACTCGATGACGATCACGAGCGCCGCCAAAGGGGCCTGCATGGCGGCCCCCACCATCGCCGCCGCACCGACCATCGCGTACGCGCCGAGCGGGGTTCCGGGCCACAGATGGGACCACGCCAATCCGAGGAAGGCGCCGAAGAGCGCGCCGACGCTCAGGACAGGAGTGAAAAGCCCACCCGAGGCGCCGACCCCGAGGCACATCGCGGTCACCAGCGGTTTGAGCAGGAAGAGCACCAGCAGAAGGGTGAGACCCCCGCCGCCGAAGAACGTCTCGCCGACGATCGCGCTGCCGTTTCCGAACAGCTGGGGGTAGGGGATGCCGAGCAGTCCGAGGATGCCGAAGCCGACGGGCATGCTGATCAGCAGCAGAGCGCCGGTTACCCGCCGGTAGGCGATCCAGCCCAAGAGCCGGATGTAGCCGGCGGCGACGAGGCCGGCGAGCGGGCCGAGCAGGATCGCCCAGATGACCAGCCGGGAACTCGAGTGGAAGTGCGGGATCCCGATGTAGGTCGCGTGGTCGGCGAGGTACCAGCGGGCGGTCGCGGTCGCGATGGCGGAGCACGCCAGGGCCGGCAGGATGACCGGCAAGGCGATGCTGCCGACCAGCACCTCTGCCGTGAAGAGCGCCCCGCCGATCGGAACGTTGTAAACGGCGGCGAGGCCTGACCCGGCGCCGCACGAGACCAGCAGGCGCCGCTGCGAGGGCGTCAGCCGCGCCCACCCGGCGATCACGCTGCCGGAAGCGCCGCCCATCAGCTTGGGCGCCGCCTCCCGGCCGATCGAGGCGCCCATGCCGATGACGACCTCGGAAATGCCTGACGTGCCCAGGCTGCGCCAGAACGCCAGCTTCCCGGTACCGCGCCAGAGCGAGTCGTCCACCTCGGTGTCGCCTTTGGCGAAGCGGCGCAGCAGGTACCAGGCGACCCCGCCGAAGACGCCGGCGATCACCAGCGAAAGCACGCGTCGCAGATTGGACGCCTGCCGGACGCCGTCGAGCAGGCTGCCCGAGTCATAGCCGAAGGCCCAGTGCTCGACGTGGAAGAGCAGGAACATCAGCAGATCGCCGAACAGCCCGCTGGCGATCCCGGTCACCGCCACTGCCGCCCAGAAGACGGGGGTCAGCGCGGCCGGACCGTCATCGCCCGCATTCGGTTGCTCGATGGCGCCGCGGCCAGTAGGCAAACGGCGCCGCACTAGCGGAGCAGGAACGCGTACGCGCTCGTTGTGCGCTGCCCGCCTCAGCATTCGTCCACTATGGCGTGCAGCGGGCCGACCCAGAAACGGGCCGGTCAGTCAACGGCGAGCGCGACGACCGGCACGGAGATTCCGCGCAGCGACCGAAGCCGGGCCCGCAGGCCGGTGGGGCCGGCGTGCAGGCCCTCCTGGCGCGCCACCCGCAGCGACCACATGACCGTGACGCCGACTGCGGTCCAGGTGACAGCCATCGCCGGGAAGGGCTTGACCGCCACGAAGATCGCTGTCGACTGGGTCAGCAAGAGCCAGCAGGTCACCGCAGCGTTGAGCAGGTTGACTGCTGCCCACATGATCGTCAGCCGGCGGAAGAGGCGCTTGACCCGATGGCGCCCCACGATGTCATCGGTGAGCGGGCAGAAGTCCTTGGCGAGGCGATCGACCATGGGGCTTTTGGTCAGCGCAGAGGCCAGGAACGTGAAGCCCACCAAGGTCGTGGCGGCGATGGGCTGCAGGAAGTAGATGAAGGCGCTGCCGCTGGCGACGACGACCACCGTGCGCACCGTGAGCCCGAGGCAGGTGAGCATCAGCAAGCCGGGGATCCGAATCCGCATGATCAGCCGTCGCACGAGCATCGCGTAGGACCAGCCGAGCGCCGCCAGCGATGCGGTCACCAAACCGGAGATCTGGAGCACGACCGAAAAGATCAGGGTCGGCACGAGAGTGCACTCGACGAGATTGGGGACCGCGTGGCGCGCGATCGCGCGCAGCCTCGGCAGCGGAAGGGGTGGGGCGGGAGTGGCGGGGGCGGCGATGGCATCGAGGACAGCGCCGGGCCGAGTCACCATGCTATTCAATCGGTCACCCGGGCCAGAGCTGTAGGGCCAAACGGCCCCAAGGCGGCCGCAAAATCGGCGGCTTCCGGCTCAGAAGATCGCATCGACACTCTCACCGGGTCAGGGGGAAGCGGGAGCGGCGCGGGGCACGGTGTTTCGGGGAGGCTCCGGACTTGTCCAGGCACGCTTTGATGAGCCGACAGTACGCGCGGATCCTGTGACGACCACATGCCGCCCGGTTAACGGTGAGTAAATGCAAAAACCCAGCTAGTCGCGGCTGCCCGGGATCGTGAAGGCCGCTGGATCCATCTCCCCCCGCAGCACCACCTGTGAGACGTCAGCAAGCTTGAGGTTGTTGTTGCGGGCGTACCGGCGCAGGGCGTCGAAGGCCCGATCGACACTCACCGCATGGCGTTCGGCGAGGACCCCCTTGGCCTGCTCCACCAGCACCCGGCTGGACAGCGCCCGCTGCAGCTGCTCGGCAAGCAGGAAGGTGCGGTGGGCGGACCGCTGCTGAAGCACCCCGACCGTCGCGACGTCAGCGAGCGCTTGAGCGAGACGCTGATCGTCCGCGCTCAAGATGAGCGGCCCGGCGTTGAAGAGGTTCAGGCCTCCAATGGTCTGCTCGCGCAGCCGCATCGGAACGGCGAGCACTGACGTGAAGCCGGCGTCGATGGCCGAGGCGGCAAACGTCGGCCACCTGTCCAGCTCGTCCCCGAGCGCGGGGCAGATCACCGGGGCCCCGGTACGTACGCAATCGAGGCAGGGACCTTCTCGGACTGCAGCTGGCAGATTTCCAGCAGGCGCGACTCCTCGCTCGAGGAGGCCATGACGGCCAGGTTCTCGTGCTGATCGCTAAGCAGCAGGCCGGCGGCCGAGGCGCCCAGCAGATCGACGCAACCGTGCACCAGTCGATCCAGCAGATCGACGACGTCGTAGTCGTCGACCAGCGCCTCCGCCAGGGTCACGAAGGTCAACGCGATCGCATGCTCCCGCGAGTGGGTGTCGGGACGCCGGGGGGCGACGGCAGCTGCCTCGTCGCTCATCAAGCCTCCCGTGGTACCCGGAAAGCTTTTTTATGACATTTCGCCAGGCGACAGCAACCGGCCCGCGGTGGACGTCGCGACAACTACCGCCGGTGGCCCTCGATGCGGTGAACGTCGGGCCACTGAACGCGGGTCGCCCAGCCCAGCCGCTCGCACATCTTGATGAACCCGGCGGCGATGTCGACCTGATGGGGATCGACGCCGTGCCGGGCGCTCGTCGGGTCGGCGTGGTGCAGGTTGTGCCAGCTGTCGCCGAAGGAAAGGATCGCGAGCGGCCACAGGTTCGTGGCGCGATCATCGCGTCGCGTGCGGAACGGACGCGCTCCGACGAGATGGCAGAGCGAGTTCACACTCCAGGTGACGTGATGCAGCAGGAAGACGCGCACCAGTCCGCCCCACAGCAGGCCACCAAGCGCCCCACGCCACGTTCCGGTCAACAGCCAGCCGGCCAGGGTGGGAAGCGCCAGCGAAACCAGGCACAGCAGCGGAAACGCCCCATCGATGCGGCGCAGTACCGGGTCGGCGCGCAGGTCCGGGGCGTACTGCTGCACCGACGTGGTGTCAGGAGCGAACAGCCAGCCGAGGTGCGCATGCCCCAGGCCGCGCAGCTGCCCCCAGGTGCTCCCGCGGCCATAGCGGTGCGGTGAGTGCGGGTCGCCCGGCCGATCGGCGAAAGCGTGATGGCGCCGGTGCGTCGCCACCCAACTGATGACGCCGCCTTCGAAGCACATCCCGCCGGCGATGGCGAGCGCCACCTTCAAAGACCGATTGGCAGTGAAGCTGCGATGGGTGAACAGGCGGTGGTAGCCGGCCGTAAGGCCGAGCCCGGCGACGGCATAGAAGCCGGCTAGCAGGCCGAGGTCGACTGCGCTGACACCCCCGACCAGGGCCGTCGCGACCACCACCACTCCGGCGAGCGGCAGCATCACGATGAACACGGTGACAGCGAGCTGGACGCGCTGACCGACGGACCGGACGAGCCTGGGAGGACTCCAGCGAGGCGGAGCGGTGGCTGGCGGCCTGAGCGTCTCGCTGCGCGTGCACAAAACATCCATTGAGGGCATGACATCCCCGTTCGGCGCGAAGATCGCAGACCGGGGATGCGGGGGCTCGACAAGCCGGGCCTTACTTAGGGCCGTATGTATACGCGCCTGGGCTGTGCGAGCGCCACTCCTGCGGACGTCGTCATCGCACGAACAGGTGCCAGCCAACCCAGGCCCAGCCGAGGACAAGCAGGATGCGGCCGGTGCGCGTACGCCGTATCGAAGCGATGAGCCGGCTGCCTGTCGCGACCGGCACGCCCGGCCGGCGGGCCACGATCGCCAGGGCGATCACCAGCGCGAGCAGCACGGCGTAGCCGGTGATGCCGATCATGAAGCTGGTCACGGCTGCTCATCCCGCGGTGCGCCCGGTCCGAGGTCGCGCACCATCAGCCAGCCGAGCAGTAGCCAGGCAAGAAATCCGAGAAAACGGCTGGGATGGGTGCTCAGCAGCGTGTTGGTGATCGAGCTCAAGGTCGGATGCCCCTGGCGCGGCTGCGAGAAGAGCTCGCTGAGCTCCCAGCCGACCACGGCCGCCAACATGACGATCCAGGCGATGAAGGTCCGCCACGGCGGCGCGGGCCCGGCGAGGATCGGGATCGAGCGCGCCTTCGGCCGCAGGGTCAGCACCAGCACCGCGAGTGCAGGAATGAAGGTGAGCACCTCGGCCGGCCGGGTGAACGTCCGAACGCCGCTGGCGAACCAGGCCCAGCAGGCAGCGGCAGCGAGGGCCGCGATCGCGGCAGGACTCAGCGTTCGAACGGCTCTGACCTGCTGCGCCTTTCCCATGAAGCGGCCTCGAATCACGCGGCCGTTGCGAAGCCGCGCTCCCTCCAGTCTGCCCGCGCCGCGCCCGTGACGCTCTGGCCTTCACGTTCTCGGTGGACGTCTCACTCACGGCTCGTGCACACCCCAAGTTTCCCGCTCGCCGCGAGCACGCCCTATGCTGACCAGACTTGGCCAGCCGGGTCCCGTCCGGCGGTTGGAGGTGCTGGATGTCCCCCATCGATTCGCCCAGCGGGCCGGCGCCGTCGGAGCAGAACGAGATCATCAACCTGTCCTGCCCGTACTGCACCTCCCCCATGGATCCGCCGGGCTTCACGCCATGGCCGCTGGAGCCCCGGCTGATCACCGGCGAGTGCGTCGGGTGTGGGCGCAGCGTCACGCTGCCGAGCACCTGGCTGTCCGGCAACCCCGTGCCCCTGCAGCGGTAGCGAAACAGCCCGGTGAGCGTCACGCTCCACCTTCTGGCTGAGGGAACCGACATTCACCTGCGGCTGCCCGAGGCCACAAACTCCGCCGAGATCCTGGCCGTCTGCGCCGAGGCGATGCGCGGTCACCGCGTCATCGAATTCGCCGATGCCCTTCCGCCGGGCAGCGTCCACCGCAGCACGGTGCTGGTGAACTTCGAGCACGTCAGTGGAGCCTGGCTCGACGACGTCTGATCTTGAAGGGTCAGGCGGGCAGGTGCAGGCGTTCGCCGTCGAAGGTCAGCTCGGCGATGAAGGTCAGGCTCCCGGTGCCCTCGCTGACGGAGCCGTCGGCCGCGTGCTGGCGAACGCGCACCGGCTGGATGCGATGCACGGGCCGGCCGACGGAACCATCGGGATAGGTGACGCGGGCGGGATGCGTGACGTCCCAGACGTCGGTTTCCTGGAACTGCTCGCCGCGCCAGACGCCGAGTCCGAGTTCGTCGTTGTAGCCGCCGTAACCGAGGCCCTGCATCGCCACCGCGGGTCCGGTCGCCTCGGCGTCGATACGGACGGAGCCGCCGCCGGCGAGGCGGACATCGAAGCTGGCGGTCGCCATCCGCCTCGGCCGGTCGGCGTCGACGAAGGACGCTTCGAGCCCGACCCGCTCCCCCAGGGTCGAGACGCCCGTGGCGCGGTCGATGACCTCCACGGTCGAGTGGTTCAGGCCCTCCGCGCGGCGGGTGACCTGCACGTGTCCGGAGAAGTCCGGCGTCGAATAGAAAAGGAACGCGAAGAGGCCACCGCCCGACGGCGCTGATGCGGGCGGTCCGGTCACGGGTTCGGGGATGCCGACCCGCTCGCGTACCCCCCACGAATGGTCGCGGCACGACCACCAGGAATCGACCTCGTGACGCTCACCCTCGACCTCGAACCATCCGGTGCACGAGCCGATCTGGTCGTAGCGGCTGTAGTCCTCGAGCACCCGTCCGGACAGCCGCGCGTAATGCGGACGCTCCTCCTGCGGCGGGTCGCTCGCGAGCCACTCGAGCTCGGCGCTGATCCCGCTGTCGTTCGGCGCGACCGACAAGCCGATGCGCTTCATCGGCTCGCGGACATCGATGGCGAGCGGACCGCAGCTCGACTCATACAGGGGCCGCAGGCTTCGCGAGACGCGGACGTTGTGCTGGCGGCCACCGGCGATGAACACCGCGCCGCCGTCGACCACATTCATGTTCTGGTAGACGCCCATGGTGAATTGCAGCGCGCCGCCGCCGACCCGATCCGAGGCGGCAAACCACAGCCGGTCGAAGAACCGCGGATCACTCGTGCCCACATGGTCGAACGTCGTGGGCAGCTGGTGCCAGGGCGAGTCGTCGAGCGTCGTCAGCATGCAGGCTCTCTCATTGTCGGGTCATCGTCGGGTCAGTCCTTTGGTGCGCCGGCGGGGCGCCACACTGCCTTGAGGGGATAGCGCTCGGCACGCTCCCGGAGATGGGCGGCGAGATACGTGCGTAGCCCACGCAATTCGTCGCGCTCCATCACGACCGGCATCACATCCGCCAGCGCCTGCCGCACGCGCACGTGCCGGGCTTGCAGCGCCGGCAGGTTCGTCGCGTCGGGCGGATCCTCCAGCACCACCGCTCGCACCCGCTCATGCAAGGCGCCGTCCAGCTCGACGTCGGAGGTGATCACCTGGCGCAGCAGGGCCGCCGACATCTCCGCGTCCCACTGCAGGAAGCCGGGAACCAACTGCCATCCGGAGCTCAACGTCTCCAGGGTCGCGCAGACGCCGGCCAGGATGTCGATCGGATACGGGTCAGCAAGTTCCGGTGCCACGACGCTCTCGAGGATGCGTCGCAGGCCGTCCAACTGCTCGCTGACGTCGGGTCGCACCTCAGGCTCCGATCATGTCGAGCATCAGCCGGTAGATGCCGATGGGCGCTTGATGGACGCGATCCAGCCGGCCGTCGACGAAAGCACGCGAGCCGCTCAGCACGATCGCGGAGAGCTTGAGGTTCGCCAACACGCTCCACCAGTGCACCGCCTCCGGCTCGGCGGAAAGGCCGGTGCGCTCGATCCAGCGGGCGAGCAGATCGGCCGGCTCCCACGCGCCGGGAACACGATGCTCGCGCGCCCGCAGCGGATTGGTGACCCAGCCCAGATCCTCGCGCGGGTCGCCGAGATGCACCGTCTCCCAGTCCAGGACGGCTGACACCGTTGCGGCACCCACGTCGTGCATCAGGTCACCGACGAGCAGGACGTTGCCGGCCTTGAAATCCCCATGAACGACGGTGGTTACGGCATTTTCCGGCGCCTGCGAACGCAGCCAGTGGGTGACGAGTTCGAGCTCCGGCTCGGGCTCGAGCTGCACCCGGCGCAGCTCACTCTCCCAGTGCTCGAGTGCGACAAGCGCGGCCCGCTCCCCCGGATCGTCGAGGACGTCGGCGAGGCCCAGGGCCTGCCAGTCGAGCAGATGAATGTCGGCGAGCCGGTCATACAGCTCCTGCGCGAGACGCAGCCGGTCTTCTGCAGGGGTGCCGCCCGCGAGCACGAAGCCGTCACAGATGCCCTCGGCCACATCCATCACCAGAGCCGGGCGGCCCAGCCGTGTGCCATCGAGATCCACCCAGCGCAACCGAGGGCTGGGCACCGGGGTGTCCTGCAACGCCCGCAACACGCCTGTCTCGATCTTGCGGTCGGTCGCGAGCACGCTGCCTTCGGGATCGCGCCGGGCGATCAAAGCAGCCTGCCGGGACTGTCCGCCTTCGGTCCACGAGGCATCAAAAACCCAGTTCTCACGGGAGAATCCGGCTGACGTGCGCCGCACCCCGCTGATCGTCGCCAGTGGGTCGCCGATCTCATCGGCGACCCACTGGCGCAGCGCCTCGCTGAGGTCTCCAGAGGCGCTCACGCAGCGAGGGTGACGCCGTACAGCGCCGCGGCATTGTCGACCAGAACCTTCTGCAGCACCTCGTCCGGCAGCGACCCGAGAG
>DATAVO010000008.1:0-55930 GCA_036267695.1 Frankiaceae bacterium
CGGCAGCGTCGATGACGGCAAGAGCACGCTGATCGGGCGTCTGCTGTATGACTCGAAGCTGGTCTTCGAGGACCACCTGGCCGCGTTGGAATCCGACTCGAAGAAGGTCGGCACCCAGGGCGGGGAGCTCGACTTCGCCCTCCTCGTCGACGGCTTGACGGCGGAGCGCGAGCAGGGCATCACGATCGACGTCGCCTACCGGTTCTTCTCCACCGAGAAGCGCAAGTTCATCGTCGCCGACACTCCCGGTCACGAGCAGTACACCCGCAACATGGTCACCGGCGCCTCTACCGCCGACCTCGCCGTCATCCTGATCGATGCCCGCAAGGGCGTGCTGACCCAGACTCGGCGCCACAGCTATCTGGTGTCGCTGCTGGGGATCAAGCACATTCTGCTGGCCATCAACAAGCTCGATCTCGTCGATTACTCGCAAGAGGTCTTCAACCAGATCGAAGAGGACTACCGCACCTTCGCCGCGGAGATCGGCCTCGAAGACATCGTCGCGATCCCGCTGTCGGCATTGCGCGGCGACAACATCACCGAGCCGAGCCCGCACACCCCCTGGTATCACGGGCCGACGCTGATCGGTCACCTCGAGACGGTCCAGGTGCACGACTCCACCCAGGACGGTCCGTTCCGGATGCCGGTCCAGTGGGTCAACCGCCCCAACCTCGACTTCCGCGGCTTCTCCGGCGAGATCGTCGGCGGCGCGGTGCGCGTCGGCGACACCGTGCGGGTCATCCCGTCCGGACGCGAGAGCACCGTCAGCCGGATCGTCACCTTCGACGGCGACATTCTCGAGGCAGCAGCGGGTGATTCGGTCACCATCACGCTCGCCGACGAGGTGGACATCAGCCGCGGCGACGTGCTGGCTTCGGCCACCGCGCCGCCTTCGGTCGCTGACCAGTTCGAGGCCCATGTGGTGTGGATGAACGACGAGCCGATGCTCGCGGGACGCCCGTATCTGTTCAAGATCGGCACCCGTACGGTCGGCGCAACGCTCGCTCAGCCGAAGTACAAGGTGAACGTCAACACCATGGAGCACGCCGCGGCAAAAACGCTGGAACTGAACGAGATCGGGGTCTGCAACCTCAACCTCAGCCGGCCCATCGCGTTCGACCCGTACACCGAGAACCGCGACATGGGCGGCTTCATCCTCATCGACCGGATCACCAACAACACGGTCGGTGCCGGACTGCTGCACTTCGCGCTGCGGCGGGCGGACAACGTCCACTGGCAGTCGGTCGAGGTCGACCAGGCAGCACGTGCCGAGCAGAAGCACCAGCAGCCGTCAGTCCTGTGGTTCACGGGCCTTTCCGGTGCCGGCAAGTCCACCATCGCCAACATCGTGGAGCGCAAACTGCACGCGGCGGGCAAGCACACGTACCTGCTCGACGGCGACAACCTGCGTCACGGCATCAATAAGGACCTCGGCTTCACCACGGCCGACCGGGTCGAAAACGTCCGCCGTACCGCGGAAGTTGCGGCGCTGATGGCCGACGCGGGCCTCATCGTCCTTGTCGCGCTCATCTCGCCGTACCGCGCGGAGCGCCGCCTCGCCCGGGAGCTCATCGGTGAAGAGGCGTTCGTCGAGGTCTTCGTCGACACTCCCCTCGTCGACGCGGAAGCTCGTGACCGCAAGGGTTTGTACTCCAAGGCCCGGCGCGGTGAGCTGCCGAACTTCACCGGGGTCGACGACCCCTACGAGGAGCCGGAAGCGCCCAGCATCCACATCCGCACACCCGACCAGACCCCGGAGCAAGCCGCCGATGCCGTCATCGAGCACTTGCTGGCGAATCAGGGAGACTGACAGCCTCAACGCAGCTGCGTGCGAAGGTCAGCGAGCCTTCGCACGCGGCGCGCGGCTGCTCGGCTCTTTGGTGAGCTGACGCAGGATCGAGCGGCCGTCGCCGCCCGTGAGGTGCAGATCGTCATCGACCTTCTGGTGCCATTCGCGCGGCAGCACGGCGCCGAGGCCACCGAGCGAAAACAGCGACAGGTCAACGACATCGGGCAGCTCGAGGCCGAGATCATTGCCGAGCGTCACGGACGTGGTGTAGGAGTTGCGCAGCGAGCAGATGAAGTACGTGGCCTGCTCGATGTCGACGCCGGCCAGCTGCCCGGCTTCGGCGGCCTCCCTGATCAGCGCGCCGAAGAAGACCGTGACGGGCTCCTGCGCGGAGGCCACGAGGGCCGGACGCGCCTGGCTCAGCTGAAGCCGCAGATGCGTGAGCCCCCGGTCGCGGCCGGAGCCGTGCATGGCCGGCATGCGGGCTGAGGCAATGATCCCGCCGGCCAGCCGCTCGAGAGGATCTTCCAGCGGTTTGACGGCCGCCGTGATGAGCCGCGCGTACGTGCGCATGGCTTCCTCGTAGACGGCGAGAAGCAGATCGTCCTTGCTCGAGAAGTACTGGTACAGCGTGCGCAGCGACTGGCCCGCCTCGTCGGCGACTTCCTGAACCGTGAGCGATTCACCATTCGTCCGGTCGAGCACTTTGGCCGCCGCGCGAATGAGCCGGGCACCCCGGTCGATTGACCGGCGCTTGGCGTCATCCAACGACCGATCCACCACGCGTCGCTGCCAGCCGGCGACCTCACCGGCGCCGCCCTCAGCGATCGCCACCGACTCGCTCATTGCACGGATGCTACCGGAATAGCACCATCGTCACTTCCGCGATCGGCAAGTACGCCGGAGCCCGTTCGCGCAGGTGAATCAGTGATCGTCGAACAGATCGACGACCGCCGAAGCCCGCTGGCCGAGCATCACCTTGCCGACTACCGCCATGTGAGAGCGCCAATGCAGCTCGGTCGCGCTGCGGTCGCCGGACTTGATGAGTTCGAGCAGGCGCAGCTGCGAACGGATGCCGCGACGCCGTACCGACAGCGAACCCACGGTGTCCTCGCCGCGGCTCACCTCGGTGACAGCACGGGTGACGATCTCGTTCAGCATCTCGGAGAACAGGCCGAGCGTTTCGTTGCCCGCCAGCGAGACCAACCGCTCGTGGAAAGTGGCATTGGCGGCGGCGAAGAGCTTGGGATCGCTGATGCAGTCCTCCTGCGCCTGAACCAGGGTGCGCAGCTCATCGACCACCGCCCGCCGGGCGCGCATGCCGGCAAGGGCACCTGCCGCCAGCGGTTCGACGAGCGTGCGGGCGGCGAAGACGTCTTCCAGCGGAACGTTGCGCGAGGCGAGCACCATTGCAGCGGTGCGGGCGATCATGCGCTCATCGGGCTCGTGGACGACGACCCCGCCGCCCGCTCCGCGCAGCACCGTGATGAGCCCCTCGGCTTCCAGGATCCGTAAGGCCTCGCGCAACGACGGGCGGGAAACCCCGAACCGCTCGACGAGCTCGGGCTCGCGGCCGAGTGAGTCTCCCTCGGAGAGCTCGCCGCTGACGATGAGCCCGCGAAGCTCGTCAGCAATCTGCTGCGGCTTCTCCCTGGGCTGGACCCGGTGGCGCTTCGCCGCAGTCACGTGACCTCCGTCGCCCCAGCCGGATCGGCCAGCAGGATCGGCCACCTGTGTCGGCCTCGCGGCAGAGGTTACCAACGAGGGGAATAGCGTCCTGTCGGGAACGGGTGGGCGGCGTCGTGGCAGCTCTCCGCATGAGGGCTGAACGGAGTGGTCGCGTGACCGCAGTCATGCAAGGGATTCGCATCCTCGAGGTCGCCGAGCACACGTTCGTGCCTGCGGCATCGGCGATCCTGTCCGACTGGGGCGCTGAGGTCATCAAGGTCGAGCCCGTCGGGCGGGGTGACGCGATGCGCGCGCTCGGCCGTACCGGCATCATCGATCTGGGTGAGGGCGGCGTGCACGTGCTCCTCGAGCACTCCAACCGCGGCAAAAACAGCATCGGCCTCGACCTCGCCACTACCGAAGGCCGCGAGGTGCTGTACCGGCTGGCGGCCGTCTCGGACGTCTTCCTGACGAACAAGCTCCCCCGCGTCCGTGCCGCTTTGAAGATCGACGTCGACGACATCCGCGCGCACAACCCGAACATCGTCTACGTGCGGGGCTCGGGGTATGGGCAACGCGGACCCGACGCCGATCACGGCGGCTACGACATCCTCGGCTACTGGTGCCGCTCCGGGGTGGCCGCATCGGTGCGCCCTCCCGATGTGGACGGGTTCATCTCCCAGCCCGGACCCGCCTACGGCGATTCCCTTGGCGCGATGACGATCGCTGGCGGCATCTCGGCGGCACTCCTGCACCGCGAGCGCACCGGTGAGGCGCCCACGGTCGACGTGTCATTGCTCGGTACGGGCATGTGGGCACTGGGCGCCGGCATCGCGCTCGCCAAGCACATGGGCCAGCCCTGGCAGAACGCCAGCATCGAGCGCACCCAGATGAACAACCCGCTGACCGCGTCCTACCGGACCAAGGACGAGCGCTGGATCTACTTCTCGTGCCTGCAAGGATTCCAGTACTGGCCGCAGGCATGCACGATCCTCGGACGCGAGGACCTCATCGCTGACCCGAGGTTCGCCACGCACGAGGATCTGCGGACGAATGCCATGGCCGCCGGCGACATCTTCCAGGAGATCTTCCTGACCCGCACCTCCGAGGAATGGCGTAAACAGTTGCGCGATTTCCGCGGCCAATGGGCGCTGGTACAGGACGTCATCCAGGTGACCCAGGATCCTCAGGTGGCAGCGAACGGCTACCTCGTCGAGGCACAAACGGCTACCGGCGCTGACTTCTCGCTCGTGGCGACCCCGGTGCAGTTCGATGGCATGTCTGCTCCGACCGAGCGGGCGCCGGAGTTCAACGAGCACGGCGATGCGATCCTCACCGATCTGCTGGGCTACGACTGGGACACGGTCGTTGAGATGAAGGTGAAGGGCGCGGTCGAATGAGTGCCCTTTCCTTGCAGCCCTTCACGGTGGCGGTTCCTGATGCGGTGCTCGACGATTTACGTGAGCGACTCACCCGCTCGCGGCTGCCCAATCAGGTCGCCGGCGTCGGCTGGGAGCAGGGCACCGAACGCGATTTCCTGCGGCAGTTGCTGGACTATTGGCAGCACGGCTACGACTGGCGGGCGACCGAGGCCCGGCTGAACGCGATACCGCAATGCGTGACCGAGGCTGCCGGGCAGCGCCTGCATCTGCTGCACGCGCGGTCGGAAAACCCTGACGCGATACCGCTTCTGGTCACGCACGGCTGGCCGGGCTCGGTGCTGGAGTTCCTCGACGTGATCGAGCCGCTGCGCCAGGATTTTCACGTCGTCATGCCCTCGCTGCCGGGCTTCACGTTCTCCGGAGAGACGAGCGAGCAGGGCTGGCACCCGCGTCGCATCGCGGTCGCCTTCGCCGACGTGATGACCGCACTGGGCTACGAACGCTACGGATTGCAAGGCGGGGATTGGGGTTCCACCGTCTCGGCCAACCTCGCCGACCTCTGTCCCGAACGCGTCATCGGGCTGCATCTGAACATGGTGACCGCCCGGCCGATACGCGATGCGCCGCTCACGGACGAGGAGAAGGTCTCGCTCGACCGTGCCCGTGCCTGGCGCCAGACCGGCACCGGATACCAGGAAATACAAGGAACACGGCCGCAATCGCTCGGGTACGCGCTGCAAGATTCACCGGCCGGGCTAGCCGCCTGGATCGTGGAAAAGTTCCGTGACTGGAGCGACGCCGACATCGCCGACGCGTTCACCTTCGACCGGCTTCTGGACAACATCACGGCCTACTGGGTCACCGGCACCGCGGCCTCTTCCCTGCGCATCTACTGGGAAATGCGCCAGGCCGGGCGCGACGCCATGCCCCAAGGCCACGTGAGCGTGCCAACCGCGGTGGCCATGTTTCCCGGCGAGATTGTCTACCCGCCCCGCTCCTGGATCGAGGCCCAGTTCAACGTCGTCCGCTGGTCGCGTCCGGCTCGGGGTGGGCACTTTGCCGCCATGGAGGCGCCGCAGGAGTACGTGGCGGATGTGCGCGAGTTCTTCTTGGGGTTGGAAGGCTAGGGGCTGTTTTCGGGCTTGGAATCGGGTTCGGGATCGGGTTCGGCCGCCAGCATTTCCGGGCGCTATAGCGACGGGATTTGCTGGCGGGCGCCACTGCGGTGGGGCAAATGGCCGGAGTTCATCGTCTCCAGGACGATCGGGGCGCACTAGGGCGTGCGGTATCCGTCCCGCGTGAGCAGGCGGATGGGATCGGTGCCGTCCCACTCCGCGCAGGTCTTGGAGATGGCGGCGATGTGCTTGAGGAAGAGCGGCGAGTGCTCGATCACCTCGACGTAGAAGCCGAAGTCCGCAACGGTGTCGAAGTAGGCCACCCGCTGGCCGGGCGTGATCACCTCGCAGACCAGCTCGTAGCCGAGCGAGGCGTAGTGCGCCGACTGGCCGTCGTAGTCGGCGGTGACGGTCGCGAGCTGGTGCATGAGGCTGGTGCCGGGAGCGGTGAGCTCGCGGTAGACGCTCGGACGGTCATCGTTCTGCTGGATCAGCTCGATCTGTACAGGCCCGGCTTGCGCGACACCGACTTGCACGTCGAGCCCCGACAGGGCGCCTCGGTACGTGCAGTCGACCTTCGTGCGCGGTAGCACGTGAAAGGGCCCGACCCCGAACGTCTGCGCCCACTTACCCGCGGAAGCAAGCAGATCGTCGACGATGTAGCCGATCTGGACGAAGCGGAACTCACCCTCGGGCCACGGCTGCTGGTACAGCGGGTGCGCCAGGGCGCTCATCAGGTCCATGCTCATGCCGGTCCCTCGCTGACTGGACGTGCCTTGTTAGCTGGACGTGCCCCGTGAGCTGGACGTGCCTCACCAGCGTCACGCTTCACGCGGATCAAGACTTCCTGCATTGCGGTCGCCACCAACTGTCCCTGCGCATCATGCAGCGCACCACGCACCAGACCGCGATCCCCCGAGATCGCCACGGTTTCCTGGGTGTGCAGAACCCACTCATCGAAGCGGACCGGCCGGTGAAACCACAGCGCGTGATCCAGGCTCGTCGAGGTGAACGACGATGCCGGCAAGCCCAGCGGATGTGCCCGAAAAGCCATGTCCAGCAAGAAGTAATCGCTGGCGTACGCGAGCAGGGCGGTGTGCAGGAGCGGATCGTCGCCGACGCCGCGCGGCAGCTTCATCCAATGCGACCGGGTGCCGCTGGCGGCGTCCCCGCCGAGGAAGCGCAGCGGCTCACCGAGCCGCATCTGCACCGGCGGCGGCGTCTTCACCCAGCCCCGCATCGCCGTGGGGCGGACGTCGGGCGGGCTCTCGCGAACCCAATGTTGCAGCAATGGCGTCGCATCCGGCGCAGGGACGTTCGGCGGCGGATCGGCCAGCTGCGGGCTGATGGGGCTGGCGTGAAATGACGCGAGCAGCACAAGCAGATCGCGACCCTCCTGGGTCACGCTCACCCGCCGCGCCGCCATCGATCGCCCGTCGCGTACGCGCTCCACCGCGAGTTCGAGCGCAACTCCCGGCATGCCGCCCTCGACGAAGTACGCGTGCAGCGAGTGCGGCGGCTTGCCCTCCACGGTCGCCGCTGCGGCAAGCAGGGCCTGGGCGACCAGCTGGCCGCCGAACAGCCGGCCGAAGCGGTCCGGCTCGACGGCGACGGCGAAGCGGTCCTCGCCGATCTCCTTCAGCACGAGCGCATCCAGCAAGCCGTCCAGCGCCGCTATTGACGCCTCCTCGAGCGTGGTATCGCCGTCAAACCCCATCCGGCCAGCTACCAGATCCGCCGGAATTGCGCGCCCTCGCGGCGGGCCTGCAGCTGCTGCTGACGTACCTCGGAGGTGATGACCGGGGTATCGGAAGGGAGGTGGTCACGCACCTCGGCGACGGGCACTTTCTTGATGGTCGGGTCGGGATAGTCGGTCGCCCGATTCCAGCGCATCTGGATGACGCCCCACGGGTAGTCGCCCTTGTCCAGCCAGTTGGGGACACCGGGGTCGCGGTGGGAGATGACGGCGCGGAACTTGCCGTCGCTGTCGATGTGCACCTGCGCGTCGTTCAGGCTGGACTGGCGATTGACCCAGTCGAGCGTGCAGAACCGGTCATCAGCCACGAGCGCCTGCCAGTAGCGACATTTCTGCGGGAGCTCGGTCTCGATGATGAGCGCCTCGTCATCGGTGATCTCGTGGACCCCGTCGTAGTACGCCTGCGTGGGCAGGCCGCCCATGTCGTCGATCTTGGAGGAGCGCAGGAAGGTGTTCACGCCATGGTGCTCGCGGTAGTAGCGCACCAGCTGCATGTCGAACTTGATCATGCCTTCGACCCACGCGGCCAGATCGGAGAAGCGGCGCGCAATCTCCTCGGGCGTCATGTCGGACCCGCCGCCGTCGACACGCTCGATGGCTACCCGCGCGTCGATCTCATTGGTCCAGTCGCAGGCGCAGCGGCGCATCAGCAGCCGGTGGGCTCCCGGGTTCAGCTCCCACCAGTCGCCGGTGTGCCCGTCCGGACGCGTGGGGCTGAGCACGACGCTGAAGTAGCCACGCTCGTCCATCGAGAGGTCGTCCAGGTCATGGGTGATGTTGAGGTTGGTGCCGCCGCCCATGTCGTCGGGGTTCAGCATGTCGAACGCTTGCTGGGTGATGTCCACGAAGCGCGACGTGCCGCGGAAGCCGGAGATCCGGTAGACCCCCGAGGAGTCGATTTCTGCTGTCGAATAGACGTAATCGGGGTCGGGGCCGCCCTGGTTCATGGCGTAGTTCCAGAGCGGCATGAAGACCGGCCGGCGCGAGTCGGGGTAGACCCGGCACAGGTAGCCCTCGGCGAGGATCGACAGGGCAAGCTTGTTCATGTCCTGGATCTCGGCCGCGGTGGCTCCGTCGGGACGCCAGACCGTCAGCAACGAATCGCCGACACCTTCGAGGGCCTTCATCTGGTCGGCCCAGGTCGGCAAGGAGTGCTGGGAGGAATTAGGTGCGTCGCTCATGTATTTCGCCTTTCGGATGACCGGGCTCAGGGTGCGTCTCGCGCGAGATCTCAGCGTTCGATCTCGACACCGAAGTGGCGGATGTAATCGCCATAGTCGTCGTGCAATTGGGCCGTGCTCAGGCCGAACTGCTCGGCGGTGTAGACGTGATTGCCGTGCTTTCCCGAACGGTTGACGCGCGTCCACTCCTGCATGGCTTGCTCGACGTCAGGCGTGAGTTCGAGCTCGAGGAACGCATAGATGCGGCGCAGCACGCCCATCGGATCGGCAATGAACTCGGGATGGTGGACGTCGAAGAAGCGGTCCTCGCCGATCCGCTGCCGGGCTGCCATCCCGTTCTGCACACCCACCAGCAGGTGCGCGGACACCTCGCGGCCGAGCCGATGCATGTCGCGTTCGGTGCGCGGCGGCGGGAAGACCGCCGATACCAAGCTCGACCATGACGGGATCGACTTGGCCGGATCGCGATGAGTCGTGATGAACC
Organism: Frankiaceae bacterium; assembly: GCA_036267695.1. GTDB lineage: Bacteria > Actinomycetota > Actinomycetes > Frankiales > Frankiaceae > DATAZK01. Next base: position 9,376 of record DATAVO010000008.1, read on the forward strand.
GGGTGCCGGGATAGGCAGCGGCGACGGCATCGAGGTGAAAGTTGTGATGGGGCGCCTTGAACAGCCACTTGTTCGGAGGGCGCTGCGACTGCAGGAGTTTCAGCACCCGGCGGTGGTACTGGTAGCCCGCGACCATGTCGTCCTGTCGCCACCAGGCGTGGTAGCCGTAGACAGGAAGGGTGAAGTGCTGGCCCTTGAACGCCATCCCGAGCACTTCGGTGTCTTCCATGGTGGCGTTCACATCGTAGAGATGCATGGTTTTCAGCTCGGGCGGAAGTGCCTCGTCATCCTTGATGGCCTGTAGCCGGCGCGGATCCTGCAGCTCGTCCTCGAGGCGCGGCGGCGGGCACGGCTTGCCTTGCTCCCAACCGCGCAGCGAGCGGAACTGCGGGTCCAGCGACAGTACGTTCGCGAGCGCGGTCGTGCCGGTGCGCGGCAGGCCGTTGATGTCGACCGGTCCTGGCACCGGAAGGTCGTCGATCTCGGGGTGCTCCACGTACCAGGCCTCGACCTCGAGCCGGTTGGTCAGCCGCCTCCGCAGATCGCCGAGCACCTTCAGGTTGCCTTCGGGCGAGAAATCGCAGTCGGCGTTGAGGCTTTCCAGCAGCACCGTGAGCCCTTCACGGAAGTCCTGCGGCCCGAAGTCCGACAGCCCGGCAGCCTGCGAAACCTCGGCCAGGAGCGTGTCAACGCCTGGAAAGACCGACATCTCAGGCTTCCCCGCCGTTTCGGTTGCCGGTGACGAGGCGATCGGGATAGAAGTGCTCGGCCATCCGCCGGAAGCCCTCACGCCATCCCACGCGGCACGGCCCGGTGATGGCCGTGCGCATGGTCACGTCGCCCACTGAGCCGATCGACGCACCCGGGATCGGCTGCACGTCGACACTCGCTGAGACCCCGAGCAGCTCCCCGAAGTAGGCCGTCCATTCCTGCACGCTCACCGGCTCGTCGCCGCACCAGTTGACGATCGTCGCGGGGGTCGCGGCCACATCGAGCAGCGCCTCGACCTGATCGCAGATGTCGTCCTCATGTATCGGCGCGTAAGGCAGCGGATCCCATCGCGCGACGACCGGCTGCCCGGCCGCGACCGCGTCCAGGTTCCAAGCCGGCAGCCCGCCGGTGTCGCCGTAGGCGGCTCCCATCCGGGCGATGACGATCGGCAGATTGAACGACCGGGCGCAGTAGCGCGCGATGGCCTCCCCCGCAATCTTCGAGACCGAGTACGGAAGCTGCGAGGGCAGCATCACGTCGCCGAGCTGATCGTCTTCACGGAACGCATGCCACGGGTCGGGGTGGGGTTTGTAGACGCTGAGCGTCGACATCAGCAGGGCAGCTTTGGCGCTCCTGCAGTGCTCGAGGATGAAGCCGGTGCCCTCGGCGTTGATGCGCAGGGCACGGTCGTAGTCGTCCGCGCTGAAGTCCGCCGCGATGTGCAGCAGATAGGTGAAGTCCGTCGGTAGGTCGCCGAACTCGTTGCTCGACAAGTCGAGGGTGCGCGTCGTCACGCCGAACGACTCCACCTGCTCGCGGCTCGCCGGATCGCTGAAGCGGGCGATGCCCCACACCTCGTTGTCAGCGGCGAGCGAACGCGCCAGACCGAGCGCGATCCTCCCGGCCGGCCCGGTGATCAGCACCTTCTCGCCGCGCAACATCCGGCAGACCTCCCTCGCTCACTGACCGGCACTGATCAGGCGAGGAGCATCCCACGGCACGGATCAGCAGTTCACTCAGAGGGGTCGCCCGCAGTAAACCCTTCGATCCTTGACGCGGCAGCGTCCTGCGCCGCCCAGGCCGGATCCTGATCGGTGCCGAGGCTCTCCCGAACGTGACCGGGGAACAGCGCGAAGTACGCCTCGTCCGCTTGCCTGGCCCGCGCAAGCACCGGCAGGAAATCCGGATGCGAGTGCCCGAGCGGGAGTGCCTCGCGCAGTCGATGGTGTGCGGCGAGCAGCTCTGTGCGGGCCGCTTGCAACTGGGGGGTCAGGTACCAATCGTCATCCACCATGGTCGCGAACGTTAGACCCCGGCGGAGGTCTCGGCCACCCCGTCTCGATACGGTGCCGCCATGCGCCTCGAGGGCAAGGTCGCCATCATCACGGGAGCCGCGCGCGGTCAAGGTGCTGCGCATGCGCGGCGTTTCATCGAGGAGGGCGCGTCGGTGCTGCTGGCCGACGTCCTCGATGCGGACGGTGCTGCAGTCGCCGCCGAACTGGGCGAGCGCACGGCGTACCGGCGTCTCGACGTCAGCTCACAGGCCGACTGGACGGCTGCCATCGGTGACGCGACGGACCGCTTCGGCGGGGTCGACATCCTCATCAACAATGCCGCCATCCATCACATCAAGGCGCTGGAGCAGGAGAGCGAAGAGGTCTTCGAACGCTTCCTGCGGGTCAACCTCGTCGGCGCGTTCCTCGGCATGCAGACGGTCATCCCCGCGATGCGGGCACGCGGCGGCGGCGCCATCGTCAACGTCTCATCGACCGCCGGCATGCGCGGCTACTTCGGCCACGGTGCGTATGCCGCGTCGAAGTGGGGGCTGCGCGGGCTGTCGAAGGTGGCCGCCATCGAACTCGGGCCCGACCGTATCCGGGTGAACTCGGTGCACCCCGGGCCGATCCGGACCGACATGATGCCGCAGGACGAGGCCAGCCTCGAACGCTTCCGTGCCCTGCCGCTGGGACGCCACGGCGAGCCGGAAGAGGTCTCCGAACTCGTCTGTTTCCTCGCCTCCGACGCGGCGTCGTTCATCACCGGCCAGGAGCACATCATCGACGGTGGCTCCACCGCCTGAGCCGCCGCCCGCACTGTGGCTGCCGCCGCAGCGCTAGCTGCGGTTGGACCCGAGGTAAGTCGCCCCGAAATCCTCGACAAAACCGAGGGTTTCGGCCTGCGTGCTGAAGTCCCACGCGAACGAGACCCAGGTGGCACCGATCCCGGCTATGCGCCCGAGAGCCTCACGGTGACGCTCGACCTCGACCCCCGGCTTCAGGATCGATTCGTCGGTGTACAGCACCATGATGTCGAGCTCCGCCGCCCGCTCCCCCGCCTGCTCCTTCAGATCGCGGACGGCGACGGCGATGTCGTCGAGGTCGGAGAAGTGCGCCGTGCGCACCGTCGTCGCCATCTCCGCCGGGCCGGTCATGGGCATCCACCCTTGTGCACGCGTCGCGACGCGCCGGCGGGTGATCTTCGCGTTGCCCCCGATCCAGATCGGGATCGTGCGGCCCTTCGGCGACGGCCGGGCGATGATGTCGCGGGCGTCGAAATGCTTGCCGCTGTAGCTGAATCGCTCGCCGCTCCAATGCATCGGCAGCACCTCGAGCGCCTCGTCGATGAGGTCGTTGCGCTCGTTGAAGTCAACGCCCAGCGCGAAGAACTCGGTCTTCAAATAGCCCGTACCGAGCCCGAGTATGAAGCGGCCGTTCGAAATCATGTCGACGCTCGCCGCGGCCTTCGCCAGGAGCAGCGGGTTGCGGTAGGGCGCGACGGACAGGTACGTCAGCAGTTTCAGCCGCTCGGTGACGGCGGCGGCCGCGGCCAGCGCGACGAACGGATCCAGCGTCTGGTGCCCGCCGCCCTCGGCCAGCCAGCGGTAGCCGGGCGCCGGATGCTCGGTGAACGCGACGCCGTCCCAGTCCGCCGCCTCCAGCGCGCGGGCCACGGTCAGGACCTCGCCCGCGTCGAAAAGGTCGCGCTCGACACCGATCGGCTCTGGGTGCTGCATCAGATATCTCACCGGCCCAGCTTCACATACCGGCCGGGGTGCATCATCCAGAGACCAGCATTGTCGGCCCATGCCTGTGGAAGCGAGGACCCATGGCGACGTACAAGATCGTCTACGGCGACAACGAGCAGGTCGTCCGCGAGACCTACGACAATGTCGATGACCTGCAGCGCGAAGACGGCTGGCTGGTCCTCTTCCGCGGCAAAGAGGCGATCCTGCGGTTGCAGGAGGCCCACGTGCAGTCGGTCGACGAGGTCACCTGACCGGTTCGTCCTCGACCTCGCGAGCAGCGCTCGCACCGGCCCGGGGCAGCGAGATGACCAGGGTCAGGCCGCCGCCAGGGGTGTCGTCCATCGTCAGCGAGCCGCCCATGGCCTCGGTGAAACCGCGAGCGATCGCGAGCCCCAACCCCACCCCGGGACTGCCGGTCGTGGAGCGGTCATCGCGGCGCTGGAAGGGCGCGAACGCCTGCTCCCGTTCACCTTCCGGGATGCCAGGACCACGGTCGATGACGCGGAGTTCTACGTTCGGTCCGTGTGCGCTTCCGGTCAGCACCACCGGCCGGTCAGGCGGGCTGTAGCGCAGCGCGTTCTGGACGATGTTCGCGATGACCCGGTCGAGCAGACCGGGGTCGGCGAGCACCTCCGGTAAGCCGGCCGGCACCTGCACGTCGACCAGGCCTGGCGGCGCACCCAGGTGATCGACGGTGACGGCCACGACCTCGTCGAGGCCGAGCGGGCGGGGAAAGACGGACAGCACGTCGGCCTGCAGCCGCGAGAGATCGAGCAGGTTCGTGACGAGTTCGGTGAGCCGATCGAGGGCCGCATCAGCGCTCGCCAGCAGCTGCCGGCGGTCGGCCTCATCCCAGCGCACCTCATCCGAGCGGAGGCTGGACACGGTCGCCTTGGCGATGGCCAGCGGGCTGCGCAGATCGTGGCTGACGGCATTGAGCAGCGCCGTGCGCATCCGGTCGGCCTCGCGGGCCGGTATCGCTTCCGCCGCCGCCTCGCGCAGCAGGCGCTGCTGATAGGCCACCGCGACCTCGGCGGCGAACGCGGCCAGCACCCGCCGGTCCTCAGCGGGAAGCGGACGTCCGCGTAGGACCAGGGCGAGGTCGTCGCCGGTCCCCATCGCGACGGGCACTTCGATGTCGCCCTCTTCAGGCTGCCTGCACGGATGGTCGCCGACGCTGGCCAGGCACATCCACGAGCCGCGCAAGGTGCCGGTACGCAAGCTTTGGCTGCCGCCCTCGCTCCCGGGAGCCTCGTTCGTGCGACGCAACAGGCTGACAGCGTTCATACCGAACGTCTCGAGCACGCGTTCCAGCAAGGCCGGCAGCGCCTGCTCGCCGCGCAGCAGGCTGCCCGCAAGCGTGAACAGCGTCTCGGCTTCGGCACTCGCCCGCGCCGCTTCCGAGCTGCGCCTGGCAGCGATGTCGACGATCACGCTGACCAGCACTGCGACGATGACGTAGACGATGATCGCGACCACGTTGTCGACCGCGTAAATCGTGAACGTATGGATGGGCGGGGCGAAGTACCAGTTGATGACGAGCGCGCTCACCACCGCGGTGGCGACCGCCGGGAAGATCCCTCCGATCAACGCCACGACGACCACCACCACGAGATAGATGAGCGCGTCGCTGGCGAGGGTCGTGTGACGGCGAAGCCCTGTCAGCACAAGGGTTATCGCGAGGAGTGACAGCGCGCCGGCGAGCGCGCCGAGCAGGCGCCGGCGGGGCGTGAGCCCACCGCCGAGCCTGGGCAACCGGCGTCCCTTGCCGATGTAGTCGTGGCTGACCATGTGAACGTCGATCGGGCCGGACAGCCGCGTGACGGTTGCCCCGACACCCGCCCCCGTCAATGCGGCTCGCAGCGGTGAGCGCCGGCTGCCGCCGAGCACGATCTGCGTCGCGTTGTGCGCCCGGGCGAAGTCCAGCAGGGCACGTGGAATGTCGTCGCCGATCACCGAGTGGAAGCTCGCCCCGAGCGACTCGGCTAGCACCCGCTGCGCCGCCAGCGATGCGACGCTGGCCCCTGCCAGCCCGTCACTGCGGGCCACGTGGAGCGCCAGCATCTCCCCGCCCGTCGCACGAGCGGCGATACGCGCGCCTCGCCGCAGCAGGGTCTCCCCTTCGGGACCCCCGGTGAGCGCCACCACCACCCGCTCCCGGGTCTCCCACGTTCTCTCGATGCCGTGCTGCTCGCGATAGCGCTGCAAACCCTCATCAACCGAGTCGGCAAGCCAGAGCAGCGCCAGCTCGCGGAGGGCGGTGAGGTTGCCGGTGCGGAAGTAATTGCCGAGAGCTGCGTCGACCTTCTCGGGCGCGTAGATGTTGCCGTGCGCCATCCGGCGGCGCAGCGCCTCGGGCGTCATGTCGACGAGCTCCACCTGATCCGCCGCCCGCACCACCGCGTCCGGCACCGTCTCACGCTGCGGGATCCCGGTGATGGTCTCAACGACGTCATTGACCGACTCGAGGTGCTGGATGTTGACCGTGCTGATGACATCGATGCCGGCTTCGAGCAGCAATTCCACATCCTGCCAACGCTTTTCGCGCTCCGACCCGGGCACGTTGGTGTGCGCCAACTCGTCGACGAGAACCACCCGGGGCAGTCGGGCCAGCACGCCGTCCACGTCCATCTCGCTGAACGTGGAGCCGCGGTAGCTCATCTCCCTGCGCGGAATGAGCTCCAGGCCATGCAGCTTCTCTGCAGTGAGGGGGCGCCCATGCGTCTCCGCGAAACCGACGACGACGTCGGTGCCGCGCCCCGCCCGGCGATGCCCCTCGTCGAGCATCGCCATCGTCTTGCCGACCCCCGGCGCCGCACCGAGATAGACCCGCAGCTGGCCGCGTGCCATGCCGGCCGCCTACTTGCCCTGGTAGGGGTAGAGACGGTCGAGCGCGAGGTTGACTTCCAGGACGTTCACCCGCGGCTGGCCGAGGAACCCGAGATCGCGTCCGGCCCGGTACTTGTCGATGACGGCCATCACCTGCCCAGTGGTGATCCTCCGGGCCTTGGCGACCCGCGGTGCCTGCAGGTCGGCATAGGCGGGGCTGATCTGTGGGTCCAGCCCTGAGCCGCTCGCCGTGACGGCGTCGGCCGGGACCGCCGGATGGGCCGGGGCGTTGCCGCGGATCGGCACGATCTTTCCCCTGGCGTAGTCGTCTCCAGCGCTCGCGCATTCCACCTTCACGCCGCGATAGGTGGACAGGAACGGCGTGGCGGGGCACGCCTCGTTGACGCTCACGACACGCGTGACCCTCCCTTCGTATCCAGGGCCCGCGTAGAACACGGCCAGCACCGCTCCGACTCCGCTCGGGGTACAGAAAGGCCTTGAGCCGTCCACCTTTTCGAGCTTGCCGAGGGCCATGCTACGGCTGCAGACCTGCGTCAGCAGGGATGGCCTCCCGGTGTCGAGGACCGACTCCGGCCCGAGGTTCGACGCGCCGGACGCGGTCGGGTCGTAGCCCGCGCCGGCCCCCGAGGGCCGCGATTGGAGGTACTCGACCAACGGATGGCCACGCTTGTCAGTGAACGACTGACCGATCAGAGCCGAGCCGACGACCTTGCCATCGACCTGGACGAGCGAGCCCTCGGCATGCCACTGAAGGCCCGGAAGCTGGGCGACGGCCGTCACGGCGAGCGGGTAGAGCACACCCATGATGACGGTGAAGACGACGAGGATTCGCAGTGCGGCCGCGTGCTGGCGGAGCGAGGAGAACGAGTGCGCCATAGCTATCGGATCCCGGGGATGAATTGGATGACGAGGTCGATGGCCTTGATGCCGGCGAAGGGGGCGATCAGCCCGCCGATCCCGTAGACGCAGATGTTGCGGCGCAGCATCTGCGAGGCGCTGCTCGGCGTGTAGCGCACTCCCCGCAGGGCCAGCGGGATCAGCCCGACGATGATGAGTGCGTTGAAGATGACCGCGGAAAGGATCGCCGATTGGGGCGAGTGCAGCCGCATGATGTTCAGATTGTCCAAACCGCTGTAAACGCTGGCGAACATTGCCGGGATGATGGCGAAGTACTTCGCCACGTCGTTGGCGATCGAGAAGGTGGTCAGCGAGCCGCGGGTGATGAGCAACTGCTTGCCGATCTCGACGATCTCGATGAGCTTCGTTGGGTTGGAGTCGAGGTCGACCATGTTGCCGGCTTCCTTGGCGGCCGAGGTCCCGGAGTTCATCGCGACGCCGACATCCGCCTGCGCCAGCGCCGGTGCGTCGTTGGTGCCGTCGCCGGTCATCGCGACGAGCTTGCCGCCCTCCTGCTCCTTGCGGATCAAGGCCATCTTGTCCTCGGGCTTGGCCTCGGCGAGGAAGTCGTCGACGCCTGCCTCTTCGGCGATGGCGCGGGCGGTACGCGGGTTGTCGCCGGTGATCATCACCGTACGAATCCCCATGGCGCGCAGCTCATCGAAGCGCTCGCGCATGCCCTGCTTCACGACATCCTTGAGGTGGATGACGCCGAGCACCCGGGTGGTCCCGTCAGTCGATTCGGCGACGACGAGCGGGGTGCCGCCGGCCGCGGCGATCCCGTCGACGATCTCGATGGTCTCGGGCGGGACGTCACCGCCCTGCTCGCGCACCCACGTCATCACCGAACCCGCGGCGCCCTTGCGGATCTGGCGGGCCGGCGATCCGTCCTCGACGGCAACATTGTCGAAGCCCTCGACGAGGTCGACACCGCTCATCCGGGTCGAGGCACTGAAGGGCACGAAGGTCGCGTGAGCCAGCTCTCCGGGGTGGCGCTCGCGTAGCCCATAGAGACCCTTGGCCAGCACGACAATGCTGCGGCCCTCAGGCGTCTCGTCGGACAGCGACGACAGCTGCGCCGCGTCGGCGAGCGCCTGCTTGTCGATGGTGCCGACGGCGATGAACTCGCTCGCCTGCCGGTTGCCGAGGGTGATGGTGCCGGTCTTGTCCAGCAGCAGCGTGTCGACGTCGCCGGCGGCCTCGACCGCACGGCCCGACATGGCAAGCACGTTGCGCTGCACCAGCCGGTCCATGCCGGCGATGCCGATCGCCGACAGCAGCGCGCCGATCGTCGTCGGGATCAAGCAAACCAGCAGCGATACCAGCACTATTCCGGTGACGCCGTTGGCCCCGAGAGCTGACGTATTCGGGATGCCGGGCTGGTTCACCTTCGAGAAGATCGCCAGTGGCTGCAGGGTCGCGACGGCCAGCAGGAAGATGATGGTCAGCGACGCCAGCAGGATGTTCAGGGCGATCTCGTTGGGCGTCTTCTGCCGGCTGGCTCCCTCGACGAGCGCGATCATCCGGTCGATGAAGCTCTCCCCCGGCTTCTGGGTGATCCGCACGACGATGCGGTCGGAAAGCACTTTCGTGCCACCGGTCACGCTCGATCGGTCGCCACCCGATTCCCTGATGACCGGGGCGGATTCGCCGGTGATTGCCGACTCGTCGACCGATGCGACGCCCTCGATGACGTCGCCGTCGCCAGGGATGAAGTCCCCCGCCTCGCACACCACGACGTCGCCCTGGGCGAGCGCCGGCGCCGGCACCGCCTCCTCGCGCACCTGGGCCAGGGCAATTCCCTTGTCCCAGTTGATGATCCGGCGCGCGACGGTATCGGTCTTGGCCCGTCGCAATGCTTCAGCCTGGGCCTTGCCCCGCCCTTCGGCAACCGCTTCCGCGAGGTTGGCGAAGATGACCGTCAGCCAGAGCCAGACGGTGATCTGGATGGCGAAGCTGGTGTGGTCGCGAATGGCCAGCACCGTCGTGAAGACCGAGCCGATCTCCACGATGAACATCACCGGGTTGCGCCATAGCGTGACCGGATTGAGCTTCTTGACCGCGTCCGGGAGCGAGCGCACCAGCTGCCGGGGATCGAGCAGGCCGCCGGCCACCTTCTGTGTGGGCATCAGTGCAGTCCTTCCGCGAGCGGTCCCAGGGCCATCGCCGGGAAGTAGGTGAGCGCGACGACGATGACGGTCACGCCCGTGAGCAAGCCGAGGAACAGGGGCCGGTGGGTCGGCAGCGTTCCGGCAGAGGCAGGCACGGGTCGCTGCCTGGCGAGCGAACCGGCGAGGCCGAGCACGAAGACCATCGGAAGGAGGCGACCGAGCAGCATCACGACACCGAGAACGGTGTTGTACCAGGTGGTGTTGACGCTGATGCCGGCGAAGGCGGAGCCGTTGTTGTTGGCCGCCGAGGTGAACGCGTACAGCACTTCGGACAGCCCATGCGGGCCGGAGTTGAGCATCGCGGCCCGCTCCCCCGGAAGTGCCATCGCCAGCGCCGTCCCCGCCAGCACGAGGGTCGGCGTGGTCAGTAAGTACAGGGATGCGAATTTCACTTCTCGGCCGGCGATCTTCTTGCCCAGGTACTCGGGCGTTCGCCCGACCATGAGGCCGGCAATGAAGACGCTGAGCACCGCCAGGATCAGGATTCCGTAGAGTCCCGAGCCGGTCCCGCCCGGAGCCACCTCGCCGTACATCATGTTCAGCAACGCTCCGGCGCCGCCGAGGCTGGTGTAGGAGTCGTGGAAACTGTCCACGGCGCCGGTGGACGTCGCCGTCGTGGCAGCGGCGAAGATCGAGGAATCAGCCACACCGAAACGGGTCTCGGTCCCTTCCGTCGCTGATCCGACCGCCGTCGGGACGGTGCCGTGATGTGCCGCCTGGGACCCGAAGATGATGGCCGTGCTCGCGACGAAGATGAGCATCATCACTGCGACGATCGCCAGACCCTGGCGCTTGTCCTTGACCATCTGCCCGAAGGCCCGCGGCAGCGAGAAGCCGATGGCGAGGATGAGGTAGACCTGCAGCCAGTTCGTCCACGCCGTGGGGTTTTCGAACGGGTGCGAGGAGTTCGCGTTGAAGGGTCCACCGCCGTTGGTGCCGAGCTCCTTGATGGCTTCCTGGCTGGCGATCGCCCCGCCCGGAAGCGTCTGCGAGGTGCCCGACGGCCCGGTGACGGTCCGGTAGTGATGCCAGGTCTCGATCGCGCCGGCGCCGACGAAGACGAGGGCGAAGACGAACGAGATGGGCAGCAGGATGCGGATGCAGATGCGCGTGAGATCGACCCAGAAGTTGCCGAGCCGGTCGGTGCGGCTGCGGGTGAAGCCGCGGACGAGTGCAATCGCGACCGCGATCCCGACTGCGGCTGAAGCAAAGTTCTGCACAGTGAGCCCGGCCGCCTGCGAGGCGTAGCTCAGCGTGCTCTCACCCGAATAGGACTGCCAGTTGGTGTTGGTGACGAAACTGGCGGCGGTGTTGAACGCCTGGTCCGCGTGCATCTGCGGAACCGCGTACGGATGTCCGAAAAGGTGCGCCTGCTGCACGCGCAGGAAGGCGTAGAGGCCGAGCACCGAGATCAGCGAAAACGCCAGCACGCTGCGCAGGTAGACGCCCCAGGTCTGCTCGGCGGCGGGGTCGATGCGTACGACCCGGTAGATCCAGCGCTCGGGCGCCAGGTGCTTCTCGCTCTGGAAGACCCTGGCCATGTAGTCGCCGAAGGGTCGGTACGTCGCTGCCAGCGCGACGGCCAGCGTGAGGAAGAAGAGGAGGCCGGCAGTCGTCGTGCTCATCAGAATTTTTCCGGGAAGAGCAGCGCGACTATCAGAAAGACGGCCAGCCCGATCGCCAGGAGCAGGCCGACCAGGTTCTCGACGCTCACAGCTTTTCCGCTCCTCGGACGATGACCGCCAGCACGGCGAACACCGCAAGCGTCAGCAGGACCATCCAGAAGTCGGTCACGAGATCTCCCTCCGCAGCAGCCGGCGCATTCACCGGCGCACCGGAATGCAACGCCTGCTGGGAGGGGGAAAACGCGATCCTGACGGGATCCTCACGAGTCGATACGCGACCCTCACGGGATCCTCACGACTTCCTCACGCCGGGCGCCCGCGAGGACCGCTTACGCCCGGCCGCAGCCCTCAGCCGTCATGCCTCCCGCCGCAGCCACCCGCCGTAGCCCCGCCACCGCACCGGCGGCCGCGGTTCTGAGAAGGCGGGGTTACGCGTGGGGCTATAACCCCCGCTTCCCAGAAGCGCGGGACCCCGGGCGCGAGGCGAGGGATCAGAACCGGGGAGAGGGAGGCGAGGGTCAGGGACCGCTCGGAGGGCCGGCTAGAACCCGAGGTCGACGACGGGCTGCTCGAGCGGGTTGACGTTGACGACTGACAAACCCTTCAGCAGGGATTCGTGCGGCAGCCCGGCGAGGAAACCGTCGATCAGCCGCTCGAAGTTCGAGATGCCGCCCTCGGCCGCTTCGGACAGCCGCAGGTACTCGAAAGCCCTGGCGTGCAAGCCTTTCTGCTGACGCGGGAGGTTCGAGAAATCCTGGGCGGGGATGGGCGGCCAGCGCGGATCGTTGTGCTCCCAGACCTCCGGCTGCGGCGGGGTCGGTGGCTCGCCGCCGGATGGGTAGCGCGTCAGCGACCAGATCTCCATCAGCGTCTCTTCGGGGCCGAGCGGCCGGAAGCGGTAGGAGGAGGCACTGCTGTACATCGGCAGCACGAAGAAGTGCGGGAAGCCGTAGTACATTGAGTCACCGATGCCTTGAGCGGCAAGGTCGTTCAGGTCGGGGATGGTCGCTCCGGCGGCGCGATGCGCGGCGACCACGGCATCGTTCAGCGTCTGCTGCCAGTGCGCCGCCGCCTCTTTCGGCTCGGTGGGCAGCTCGATGTTGCGCAGTCCCTCGGCGACGGCGACGTCCTTGGCATGCACCATCCCGGCCATGCCATCGCTCATGGTGTGCAGGTACTGCAACTCGCCCGCCATCCACGCCTGCCGGTCAAAGGGCTTGCCGGGACGGGGAAACACCCGGCCCGGGATGCGCAGCTGGGGGTGCGATTGCAGCACGTGGTACTGCTCCATGAACGCCTCTTCGGCGATCTTCCAGTTCACCGGCAGCCGGCAGGCATACCACCATTCGGCCCGCATCGATTCCAGGTGCCACGCGTCCATGACGGTCGCGAACGGCTCGAGGGACGCTCGCAGCGGCGGCGCATTGGGGTCGAGGTTGATCCAGGCGCAGCCGCCCCAGGTCTCGCAGCGCACCGGTGCGAGATCGAGGTCCTGGGGCACGAGGTTGTGCTCGTTGAACGTGCGGCGCTGCGTGACGGCGGTGTTCTTGCCGTCGGAGGCGTAACACCAACCGTGGAAGGGGCAGGTGAAGCCCGACGGGCACGAGCCGCGGCCGACGGCGACCTTCACCCCGCGGTGACGGCACGCGTTCTGGAAGGCGTTGGCGCCACCGTCTCCGGTGCGGACGACGACGATCGACTGGTCGAGAATCTCGTACTCGGCGAAGTCATCAGCCTGCGGGATCTCTTCGAGCCGGCATGCCATCTGCCAGGTGCGCGACCAGAGCTGCTCGCTCTCGAGCCGGTAGAACTCCGGGTCGTAGTAGCGCTCCTTGGGCGCGCGATCCGCGTACTCCATCGCGAAGGGCACGGGGAGCGGAGGCCTTGCCTGTTCCACTGAGACACCTCCCTTCGCAAAACCGTATACCAACCGGTCGGTACAATCACCGCTCCCGGCTGATCCTCGTCGAAGGCGACCATGTCCCGCACTGAACCGATAGACGTGCTGATCGTGGGTGCCGGTATCACCGGGATCTACCAGCTCTACCGGGCCCGCGAAGCCGGCTTCACAGCAGCGCTACTGGAGGCCGGCAGCGGGGTCGGCGGCACCTGGTTCTGGAACCGTTATCCGGGGGCGCGCTTTGACTCCGAGAGCTACAGCTACGGCTACCTCTTCTCCCGCGAGTTGTGGGACGAGTGGCAGTGGCAGGAGCATTTCGCCGAGCAGCCCGAGATCGAGCGCTACCTGAACCATGTCGTCGATCGGTTCGACCTACGCCGGCACATGCACTTCGGGGCGAAGGTCAGCTCGGCCGTCTATGACGAGGCTTCCCATGCCTGGCAGGTGACGACGGAGTCCGGCACGCAGTTCACTGCCCGCTACGTCATCAGCGCCACGGGCGTCCTTTCGGTGCCGTTCTTCCCCGACGTCGCCGGCCGCGCGGACTTCAGCGGCGAGCAGCACCACACCGGCCTGTGGCCGGCGGCGGCGGTGGACTTCGCCGGCAAGCGGGTCGCCATCATCGGGACCGGTTCCAGTGGGGTGCAACTGGTCCCAGTGGTTGCCGAGCAGGCGGCATCGCTGACGGTCTTCCAGCGCACGCCGAACTGGTGTACCCCACTGAACAACGCGCCCATCACCGCCGATGAACAGGCCCGGCTGCGGGCCGATTTCGAGTCCATCCGCGAGACGCTCAACACCTCCGCGGCCGGCTTTTTGCACCAGCCCCATGACCGCTCCACCTTCGACGACTCGGCTGAGGTGCGGCGCGAGTTCTACGAGCAGATGTGGGCCAGCCGCGGTTTCAGCAAGCTCACCAGCAACTACCAGGATCTGCTCTTCGAGGAGAACGCCAACAAGCAGTGGTGCGATTTCCTCAGCGAGAAGATCCGCGGCCTCGTCGAGGATCCCGTCACGGCGGCGAGGCTGATCCCCACCGATCACGTCTACGGCGAGCACCGGCCACCCTTCGTCACGCGCTACTTCGAGGCGTACAACAATCCCCATGTCGAGCTCGTCGACCTCTCCGCCACCCCGATGCTTCGCCTCACCGAGACCGGCGTCGAGACCGCCGAAGGCCTGCGCGAATTCGACATCATCGTGTGGGCAACCGGGTTCGATTTCGGCACGGGAGCCTTGCTGCGTATGGGGATTCGGGGGCGCGACGGGCTGCCCCTGACCGAGCATTGGGCCGACGGGCCGAAGACCTTTCTCGGTTTGCAGACGACCCGCTTTCCGAATCTCTTCTTCCCCGGCGGTCCGCACGCGGCGGCGGGCAACAACCCGCGCTACAACGGTGATCAGGTCGACTTCATCACCGACCTGCTCAGCTACGCGCGTGAGCACGGCTACGACACGATCGAGGTCGACCCGGCAGCCGAGGCCGACTGGACCGCGATGATCGACCGCGGCGCGGGACGCAAGCCCTCGTTCGGTGCAAGCAGCTACTACTTCGGCGCCAACATCCCCGGCAAGCCGCGCAAGTACCTGCTGAACTCCGCGGGACGGCCGAAGCTGTTCAAGGAGATGGCGAAGGTGATCGCCAATGATTACCGGGCTTTTGGGCTAGCGCCTTAGACCGTGGCTACGGGCGTCAGGGGCGAGCCGACAACCCCCGGCATGCGAAGCGGGGGGGCGGTGAGCAGGAACCGGCTGCGCTGATGCTCGCGTAGCCAGGTTGCAAGCTCGTGCAGATACCACATCTCGCCGAGCGGGACCCCGAGCTTGAACAGGCACAGATGATGGATCGGCAGGAACGAATGGCGGCTCGGGTCGCGGTCCTTGCCGAGCAGGCCTTCGACGGCGTAGTTGTCGGCGACGAGTGCTGAGATCTGGGAGTCGGCGATCCATTGCAGCAACGCGTCGTCACGGGCGTCGAGATAGCTGCCGGTCGTGAAGAGCTTGCGCGGGTCGGGCGTGCGGTTCCATTCCAGGATCCGGGTCGCGTAGCCGGTGTGCAGCAGCAGCATGTCGCCGGGTTCAACGACGATATTGTCGGCCGCCATGATTTCCTGCAGCGTTTCGAGGTTGACCCCGCGCCACTCGTCACCGATGTGCGCGTGCAGATCGATGAGCACCCCGCGGCCCTGCACCCCCTGATACGCCATGTGTTCCAGGCCCAAATGGCGCGCGAACGCCCGATGCTTCCCGCCGTCACCCGCCGCGTCGTCGCTCGGCCCGACAAGGTCCGTCCCAGCGCGGTAGCCGTTGTAGTAGACCGCCTCCTCGACGCCATCTCCGTCGGCGTCGAACTCGGCGCCGACGTGCGCCAGCGAATCCCACTGGGTCGAGTACTGCAGCGAGAGCGTCACGACGTCGTCGGCCCACACATCGACGTATTTCGGATCGCCCCAGTCCTGCATCTCGCTCATCCGGACGTTGTAGAAGACGCCAGGCTTGCCGTTCATATCTTCCGTCGGGGCGATGGCAGGAGGGTGGCGCCGCTGGTTCAGCGCCGTGCCGCCGGGATAGTCCAACGGCAGGCTCAGGCAGAAGCTCTTGCCTTCCCGGACCTCGCGTACGCCTTCGAGCACCTTCTCCGGCGTGAGCAGGTTGATCCGGCCGAGTTCGTCGTCATCGCCCCAGTCACCCCAGGTGGAACCGGGCGGACGCTGAGTCCAGCGTTTCGGCACGGGCTTCTCCTTCCTGGGCCTGCGGGTTAGGTTGTAACGATCGGTCCACCGAACCTAGCGCGAAGGGCAAGGAGCATGAGCCAAACAGAACTCATTGTCTCCGCCGACGGCACCCTGGTCGTCTCCGCCGACGGGCACGTCCTGGAGCCGCCGGACCTGTTCAAGACCCGGCTCCCCTCGAACTTGCGCGACCGCGGGGTCTGGGAAGAGGACTTCGAGGTCGAGCCGATGGAAGGTGGGGCGCGCATTTTCCGCCGGCTGCACACGCCTGGCTTCGACGGCTGGACGATCTCACGCTATCGCCAGACCCGCGGCCGCATGCCCGAGGGCGACCCCGAGCACATCATCGAAGACATGGCGGTCGACGGGGTCGACGTGCAGGTCATGCACCCGAACCTCTCGCTCTTCGGGCTGTACTCCGACGACCACGAGCTCTCGATGGCCCACGCCCGCGTCTACAACGACTACGTCATCGAGCGGTTCGCGCCGTACTTCTCCAAGCTGGCCCCCACCGCGCCGATCCCGATCACCGACATCGGCGAGGCGGTGGCCGAGATCGAGCGGGTCGCGGCCGGCGGGTTCAGGGCCATCCTGCTGCCCGCGACGCCGCCGGTGCACTACTACTCGAGGACGCTCGATCCGGTCTGGGAGACCGCGCAAGCCAACGGGCTGCAGATCTTCTTCCACACGCAGACCGGCGGGGTGAAGGTCAACGACCCGTCGTCCACCACGCTGAAGGTCGTGATGGAGAACGCGCAGCAGGTGAACCAGCCGATGACCGAGAAGTCGGCCGCCAAGCGCATGATCACGCAGGCCATCTACAGCACGATCGTGCCGCAGCAGATCATCTGTGAACTGGTCGGAGGCGGCGTCCCGGAGCGCTATCCGAACCTGCATTTCGCGCTCATCGAGTTCAACGCCCATTGGCTCGCCTCGCTCGTCGGCGCGATGGACAAGTGCTGGGTGACGGGCATCGGGCAGGACGCGGACTGGTGGCTCGGGGTGTGGGACGACGCGCGTCCGCCGACCGACCAGCCCAACATGGCGCAGCTGTTCAAGCTCAACGAGAAGTGGCCGTACCCGCTGATTCCCAGCGAGTACGTGAGGCGCCAGTTCCACGTCTCGTTCCAGGACGATCCGGTGGCGGTCGCGTCGCGCTACATCAGCGGGGTCTCGACCATCGTCTGGGGCAACGACTATCCCCACGCCGAAGGCACCTTCCGGGGGAGCCGCGAGCTCATCGCCAAGCAGTTCGCGGGTGTCCCCGATGACGAGCGCGCCGCGATGCTGGGCGGGACGCTCGCCGCAATCCTGGGATACTCCTCACCGGTGTCAGCCTGAGCACGCTGACGTTCGACGGCCGCGTCGCCGTCGTGACGGGCGCGGGGCGCGGGATCGGGCGGGCGCACGCACTGCTGCTCGCCTCTCGGGGGGCCGGCGTCGTCGTCAACGATCTCGGCGGTTCGATGGCGGGCGTCGGCGCGGACGCCGGGCCCGCGGCGGACGTCGCCGCGGAGATAGTGGCCGCGGGCGGAGCGGCTGTCGCGGACGGCAGCGACGTCGCCTCGGTGGAGGGTGCCGAGGCGCTCATCGGCGCGGCGCTCTCGCAGTTCGGACGCCTCGACATCCTCATCAACAACGCCGGCATCATCCGGTGGGCCGGGCTGCCCGAGGCCGACGCCGACAACCTCGCCCAGCACGTCTCCGTGCACCTCGGCGGCTCGTTCAACACCGCCCGCGCGGCTTGGCCGCACCTGGTCGAGCAGGGCTACGGCCGCATCGTGATGACCACGTCGTCCGGGGTTTTCGGGCTGCCGACGAACGTGTCGTACGCGGCGGCCAAGTGTGGGGTCATCGGCCTGACCCGGAGCCTCGCCATCTCTGGAGCCAAGAAGGGCATCAAGGTCAATGCGCTCGCTCCGGCCGCGATGACGCGGATGGCGGGACCGCCGACCGGCGAGCCCGACCCCCTCATGGCGCCGGAGCTCGTCGCCCCGATGGCCGCGTTGCTCGCCCACGAGTCATGCCCGGTGACCGGCGAGATCTACGCCGCCGGCGCGGGACGTTTCGCGCGCCTGTTCATCGGCTCGACGCCCGGCTACGTCGCCGCCGGCGCCACCATCGAGGACCTCGCCGAGCACTGGTCAGCCATCAACGACGAAGCGGGCTATACCGTGCCGGGGAGCCTGTTGGAGTGGTCCGCCGCCTTCCTCGGTCACCTGCCCACCTGACGCCGGCCCCGCTGCCCTCGCCGCCCCCGCCGGCATCGCGTTCGCGGCCGTCCCACCGTCCCCACCGTGCAGCCAAGGCCAGGCCTTGGTCGGGAAATTGCACGGATAACGACCAAAGCCTGGCCTTGGCCGAAATTAGGTGGCGCGCAGCTCGCGTTTGAGCACCTTGCCGGAGGGGTTGCGCGGGAGGGCGTCGAGGAAGAGCACGTCCTTGGGCACTTTGAAGCGAGCGAGGCGCTCGCGACAGTGCTCGATCAGCGCCTCGGCAGAAACTGCGTCACCGGGGGCCGCGACGCCGGGCCGCAGCACGACGTAAGCCACCGGCACCTCGCCCCAGCGCTCGTCGGGACGCCCGACAACGGCCGCCTCGAGTACCGCTGCGTGCTCGTACAACACCCGCTCGACCTCGGAGCCGGCGATGTTCTCACCGCCGGAGACGATCATGTCCTTGAGCCGGTCGACGATGAAAAGGTAGCCGTCCTCGTCGCGGACGCCGATGTCGCCGGTGTGAAACCAGCCGCCGGTGAACGCCGCCGCGGTCGCCTCGGCATCGCGCCAATAGCCCTTGAAGACCTTGGGGCCACGCATGACGATCTCGCCGCGCTCCCCCGCCGCGACCGAGCGGCCGGCGTCGTCCCAGATGTCGAGTTCGAGATGCAGGCACGGACGGCCGACGCTGCCAAGCTTGGTGACGATGCTGTCGCGGTCGAGGAACGTGTCGCCGGAGACCGTCTCGGTGAGGCCGTAGGCGTCGGCGAACCAGGCCGCGGAGAACACTCGCTGGATACGTTCGATGAGCGGGATCGGCATCTTCTCCCCGCCATTGATGACAAGCCGTACCGACGACAGATCGCGCGATTCGATCCCCGGTAGCGCCATGATGGCGTTGACCATCGCCGGCGCCAGCCACACGACGGTCACCCGCGAACGCTCCAGTTCGTCAACGACCGCAGCGGCATCGAAGGCCCGGTGAATGATGGTCGTGGCGCCCGCAGCGATGAGCGACGTCGTCGTCAGATCGAGCGCGCCGACGTGGTAGAGCGGCCCGCACGCGAGCCCGAGATCCGCACTGGTGAAGCCGAATTCCACCAGGTGCGCCAGGTTCTTCCAGGCGAGGTTGGCGTGCGTCAGCATCACGCCCTTCGGCCGGCCGGTGGTGCCTGACGTGTACATCAGGCGATGGATGTCATCTGCGGCCACCCGCGGCCGCGGCGGGGCTGATGCGGCGCGCAGGTCGGCCAGCGCCGTCCAGCCATCGGCTGCTCCGATACAGATCCGGACCGGGCCGTCCGCACCGTCCGTCGCGGCGTCGCCGAGGTCGATGAGCGTCTCGTCGCAGACGAAGGCCCTCGCCTGCGAATGCTCGAGGATGTAACGCACTTCGGGCCCGGCCAGCCGCCAGTTGATGGGCATCGCGATCGCGCCCAGATAGTTGGCGGCGAACACCGTTTCGAGGAATTCCGGGCAGTTGTAGGACAGCAGTCCGACGACGTCACCGGCCCTCACGCCGCGCGCGTGGAGCCCCCCCGCCAAGGCGACAGCGTTCGCTTCGAGCCGGCGGTACGTCAGCGCCTGCCCCCCGAAAACCGTGACCGCCTTGTCCGGACTGCGGATCGCGTGATGGGCCAGCACCGCAAACCAGTTCAGATCCGCCTGCATCTCGGGGACGCCGCTCACATGCGAGAATGTACCGACCAGTCAGTCGAACGCGAGGGGGCGGGCAACGGTGTCATCGGCCGCTCCCATGCAACGCGCCACGCAAAGCAGGCGAAGCCCCAACTGGGAGTCGCGGCGCAACGCCATCGTCGACACCTCAGCACGCGTCTTCGCCCGCGGCGGCTACCACGCCACCGGCATCGCCGAGCTCTGCATCGCCAACGATCTCGGCAGGGGCGCGCTCTATCACTACATCGGCTCCAAAGAGGAATTGCTCGCCGCCATCCACGATCGCGTGATGGACGAGGTGATCGCCAGCGCCGAACGCACCGCGACCGCCGGTGGTTCACCCACCAAGCAGCTGACCATGCTCGGCGATCAGCTGCTCGACGTCATCACCCGATACCCCGACCACGTCTGGGTTTTCCTGCACGAGTTCCCCGCCTTGACCGGCGAGCGGGCCGAGCAATTCCGCGAGCGGCGGCGGGAGTTCGAGCGGGCCGTGGAAACGATCCTGCAGGCCGGAATCGAGTCCGGCGAGTTCCGCGACATCGACCCCCGGCTGACCGCGCTCGCCTGGCTGGGCATGCACAACTACACGTATCTCTGGCTGAAAACCGACGGCGCCCTCTCAGCTCACGAGGTCGCCCAGCGCTTCGCCGACATCTTCGTGGCGGGCATCGCGAACCCGAAGAAGCCGACCAGGAAACGCAAATAGCGTAATTACCGCGCGTAGGTCAGGGAGCGGCGTAGCCCCCGTCGACCACGAGGGCACTGCCCGTCGTCCATCGCGAGGCGTCGCTCGCCAGATACGAGTAGGCGCCGACCAGGTCCGTCGCGGATCCCAACCCGAGCGGATGCCGCCCGGCGATCGCGTCGAGCGCCTCCCTCGGCAGATCGGCATGGATACCCGACTGGAAAGTGCCCGGGCAGACGCAATTGACCCTGATGCCGTCGCGGGCGTACTCGACCGCCGCAACCTTCGCGAGCTGGATGACGGCCGCCTTCGTCGCGCAATAGGGCGCAGCATGCGACCACGCGGTGAGCCCGGAGACAGACGCGGTGAGCACGATCGACCCGGCGTGCTGGGGCCGCATGACCCCGACGGCGGCACGGATGCCGTTGACCGCACCGAGGACGTTCACCCGGAAGGCGCGCTCCCAGTCCTCGGTCGCCAGGTTGTGGATGCGGCCGTTGGGTGACAGCACGCCCGCGTTGCTGATGAGCACGTCGACGTGGCCGAAGCGTTCCATCGCCAGCGCGACGACGGCCTCGACCTGGTCGACCTCGCTGACGTCAGCGAGCCGGGTCGCGAGCTCGCCGCGATCCTTGGGAATTGCGGCCAGCGTCGCATCGAGGGACGCTTGACTGACGTCGCTCAGAACGAGATCGGTCGCGGGCTCTGCGGCGAACTGACGCGAGAGGGCCGCCCCGAGCGCACCCCCGGCACCGGTGATGACGACCGTGCGCCTGGCTGTCTGTTCAGTCATCTACCCTGCTCAGCTTGGACCGGTCGTTACAGAGCGGTCGCTACAGTACAGCCCATGACCCCTGGCCTCGACGACCTCCTCGAGATGCATCGGCGCATGCTGCTGATCCGGGGGTTCGAGCAGCGGGTGTCGACCCTCTTTCGCGACGGTGAGGTACCGGGCTTCGTGCACCTGTCGATCGGGCAGGAAGCGGCTGCTGTCGGCGCCTGCTGGCCGCTGGGCCCAGCCGACGTCATCACCTCCACTCACCGCGGCCACGGACACTGCCTGGCCAAAGGGCTTGACCCGCTGGGCATGTTCGCCGAGCTGATGGCGCGCGAGCACGGCACCAACGCCGGGCGCGGCGGCTCGATGCACATCGCCGACCCCAAGCTGGGAATCTTCGGGGCCAACGGGATCGTGGCCGCCGGCTTGCCGATTGCGGTCGGTGCTGCGGCCGCCTCGCAGCTGCGCGCCGACGGCGGCATTGCCGTTGCGTTCTTCGGTGACGGTGCCGTTGCCCAGGGCGCGTTCCACGAGGCGGTGAACCTCGCCGCGGTCTGGAAGCTGCCGGTCGTCTTCTTCTGCGAGAACAATGGCTACGCCGAGTTCTCCCCGGCCGCCGCCCAGCACGCTGCCCCGCTCGAGCGCCGCGCCGCCGGCTACGGCGTCGATTACGTCGCGGTCGACGGCAACGACGTGAGCGCCACCGCGGCCGCCATGACCGACGTCGTCGAGTCCGTTCGCGGCGGGCACGGGCCGGTGTTCGTCGAAGCGACGACGTACCGCTGGCACGGTCACTACGAGGGCGACCCGGAGCGCTACCGGACGCCCGAGGAAGTGCAGTCCTTCCAGGCGCTGGATCCCCTGCTGTTGCAGGCGAAACGGCTCCGGGCGGCAGGCGTCGTCGCGCGTGATCTGGAAGCGCTGGAAGCCGCCGTCGGCACCGAGCTGGACGAAGCGGTCGACACCGCTCGCCGGTTCGCCCCGCCCGACGCGTCGGCCCTGACCAGTTTCGTGACGCAGCCGCGGGCAGTACGCGCTGAGCCTCCGGCACCAGCCGATGACGCCCCGGTCTTCCGCATGATGGACGCGGTGCGCACCGCCTTGGAGGTCGAGCTCGCGAGCGACGAGCGGGTCTTTGTCGCGGGCATCGATGTCGCCGATGGCGGCGGGGTTTTCGGCGTGACGCGAGGCCTGCGGCAGCGGTTCGGTAACCGCGTGCGCGATACCCCGATCTCGGAGACGGCCGTGATGGGGCTCGGTGTCGGCGCCGCGATGGCGGGACTGCGCCCGGTCGTCGAGCTGATGTATCTCGACTTCCTCGGGGTGTGCCTCGACCAGCTGATGAACCAGGCCGCCAAGATGCCGTTCATGACCGGCGGGGCCGCGCAGATGGGGCTGACCGTACGCACCCAGTTCGGCGCCGGGCGCTCCGCGGGAAGCCAGCATTCACAGAGCCTGGAGGCTCTGCTCGCCCACATCCCCGGGCTGACAGTCGTGATGCCGTCCACCCCGGCTGACGCGTACGGACTCCTACGGGCGGCCATTCAGGATCCGAACCCGGTCGTCTTCATCGAGAACCGGCTGCTCTACACGATGAAGGGCCCGCAGCCGCCAGAGGATCACGTCGTGCCGATCGGCAAAGCCGCCGTCGTGCGCCCGGGCACCGACATCACCGTCGTCTCGGTGTCACGAATGGTCCACGAGGCGCTTGCCGCCGCGGAAACGCTTGCTGCTGAAGGGGTTTCGATCGAGGTGATCGATCTGCGCACGGTCGCCCCGCTCGACATGGACACGGTTCTGGAATCCGTGCGCCGCACCAGCAAGCTCCTGATCGCCCACGAGGCCGTGGTGCCTTTCGGCATCGGCGCCGAGATCGCCGCGACCGTCGCGAAGGAAGCGCTCTGCGATCTCGACGCCCCCATCGAGCGCATCGGCGCCGCCGCCACTCCCCCGCCCTACGCCCCCGAACTCGAACGCGCCTGGCTCCCTGACCGCGAGGTCCTCACCGACGCCCTACGCCGCCTCGCCGCCTTCTGACCAAGATCAACGCTGCGTTGATCTTGAAAGCGGTCAGCAGCCGAGGGTACGGGCGATCACCATGTGCTGGATCTCGTTCGTGCCCTCGCCGATCTCGAGCACCTTTGCGTCGCAGTAGAAACGCGCGACGGCCGAGTCGAGCATGTATCCGGTGCCGCCGTGGATCTGCACGGCTTCCGACGCCGCCCAGACCGCGACCCGGCTGGCTTTGAGCTTCGCCATCGACGCCTCCTTCAGGAAGGGTTTCCCGGCGTCACGCAAGGACGCTGCCCGGTACGTCAGCCAGCGTGCCGCTTCCAGTTCCGTGGCAATGTCGGCAAGCTTGAACTGCACGGCCTGGAACTTCGCGATGGGCTGGCCGAACTGCACGCGCTGCTGGGCGTACGACGTCGCAAGGTCGAGCACCGCCTGCGTGAGGCTGAGCGAGAGCGCGGCGATAGAGATGCGCCCGACCTCGAGCGTCGCCAGAAACTGGCTCAGGCCGAGGTCAGGGTCACCGATCAGGTGCTCATCCGGCACCCAGACGTCGTCGAAGAAGAGCTCACGCGTATCCAGGCCGCGCCAGCCGATGCCTCGCATCTTCGGCCCCAACGCGTAGCCCGAAGTGTCCTTCTCCACCACGAAACTCGCGAACCGCGGGCCCTTGCCCGATGTCTCCTGGGTGCGGGCGAGAACAGTCACGCCCAGGGACATGTCGGTCCCGGCGTTGGAGATGAAGGTCTTGCGGCCGTTGATACGCCAGCCGGCGCCATCTCGTTCGGCCCGGGTTCGGATGGCACGCGTATCGGATCCGGCTTCAGGCTCGGTCAGCCCGAACGCACCGAGCGCGCGGCCCTCCGCGAGCGGGCGCAGCCATCTCTCCCGCTGCGCGTCGCTCCCGAACAGGAAGAGCGGCAGCGAACCGATCGTGATGTGCGCCTGTAGCGCCGCCGCCACCGACTGGTCGGCCTGGCCGATCTGCTCCAGCGCGGCCACGAACCCGACCGTCGTCATCCCGATTCCGCCCCACTGCTCGGGAATCAGCATCCCCAGCAGCCCCAGGTCCCCCATCTCACGCAGCAGGTCAGTGGGGCACCGGCCCTCCTCCCACGCGATCGGGGCGCGGGCCGCGATCTCCTTCTGCGCGAAGTCGCGGCACAGCTCGACCAGATCACGCTCGGAATCGGTCAGCGAGAAGTCCACGCCGCGATGGTATTGGACCGACTGGTACAGCGCGGGCCGGGCTCAGCCAGGCGCTAGGTTCAGCAGATGCGCTTCGGACTCGACATCGCTCAGCAACGCCAGCCGTGGGACGAGATCGCCGGCCGCGTCCAGTTCGCCGAGGGGCTCGGCTTCGACGGCGCCTGGGGCTTCGACCACTTCCAGCCGATGTACGGCGACGGCCCGGGTGAGACGTTCGAGGGCATGACGACGCTGGCCGCGCTCGCCGGCATGACCACTCGCATTCGCTTGGGGCTGCTGGTGACCGGCGTGACCTACCGCCACCCCTCGGTCTTCGCCGCCGAAGCCCTCACGATCGACCACGCGAGCCACGGAAGGCTCGAACTCGCCGTGGGCGCCGCCTGGTTCGACAAGGAACACCGCGAGCTCGGCATCCCCTTCCCGCCCACCGGCGAGCGCTTCGACTTGCTGGAAGACACGCTCGAGATCATCACGCGGCTCTACACCGGCGAGACCGTCGACTACGAGGGCAAGAAAGTCTCGCTGCAGCAAGGACGAATGCAGCCGCTCCCGGTCCAGCGGCCGCACCCACCGATCTGGATCGGCGGTACCGGACCCAAGCGCACGCTGCCACTCGTCGGCCGCTTCGCCGACGTCTGGCACGCCTGGGGAACGCCGAACAGCCTGCGCGAGGCGAACGCTGCCATCGACGGCTTCGCGAGCGCGGCCGGACGCCAATCCTCCGACATCACCCGGGCGAGTTCGCTTTCGCTCGACGATCTCGACACCGCCCGCCGCCACGCCGCGAAGTGGCGCGACGCCGGCTACGGCTACCTCGTCTGCGGATGGCCCGAGGCCGGCCGATCGCAAGTGGACGCATTCGTGCGTGACGTGATGCCCGAGTTCACCGGCGACTGACGCTAGAAGATCGCCGGCTGGGCCGGCGTCCTGTCCGATTGAGCGGCTTCTCCTTCTGCGCTGTCGCCTGTCAGGCGCCGTCGGCGTGCATCGCTGCGGCGCCTGCGCTCATCAGTTCGACGGCTTGCTTGCGCGACATAGTCGCGAAGGGTGACGGTCCACCCGGGTCAGGCATGCCGTAGCTCCAAGTGGGCCCGTCCGCCAGATGGTCGAGGGCCTCGACAGCCACTGCATCAGGATCGGCGAGAGCGCCCATGCTGCCGCCATGTCTTTCCAGGGACCGACGCAAGGATGGCGTATCAGTCGCGCCGAGCACGAGGCCCAGCACGTCGACGCCGGCCTCCTTCCACTCCGCCCACAGCGCCTCCGCCAGCACCAGGTCGAAGGCCTTCGTCGCGCCGTAGGGGGCCAGCCCAGCGCCTCCGGCCCACGCTGCACCTGATGTCACGAGCAGGATCCCGCCGCGGCCGCGGGACACCATCCGGCCGCCGAAGTGATAGCTAGCCTCGAGTACACACGAGCAATTGCGCACGACGAAGCCGCGCAGCTCCTGGAGATCGCGCTGCAGCAAGGGAAGATTCACCGCATCCGCGCCGGCGTTGTAGACGAGCAGGCCGATTTCGAGCTCTGAGGTGGCCGCCGCCAGTTCATCGATCGCAGTAGGGAGCGTGAGATCGAGCGGGATCACCCGGGTCTCGACGGCCAGCTGCGAGGCCAGCTCTCCCAGCAGCTGCGGCCGCCGAGCGACCAGCACCAGGTTGACGCCGCGGGCAGCCAGCTCCCTGGCGAAAGCGGCGCCGGTGCCGTCGGAGGCGCCGGCGATCACAGCCCACGGACCGTACTTGGCTGACGTCGTCGTCATCGAGGCCTCCGTCGCAAAGATCGGCAATATCGGGAGAGCTATCCTGTAACGCTACGGGCCATTGCGGCGACCCGGGAGCTGCTGGCCGAGCAGGGATATGACGCCACGACCGTGCAGGCCATCGCGTCCCGCGCCGCCGTGCATTCCTCCGCCATCTACCGGCGCTGGCCATCGCGCATCGAGCTCATCGAGGCCGCCGTCAGCTCGGCGGCCGACCTGGCGCGCTTCCCTCCGTCCGGCGACCTGCGACGAGACATTCGCCGGTTCATGCGGGCCTACGTCACCATTTTCGCTGAACCCGCCGCCCAAGCCGCGCTCCGGCCGCTTCTGGTGCGCTACCAGACCGCGGGAAACGATCGGGACGCCAGCGGCTTTCTCCACATCTCCACCCGTCCGCAATTCGCCGAGATCCTGCGGCCCGCGGCGCCCGGAACGGTCGACCCGGCCATCAATCCGGACGACGTCTTCGACATGCTGCTCGGCTCGCTGCTCGCCCGCAGCCTCGTCCCGCCAGTGGCCCGCCGGCGACGCCCGCTGGAGCGTCTGGTCGATCTCGTCGCCCGCGCGGTCGAGCCCCGCAACTGACAATTCGTCCAGCTGAAGTAATCCTCTGAGTTGCCCGATTTTGCAGATTTCGGCTGACGCGAGCCCGAATATGCGTCAGCATGTCGCCGTCACACGAAACCTCAGCGATTCCGGGAGCGATCACCATGGCGGAAACCCCCACCCTGCCGCTGGCCGACGTCTCTGAAATGGCCTCGCTCCACCGCGTCTTCCGCAACGCGCTCAATGACGTCCCCCGCTTGGTCGGTCCCGCCTCCGGCGACGCAGAGCGAGCCGAGCTGGTGGGCTCGTACTACGACAACGTGCTGAAGCTGCTCCACGTGCACCACCAGAGTGAGGACGAGTCCCTCACACCACGCCTGGTCGCGCGAGGCACGCCGGATGAGGTTGCGGAGGCTACCCGGATCGCTGAACAGCACGTGGGCGTGCTCGAAGACCTCGACGCTGCGGAAGCGAAGATCGCGACATTCCGGGCGACGCCGAACGTCGACAACGGAGCGACACTCGCTGGCAGCCTGGCCGTCCTCAACGCCAGCCTCGTTGCTCACCTGGACGAGGAAGAAGAGCGCGTGATGCCGATCGCGGCGAAGTACATCAACGTCGCCGAGTGGGGCGAGATGCCGGCTCACGGCCTGATGAACTTCACCGGCGACAAGATCTGGCTGATCCTCGGGCTCATCCGCGAACAGATGACGGACGGCCAGCGTGCCAACATGGACGAGCACATGCCGCCTCCGGTAGCCGACTTCTGGGCACAATCGGGCGAGCAGCTGTTCACCGAGTACGTGGGCGCCCTGCGGATCTGACGCCCAGCTGGCCGCTACCTGGAGGTGGGCGCGATCGCGGGTTGGGATGCCCGAAGGCGCGTGTTACGCGGCTCGCTGCGTGGGTTGGTCATCGGCCAGTCCGTAGGCCAGGCGGCTGACGGACTGGCCCAGATCGCCTTCGCCCAGTTCGTCGTCTTCGATGCGGGCCGCGGCGCCACTCCTGCGAAGCTCGCCGGGCTGCTCGCCGTCACCCTGCTGCCCTTCAGCCTCGTCGGACCGTTCACCGGCGTGCTGATCGACCGCTGGTCGCGCCGCCGGGTGCTGGTCGTCATGTCTTTCGTTCGTGCTGCATTGACCGTTGCCGCGCTCGCGACCGTCATCACCCACTCGCAAGCCGGTGCCTACGTAGGAGTCCTGCTGCTGCTCTCGGCGTCCCGCTTCGTGCTGGCCGCCAAAGGAGCGGCACTGCCCGGCACCGTCGACCCCGACGATCTCGTCACCGCCAATGCAATCTCAGCCTTGGCCGGCATGTCGGCCTCGTTCATCGGTGCGATCGGCGGTGCCGCCTTCGTCGGGCACTCCGCCGCAGCCGGCTTCATCGCCGCGAGCGTCCTCTACGCAGCTGCCGGGTTCGTCTGGATGCGCCTCCCCGAGCTCGGCGGACGGGCCCTCGCCGGCCTCGGCGCAGGGGTACGCGAATCCCTGGCCGAAGCCCGTGACGGGCTGCGCACCATGTTCCATACGCTCGACATCAGGCGCCCGCTGGCCGCCGTGTGGCTGCATCGCCTGCTCCTCGGGGCCGGCTTCGTGCTCGTCGTGCTCGCCTCGGACGCCCGTTTCCATCTGAAGATTGCCGGCTACGGCCTCGCCCTCGGCGTGACGGGCATCGCTGCCTTTCTCGGCTCGATCGCGGCGCCCATCTGCGCCGAGCGCTGGCGACCATCGGTGCTGATCCCGCTGACTTTCGTGCCGCCCGCGATCGCCGTGCTCGCCGGCGCGCTGTTCACCAACCTCGTCGTCATGATCGGCGCGCTGGGCCTGACCGGTTTCTCCTTCCAGTTGCTGAAGGTGCTGGCCGACTCGATGGTCGGACGCGCGGCTGACGATGGCGTGCGCGGGCGCGTCTTCTCCATCTACGACGTGCTCTACAACGTCGCTTTCGTGCTCGCCGGACTGCTGATGATCCCGCTCTGGCGGCCCGATCGCATCCATGTCCTGCTCGCCTCGCTCGCGGTCGCGTTCCTCGCGGGAGGGCTGGCGTTCCAGCGCGTGTTACGCAACGGAAAGCGAACGGATGCGGAATCGCTCATTCCCGCGGCCGACGTTCGCTGACTTCGACTTACCCCCTCCGAGCAGCAGCTCCGGTGACAACGGACCAATCTTTGCGTTTTGGCACCTGATCCTGACGCGCCCTGCCATGATCACCCTGCGTGACAGCCGACCTGACCCGTGGCCACATGCGGAGCCATGCTGATCGAGGGGACCAGATGATCAAACGGGTCACGTTGAGGGGGCGCGGGCGCGGGAGTCTGGGAGTCTCAGTCGTCGCGCTTGTCGCCGTGACCGCACTACTGGCTCCGGTGTCAGCGGCGTTCCCAGGAACGTCGGCCGCCGCAGCGGCCACCCCGCTGGCCGGCGGCTATGTCTCGCTGCCCTGGGCGCGCGTGCTGGACACAACGACGGGTCTGGCCGCACCCAAGACTCCGGTCGCCGCCAACGGCTCCGTGTCGTTCACGGTCGCCGGTCAGGGCGGCGTGCCCGCGACGGGTGCCGCCTCGGTTGTCCTCAACTTCACCGCCAAATCGTCCCGCCAACCTGGCGTCCTCACGGTGTATCCCGCCGGCGCGGCCCGTCCGGCCGGTGCCAACCTCTCCTTCACGACTGGTGCCACTGTCTCCAACGTCGTGACAGTCGCCCTCGGCACAGCCGGACAGGTCACCGTCACCAACGGGTCCACCGGGATCACCGCCATCACCGCCGACGTGCTCGGCTACTTCGCCTCCGGCACACCAAGCGCCGCCGGCGCCTTCACCACCCTGCCGTCCGCACACATCCTCGATACGACCACCGGCCTTGGTGCACCCCTGGCGCCGGTGGCGGCCAACGGCACCCTGTCGTTCACCGTCGGCGGGCAAGGCGGGGTACCGGCGAGCGGCGCCGCCTCCGTCGTCCTCAACATCACCGCGAAGGCCTCGAAAGCCGCGGGCAACTTCACCGTGTATTCGACGGGGGCAGCGAAGCCCGCCGGGACAAACCAGACCTTCGCCACCGGTGTGAGCATTTCCAACCTGGTGACTGTCGCGTTAGGCACGGGTGGACAGGTGACGATCGCCAACGGGTCGACCGGTACCACTGCCTTCACGGCCGATGTCCTGGGCTACTTCCTGTCCGGGACCCCAAGCGCCGCGGGCACTTTCGCCAGCGTGCCGTCCACGCGCGTTCTTGACACCGCGACAGGTGTCGGCGCCCCGGCGGCGCCGCTCGCAGCGCATGGTTCCGTGAACGTCACGGTCGCCGGGCACGGCGGCATACCGGTCAGCGGCGCATCGGCCGTGGTGCTGAACCTGACGGCGAAGTCGGGGACCGCTGCCGCGGCGCTCAAGGCGTACGCGACGGGCGCGGTGAAGCCCGCCGGCGCGTACCTGTCGTTCGGCGTCAACCAGACCGTCTCGGAAATCGCCGTCGTCGCCCTCGCGGCAAGCGGAAAGATCACCGTCAACAGCACTTCCACCGGCACCGTCGGGGTCAGCGCTGACGTCCTCGGCTACATCATCGGCGCCGACACCGCGCCGCCCGGACCGGTCACGGCCGTGACGGCCGCGGGGGCACCCTCATCGGTCGCCCTGAAGTGGATCAACCCGACCGACGCCGACTTCGCCGGTGTGATGATCCGCCGCGCGGTCGGCGCCGCGGCACCCGCGTCGATCACGGCGGGCACCCTCGTCGCCGACATCGCGGCGCCGAACACGACGACGACGGACAGCGGCCTCGCCGCAAACACCAAGTATTCGTATGCCCTTTTCGCTCATGACGCGGTGCCGAACTACGCGGCCGCAGCCAAGGTCACCTACACCGTGCCGGCGGCACCGACCGTCAAGAAGCTGGCTCCGGTGACCGGACCCGCGGCAGGCGGGACCGCCGTCACCATCACCGGCACCAACTTCACCGGGGCCACCGTGGTCAGGTTCGGCACCGTCGTCGCGACGTTCACGATCACCAACGCCACGACGATCGCCGCGAGCGCCCCGGCCGGCACCGGGGTTGTCGACGTCAGCGTCACCACCAACGGCGGCGCCAGCGCCGTGCTCGCGGCGGACAAGTACACGTATCTGGGAGCACCCCCGCCCCCGCCGCCGGCGCCGACCGTCACCAGCCTCAACCCCACGTCGGGCCCGACTACCGGCGCCAACGCCGTCACCATCACCGGCACCAACTTCACCGGCGCGACGGCCGTGAAGTTCGGCACGACCCCGGCAGCCTTCAGCGTCACCAACGCCACCACCATCGCGGCCACCGCCCCGGCGGGCACCGGCACCGTTGACGTCACGGTCACCACGAGCGGTGGTACCAGCACGACCAGCGCCGGCGATCAGTACACGTATATCGCTCCGCCGCCGCCCCCGGCACCGACCGTCGCCAGCCTCAGCCCCGCGTCGGGTCCCACCACCGGCGCGACCGCGGTCACCATCACCGGCACCAACTTCACCGGCGCAACGGCCGTGAAGTTCGGCACGACCCCGGCAGCCTTCAGCGTCACCAACGCCACCACCATCGCCGCGACCGCTCCTGCCGGCAACGGCACCATCGACGTCACGGTCACCGGGGGCGGCGGAACGAGCGCTGTCACGGTCAGCGACCAGTACACGTATCTCGCTCCCCCGCCGCCCCCGGCGCCGACGGTCACCGGACTCAGCCCCACCTCCGGACCGACCGCGGGCGGCACCCCCGTCACCATCGCCGGTACGAATCTGAGCGCGGCCACATCGGTCAAATTCGGTACGACTGCAGCAGTTTTCACCGTCGCGAACAGCACCAGCATCAGCACGACCGCACCTGCGGGCACCGGCACCGTTGACGTCACCGTCACGACAAACGGCGCCACCAGCACGACGAACGCGGGTGACCATTACACCTACGTAAGCGCCCCACCTGGCACCATCCCGTCGCCGGTGGCCGGCGGCTGGCAGCTGAACGGCACGGCCCAGGTCATCGCGGCAGCGACGCCGGCAAACCTGCAGCTGACTCCTGCCACCAACTGGGTCTCGGGATCGGCGTTCTACCCCACCCCCGTACCGGGCGCCGGCATCACGGCATCGTTCGACGCGTACATCGGGCCGGGCTCGGGCGCTGACGGGATGACCTTCACCCTCGCCGATGCGAGCGTCACCCAGCCCACCACCATCGGCGACAACGGCGGCGGCGAAGGCTTCTCGGGCATCAAGGGCGTCGCCCTGTCTCTCGACACCTGGCAGAACGACAGCGACCCTTCGAGCAACTTCGTGGGCATCGCGACCGCCACGACACCCGTCCAATCGCTGACGTACGCGGCCACCAATGCGACCATCCCGTCGCTCATCAACGCGGTGCACCACTACGTCGTGACGACATCGGCGACCGGTGTCATCGTGACGATGGACGGCACCCCGGTGCTCAACTACGCGGTCAGCCTGCCGCCGTATGTGCTCGTCGGATTCACCGCAGCCACAGGCGGTTACAACGACATCCACCAGGTGCAGAATGTGTCGATCATCGCCGGCTCGCCGCCGCCGGCGCCGACGGTCACCGCGGTGAGCCCCAACTCCGGACCCAACACGGCGGGCACCACCGTAGCCATCACCGGCACCAACTTCTACGGCGTCGGCGGCGTCAACTTCGGCGCGAGCCCGGCCACGTTCACCATCAACAGCCCCACCAGCATCACCGCCACGGCACCGGCCGGCACCAGCACCGTTGACGTCACGGTGGCCAACGGCTCCGGGACCAGCGCCGCCAACCTGAACGACCAATACACGTTCATCACCGGACCGCCGCCTCCCCCGCCCGCCCCCAACGTCACCGGCGTGAGCCCAGCCACCGGACCGACGTCGGGCGGCACCGACATCACCGTCACCGGCAGCCACTTCACCGGCTCGTCGTCGGTCAATTTCGGCAGCAACCCGGCGACCTTCGTCGTCACTGACGACGCCACCATCGACGTCACAGCTCCGGCCGCCCTGGTCGGCGTCGTCGATGTCACCGTCACCAACGCGGGCGGCACGAGCGGCACCAACCCCAGCGACCAGTACACCTACTTCGCCGGCCCACCGCAGCTGCCGACCATCACCAGCGTCGACCCGGTGAACGGCCCCGCAGGCAGCCTGGTCACGCTCGGCGGAACGAGCTACACCACCGCAACCGCCGTGCACTTCGGAAGCGCAGCGGCGACCTTCACCGTCAACAATGACGCCACGATCACGGCAACGGCACCCGCCGGCAGCGGCACGGTCGACGTCACGATCACCAACGGTGCGGGCACGAGCGCCGTCGATCCGGACGACGACCAGTTCACCTACACCGCGGGGCCGCCGCCCGGCACGATCCCCTCTCCCGTGTCCGGCGCGTGGCAGCTGAACGGGACCGCGTCGAACATCACCGGGACCACGCCCGCCAACCTGCTGCTGACCCCGACCACGAACTGGGTCGCGGGCTCGGCGTTCTATCCCATCCCGGCGCCCGGCGTCGGTGTGACCGCCTCGTTCGACGCCTTCATCGGCCCGACCGCCGGCGCCGACGGCATGACGTTCACCCTTGCTGACGCGAGCGTCACCAGTCCCACGGCGCTCGGCAGCAACGGCGGCGGTGAGGGCTACGCGGGCATCAACGGCATTGCCGTGTCACTCGACCACTGGCAGAACAACACCGACCCGTCGAACAACTTCGTCGGCATCGCCACGGCGACGGATGGGCAACAATCGCTGAACTACGTGACGACAAACTCCTCGATCCCGTCGCTCATCAACTCTCTGCACCACTTCAAGGTGACCACGTCGTCGCTGGGCATCGTCGTGACCATGGACGGTGTCCAGGTGTTGAACTACGGGACGATCCTGCCGCAGTACGTGCTCCTCGGCTTCACTGCAGCCAACGGCGGATTCAACGACAACCACCAGATCCAGAACGTCGCCATCACGGCCGGCCCGCCGCCGCCGGTACCGACCGTCACAGCGGTGAGCCCGAGTTCGGGACCGAGCACCGGCGCCACGACCGTCGCCATCACCGGCAGCGGCCTGCTCAGCGCGTCGGCGGTGAACTTCGGCACCACACCGGCGACGAACTTCCTGATCCAGAACGACAACGTCATCACGGCCACCGCACCGGCGCACAACCTGGGCGTCACCGACGTCACCGTCAAGACAGCCGGCGGCACGACCGCGACGAGCGCCGCTGACAAGTTCACCTATGTCGTGCCGCCGGTGCCAACGGTCACGGGCGTCAGCCCAGCTTCGGGGCCGAGCACGGGCGGCACAGCCGTGACGCTCACGGGCACCGGATTCGCCGGTGCTACGGCCATCAACTTCGGCGCCGGCAACCCGGCCATCTTCTACACCGTGAACAGTCCCACCTCGATCAGCGTCACCGCACCGCCCGGCACGCTTGGCCTGCTCGACATCACGGTCGTCACCCCAGGCGGCACGAGTCCGACAAGCGCCGCCGACAAGTTCACCTACACCGTGCCGCCCCCGCCGATCGTGACCAGCCTGAGCCCGACGTCAGGCCCGAACGGCACGTTCATCACTGTCCACGGAAGCAACTTCTCCGGTGCTACGGCGGTCAAGTTCGGCACCGTCGCCTCGACGTTCACGGTCAACAGCCCGACGTCCATTTCGGCCAATGCCCCGGCCGGCTCGGGCTCTGTTGACCTCACCGTCGTCACTCCGGGTGGCACCAGCACCACGAATATCAACGACCACTTCACGTACACGGTCCCGGATGCGCCCACCGTCACGAGCGTCAGCCCATCGACCGGCTTCAGCGGCTATTCCATCGTGATCGCCGGCACCAACTTCACCAGCGCGTCAGCCGTGAACTTCGGTGCCAATACGGCAACATTCACGGTCAACAACGACACCAGCATCACCGCGACTGCCCCAAGCGGCACAGGCACGGTCGACGTCACCGTCACCACCTCGGGCGGCGTGAGCACGACGGGCACGGTGGACCAGTTCACCTACTTGACGGGCCCGCCGCCGCCGACCCAAGTCGCCACCTACCGCGGCGATCTCGCGCGCACCGGCTACTACCCGAACGAGACCGGGGTCAACCTGGCCAACGTCGCCACCCTCAAGAAGCACTGGACCGCGGCAGGCAGCGTCAGCTCCTTCGCCCAGCCGATCGTCGCCAACAACCTCATCTACTGGGGTGACTGGGCCGGCGTCGAGCACGCCACCAACTTCGCCGGTGTCGATGTCTGGACCGTCAACACCGGGGTCAACACCGACGAATCATGCAGCCCCTCGACGGCTGGCGTGAGCGGCACCGTCACCATCGGGCAGATGGGTGGCACCTCCGTGGCATACGTCCCCGGCGGCGACAACTACATGTACGCGCTCAACGCGCTCACCGGAGCGGTGATCTGGAAGACCAGCCTCGGTACAGCACCCGCCTGGTATCTCTGGTCCTCGCCGATCCTGTTCAACGGCAGCCTTTACGAGGGCATCGCCTCCTTCGGTGACTGCCCGCTCATCCAGGGCCAGCTGGTGCAGATGAACGCCACGACCGGCGCCATCCAGAACACTGCCGACATGGTCGCCGACGGCTGCATCGGCGCGGGCATCTGGACGTCACCGACAGTTGACCCACTGGATGGCAGCATCTACGTGACGACCGGCACCCCCAACGCGTGCCACAACCCCGGTGTCAACCTGGCGCCGGCGATCGTGAAGCTGCGCGCGAGCGATCTGGCCATCCTTTCCAGCTGGACTGTGCCTGTCTCCGAACAGCAATTCGGGGACGAGGACTTCGGCGGCACTCCCACGCTGTTCACGGCCACCATCGGCGGTGTTCAGCGGCCACTGGTCGGCGCCCTCAACAAGGACGGGCTTTTCTTCGCCTGGGACCGCAGCAACCTGGCGGCCGGACCGGTCTGGCAGTCGACGATCGCTGATCCCAGCGGCAGCCCGCGCTCGATCCTGTCGGCCGCGTGGGACGGCAAGTATCTCTACGTGGGCGGCGGCGGCGCGATCATCAATGGTGCCAGCTGTTATGGCAACCTCGACGCCCTCGATCCGGCGAGTGGCGCGTTCATCTGGCGCTCGTGCCAGACCAGCTTCATGACCGCCGGGATCACCGAGGTGCCAGGACTTCTCATTGAAGGCGTGGGTGCCGGCGGTCAGGTGAAGTTCATCAACACCGCCAACGGTGCCACCACCTTCACCTACAACACCGGCAGCACGGTGCAGGGAGAGGTCACGGTGTTTAACGGCATCGTCTACGTGCCACTGGCGAACGGAAACCTGCTCGCGCTCGGCCAGTAGCCAGCGCCCAGCAGGCCGGGCTCAGTTGCCCGACACCGTCACCCCGGCAATGACCTTGCCGCAAACGGGATCCGCGCCCGGCACCGTCCGGAAAGATGAGCCCTCGAGCTTGGCCACCCACAGGCAGTTGTCGACGCCTCCGGCGTTGGACTTACGGTCACCCAGATCAATGGTGCGTCCACCGAACAGGCCGAGCCCGTCCCAGTCCTTGATGCCTGACAAGGTGCTGATCAGCGTGCCAGCGCTGGTGTTTCCGTTGTCCGCTTTCAACGCCCGCACGAGCAGGCCAACCGACGCGTAGCCGTGGTACTCGGCGAGGGTCGGCGCCGTCGTGATGCCGGCGTCCTTCAGATCGCTCGCGAACTGCTTCGTAGCCGTGGTGTTCATCTCCATGACCTCGTACTGGTTCCCGAAGTACACGTTCTGCGCGGCCGTCAGCGCACCGGGGCCGGCCTGCAGGGTGTCACCGCCGTAACCGGTGGGCAACAGCGCCACCTTCAGATCGACCCCGGCCTGACGCAGGGCGACGATGAGCGCGAACGACGTGTTGGGGTCGGTCGCCGAGGTGAAACCGTCCACCCCGCCCTTCTTCATGCCCAGGGCGACGGGTTGGACATCGGTGCTGCCGAACGCGAAGTTGGAGTTGACGTAGCCGACCTTCAGGCCCGCGTGCCGCGCCGACTCCGCGCTGCCCTTGGCGTTTTCCGCAGACAGCGGCGAGATGCCGTAGCCCAGAGTGCCGACCGTGGTGACCCCCTGCGACTTGAAGAAGTCGCCCAGCGTGGTCGTCACGATCGTCTGGTTGATGGCACCGGTGACGCCGAACATGTTCTTGGCGGTCTGCCATTCCGCGCCGTCCTGCGCCGCGCCGATTACGGGGACGTTGTGAGCGGTGAGGTACGGCGCCCCGCCCAGGGTCAGCGCGGAAACAGCGATGACGGCGGAGACGTGATCCTGGGTGACGAGCTTCTGGGATGCGGACAGCGCCGTCGCCGGATTCGTCGCCGTGTCACCGACGACATACTCGATCTTGTAGCCCTGCCGGGCCGCATACACGGCGCCCGCCTTGACCCCGTCGACCGCCGTCTTGTTCCCCGACGCCGCCGGGCCGGTGATGTCGGTCAGCACGCCGATCTTGATGGTCTTGAGGGCTCCACCGGGGCTGCTCGCGGTGCTCCCACCGGCGCTCGGCGCCGCACTCGGCCCGCTGGTGGGAGTCGTGCTCCCGCCCGATTTCGATGAACTGCTACAACCCGCCAGCGCAACGACCAACACGGCGGCGGCCGCAACACCCGATTTCCTGGTCGACAGCATTGTCGCCATCCCGTCTGTCCGCCGTCCCCCGATTGCCTCGGGCGCGATGGGCGGGAGCGTAACCAAACCTTTAGACGTTCACAAGGGCTCGGGCGCTACGCGAGCGCGTCCGTCAGCAGTGCCACCAACGCTTCGAGCTGAACGTCACCCGAGGAGCCGATCTCCTCATCCGACCCGTCGAGCGCACGGGCCGCCAAGCCCGCCTTGCTGTCGATGAGCTCGGCGATGCGCACATCGATCGTCTGCGCCGCAAGGATGCGCCAGGCGGTGACGGGCTGGTCCTGGCCGATGCGGTGCACGCGATCGATGGCTTGAGTCTGTTCGGCGGCGGTCCAGGACAGCTCGGAGAGCACCACGTTCGACGCGACCTGCAAGTTGAGCCCGACCCCGGCAGCGGTCAGCGAGCAGACTGCGATGGCGACGTCTTCGTCGTTGACAAAAGCGTCGATATTGCTCTGGCGTACGCGCGAGGTCTGGTCGCCGCGGATCGAGGAGTAACGAATCCCCCTTCGCGCAAAGGTTTCTTCGGCCACATCCATGACGTCGATGTGTTTGGCGAAGAAGACGACCTTGCCGACGTTGTGCGAGAGCTGCGCCGTGTAGTCGGCAGCGAGGACCGCCTTGGCCTGGCCGATGCGTCGCATCAGGCTGAAGACATTGCCCTCGGAGTCGGTCTCCTTCGCATCGCGCCGCTCCCACGTCGCGACCTGACGGACCAGCGCGTGGTCGATGCCATTCGCGGTGGCCCCCTCCGAACGCGTGGCGAGCGCTCTCTCGTAACGACGGACCAGGCGCTGCGCCAGCGCGCGCTCGGCCTCGCGGATCGACTGGCCGAGACTTCCCTCGAGCTCCACCGGCATGTCGGCAATGCGCCGCGCGGGGATGTCGGCGGCAACGTCGATCTTTCGCCGTCGCACGATGCCGAGCTCGATGACGGCTGTGCGCGACGCGGGATAGAAGTCGGAATCCGCCGGGGTCAGGGCGTTGCGTTCGAGGACGTCCATCAGCGCCGGGCCGGGCTCGGTCTCATCGACCCATCCGAGGAACTGCCAGATCGCCAGGAAGTCCTCGATGTCATTGATGAGCGGGGTTCCGGTCAGCGCCATCAGGAGAGGCCGGCCGGTGCGCTCCCGGATCTGCTCCGAGAGGCGCAGCACGTTGCGCGAACGCTGCGAGGACTTGTTCTTGATGAAGTGCGCCTCGTCGACCACCATCGTGCGAAACCCGTGCATGCCGAGCCAGCCGACATGGCGATCGAGGATGTCGTAGTTGACCACGACGATGTCGGAGAACGCGTCGACCGTCTCGCCATCGCTGTGGATCACCGTGACGGCGTGGTTCGGGGTCCAGATCCCGGCTTCGCGCGCCCAGCTCGTCTTGACCACGTTGGGCACCACGGCCAGGAGCGGATAGGTGTTGGCTTCCTGCGCCGCGAGCAACGCCTGGGCCGTCTTCCCCAGCCCGGGTTCATCGGCGAGCAGGAACGTGCGGTGACCCTCGGCGGCGGCAGCGATGACCTGAGCCTGATGCGGCATGAGAGCCGGCCCGGCCAAGCCGTGCAACGCTGACGGAGGCGGAAGGGTCATGCAGGACGAAGCTCCCCCGGAGGCTGTCTCGAACGAGCGCAGCAGCGGGCCGAGCAACTCCCAGCTCGACAGCCGCCGGGTCTGTGGCCGGGGCGGGGGCGGCTGCGAGAAGTCCGGCGCCAGGAACGGATTGGCAAGCTGGCGCGAAAGAACCGACTGCGGCACCACGCGGCGCTCCGCTTTGGCCGGGCCCGCCGGGGTCGGCTCCGGCTCCGGCTCGGGCGCCGCCTGCAGGCCCGCTTTTTGCCGCAGCTCCCGCGCTACCGAGCGAGTTTCGTCAGCCATCGCAGCGTCGTCGGTGAGCAGTGCCAGAAGCGCGCCGTCACGAGCGGCGGTGCGCGCCAGCACGGTGGCGACGGCGTTGATCCGTTTCAGCTGCGCGTTGCGCTTCGTCTCACTCAGCCCGTCGGCATTCGCCTGGGTGCGCAGTTCGCGCACGAGCAGCGCGACGGCCTGAAACGTGCCGCGCATGGAGGCCGTGACGCGCCCGCGCTGGACCGCGACCTCGACGCTGCGTGCGGCTTCCTCGAGCACCGTGATCGGCCGGTCCTCCGGGCGCTGCCTTTGGGGCGCCCGTGAGCCACCGTCAGAACGACGCCTCGCTCGTGGGGGCACGTACCACTCCTTGAGAAGGTCTGACCCTTCGGCCTGTGGGCCTGTTGCGTGTGGGCATCCGCGCGTCCCGTCGCGACTGCGCATCGCAGCAAACGCGCTGCTACCTCGCGGCCTACAAGGCCACCAGAGAGCGCCGCTAGGTACCGCTAGGCGCCCGTTGCATCGAGGTCGCAAAGCGCGGAGATTCACGCGACGCGGCGGTCAGTCCAGGACTGGCTCATCTTAGCGCTGACCTGGCTCGCGCAGGCGCCGACAGGCTGAATGCGATGGCGGGTGCTTGTCCGCGACGTCGTGTCACGCCCGGGAGCCGTCCCCAGGGGCCGGTCGGCGATCGCGCTCGTGAGGCCAAACCAGTAGGTGTGCAACAGCCGTGCGTGCACGAGCCACTCGACGAAGGGCGTGACCCCGACGAAGCTCGTCGCGACCGCAGCATCAGCCCAGGTCCGTCCATGGGCCACGCCAGCGCGGCCCGCGACGGCCAGCACGAGTGCCGCAGCCTGGACGCGCGGCGCGGGCAGGGCGAAGAATCGCCGGGCGACACAGCCGACACACGAACCAGCAACTCAGCTGGCGACTCAGCTGGCGTAGGTGTCCCCGCTGACGTAGCGCCAGCGGCCGCCCTTCTTGGCAAACCAGCTGCGCTCGTGACGCACCCCGGCGCTGCGACCGGCGCGATAGTGCGCTCGAAATTCCACGACCCCGTCGGTGTCGAACGGTCCGCCGCGAACCGTCTCCAGGATCTCGAGTCGCGTCCAGCGCAGTCCGTCGTCGAGCTCGATGGCGGACGGCCGGCTCGCGGGATCCCAGCTGTCCTTGAGGTACTGCGCATCTCCCACCGCGAAGGCGCTGTAGCGCGAGCGCATCAGCTGCTCGGCCGTGGCGGCAGCGGCGGACCCGCTGTGCAAGCGTCCACAGCAGGCGGGATAGGTCTCGGCGGAGCCGCAGGGGCAGCTCTCCACCTCACAGCACCAAAAACTTCGGGAAACGCACGATTTCTAGGCTCTCACACGTGCGTAAGTCGAAATATCCGGTGGCTCAGCCCCGGTTGCTCACCTGCATCGTCCAGCCGGGGATCAGGCCGAGGTCGGAGCAGAGCTTCGGTGCGTAGATCCACTTGCCCAGGAACTTCTCGGCGCCGGGGTCGGTCGCGAGCCATGCCACGACCCGGCCGGTGGCCTCTGCAGGTGCGCTGCCGAACTCTCCCTCGTACTCGTCGTCGGGCGAGACCACCTTGCGTGCCTCGGTGATGACGTTGCCCGGATCGACGTTGAACGTCTTGATGCCTGACGACTGATGTTCGGCGTTCATGCCCCCGGCCACGCGTCCGAACGCGGCTTTGGAGCCCGAGTAGAGGATTCCCCAGCCGCCTTCGCCGGGCACTCCGGGCGGGTCCCAGCGGGCCGAGCCCGAGACCATGTCGACGATCGTGCCGCTGCCGCGCTCCTTCATGTGCGGCAGCACGCCCTGGATCAGCAGGATCTGGTGGATGAAGTTGCCGGTGAAGACATCGATCATCGACTGCGGGGTCAGGTCCTCGATGCGGTCCAGATTTCCAACGCCGCGGAAGACCGCATTGTTGAACAGGACGTCGACGCGTCCCCACTCCTCGAGGACCCGCTTCGGCAAGGCCACGACCGACTCGCGGTCCATCAGATCCAGCGGGACGATGAGCGCGCGCCGGCCGCGCTCCTCGACCTCCTGCGCGGTGCGTTCAAGGCTGCCGGGCACGGAAAGGTTGCGTGACTCACGTACCGAATTCGCCTCGGCGATGCCTTCGCCTTCTTTCACCGTGCGCGAGCTCACCACCACGTCGTAGCCGGCTTCGGCGAGTGCCAGCGCGCCGGCACGGCCGATCCCGCGGCTCGCTCCGGTGACGATTGCGACTGGTGTGTCTGGCATTTCACTCCCCAGCTGGCGGACTTTTCCGATGCCGTCGCACCTTATCGCCCGCCCACCGAGCACCCTTCACCGCGCGGTGAACTGCACCGCCAGCCGGTTCGGACCGCGGAGCATCTGGGAGAAGGTGTTACCGATCCGGGCGTCAGGATCGGGCGCCAACCGGAGGTCGGGGAGCCGTGAAAGCAGCACCTTGAGGGAGATCTCGATCTCCGCACGCGCCAGGTGGGCGCCCAGACAGAAATGC
This sequence comes from Frankiaceae bacterium, assembly GCA_036267695.1. Lineage (GTDB taxonomy): Bacteria > Actinomycetota > Actinomycetes > Frankiales > Frankiaceae > DATAZK01. The sequence goes on from DATAVO010000008.1 coordinate 51,129, forward strand.
TGACCGAAGCCGAACGCGAGCGTGCCGGACGGGCGGCGCCGGACGTCGAAGCGGCCGGGGTCCTCGAACTGCGCCGGGTCGCGGTTGGCGGCCACGATGGCAAAGATCAGCGGGGTGTCCGCGGGGATCGCGATGTCGTTCCACACGACGTCACGCGGATTGTGCCGGGGCAGCAAGGCGACGGGGGCTTCCCACCGCAGGCCTTCCTCGCCGGCCCATCGCGCTTGGCCCTCCACGTCGGAGACGACCAGCTCCAGCTGCTCGGGGTTCGACAGCAGGGCGAAGAGGGTGTTGCCCAGTCCGAGGTAGGTCGTGTCGCTTCCGGCCGGGAAGAGCAGCTTGAGAAAGTTCATGATCTCGTCGTCGGTCAGGCGCTCACCGTCGACCTCTTCGGTGGCCAGCTTGGAGATCAGGTCGTCGGTGGGCTCCTCACGCCGCTGTTCGATGATCGGTGCGACAAAGGCGGTGAACTCCTGCGAACACTGGACGGCGTGCGCATAGTTCTGCTGGATGTCCAGCATGCCGAGGGCCCAGCGGGAGACCACCTCCTCCGACGCCTTGGGAAGTCCCAGCATCCGCAGGATGATGCTGAACGGGTAGCGCTTGGTGAATTCGGCGACGAGATCCGCCTGGCCCCGCGCCTGGAACCGGTCGATGAGGTCGTGGGCCACCGGCTCCAGCAACGGCGTGATGAGCCCCGACACGATCCGCTGACGGAAGGCAGGCGACGCGAGCGCGCGGTTGCGGCGGTGCTCGGCGCCGTACATGCACTGGATGTTGTAGCCCAGCACATCCGTCACGACGTCACCGTAGAAGGCTCTGGAGGGGAACGTCTCCTCGTCCTTGAAGGCTGCGTCGACCAGTTCGTAGCTGGTGAACATGACCGACGGGCGTCCGAAGCTGCGCACCCACGCCGCGGGTGTCCGTTCGCGCAGCGCGGCCAGCCGTTCATGCAAATCAGGCATGTCCTCGAGCGCGTAATCGCGATCGTCGTCCAGCGTGGGCGGCGTCATGACTGTCATAGGCATGCCTTCCTGCGTTCGGTCCTGCCGAATGGCAGCAGACGCTACGCCGACTCGACGCTCGCCTCGACCACTTCCAGCGATGACGCCGATTCCAGCCGGCGCAGACCTGTCCGCCGCTCGATCATCCACAGCCGCAGAGCCGGAACGATCGCCACGACGGAGATCGCGGTCAGCCACCAATAGGTCGTCTGGAATGCCAGCGACGCCTGCTCCGGCGTGTGCCCGTGATGGGTCAGCGCCCGCTGCAGGATGACGGTCGCCACTGCCGTTCCCAACGACCCGCCGACCCGCATCACGATGTTCATTTGGGCGCTCACGTCACGCGTGTGTTTCTCGCCCAGCGCAGCGAAAGCGACCGCGAACAAAGGCGTTCCGAGAGCGCCGAACCCGATGCCCCGCATGATGTTCACGAGGATCGTCACGATGTACGGCGTGTGGCTGTCGAAGACGGTGAATGGCAGCAGGCTCAGCGCTCCGACGACGAGTCCGATGACCGATACCCGGCCGCCGCCGTAGCGATCGGCGGCGCGGCCCGCCCGGCTGATGACGATCACTACCCCGATCGATACCGGGGCCACCAGCAGCGCGGTGCGCGTCGCGTCCTGGCCCCGCACGATCTGGAAGTAGAGCGGGGTGATGACCATTGCCGAGAACATCGCGGCGGAGCTCATCATCGCCGTGATCGTCACGGCCGCGTAGGTGCGGTCACGGAAAACGGTCAGGTCCAGCAGGGGCGCCGACGAGCGCAGCGACTCGCGGATGAATGCGGCCAGCAGGATCACACCGGCGAGTACGGCACCGCCGGATCCGACCCGCATCAGGTCGCCCTTGCTCGCCGTCTCCGCCAGCCCGTAGATGAGCGCCACCGTGCCGAGCCCGGCCAGGACGAAGCCGGGGACGTCGAGCTTGCCTGCCTCTTCGGGCACGTCGGCCGGCAGGATGCGCCTTCCCAGAACCAGGGCGACGACCCCGACCGGAATATTGATCAGGAAGATCCACTGCCAGCCGAACGCCTGCAGCAGCAGACCGCCGATCGTCGGGCCGAAGATCGGGGCGAGGATCGTCGGCGTCGAGAGCACGCCCATCACCCGGCCGAGATTGTCCTTGCCGGCAGCGCGCACGATGATCATCTGGCCGACGGGCACGATCATGCCGCCGCCGATGCCCTGCAGCACCCGGAAGACGATCAGCGATCCGGCGGACCAGGCCAGCCCGCACAGCCCGGAACCGATCGTGAAGATCAGCAACGAGATCAGGTAGAGCCTCTTCACCCCGATCCGCTTCGCGGCCCAGGCGCTGATCGGCACCGTCGCCGCCAGCGCCAGCAGGTAGCTGGTGACGACCCACTGGATCGTCTCGATGTCGGTGTGCAGCTTGCGCGACAGCGAATCCAGGGCGACGTTGACGACCATGGTGTCCAGCACGGACATCACCGAGCCGAGAATCGTCACCAGGCCGATCCGGCGCAGGGTGGGATCGAGCCGCTCCCGCCGGACGCGTCCACGGATCGGGCTGAGGCTCACACCCTCAGTTTGCCAAGGACCCGCCGGCAAGGCTCACGGTGGTGTGGCCGAGCAGCTGTCAGCCGCTTGGGCCAGACGGCGTAGCCGACGGGACCGAATGCTGGATTCGCGTTTTCGGGCTGCCGATGACACCGGTCAGTACCAGATCGGCGCCCACCCGAAGGAGCCCCCGCGTGTCCGGCCGGATTTCCCGTTCCCTTGCCTGCCTCGCCCTCGCTGCGGCGGCAGCACCCGCGATCGCGGCGTGCAACCCGCTCGTCCCTCCGACCCCCCGCCAAGGTGCGCCGGCACCGATCGCCCGGCCCACGCCGAAGCCGGTTCCTACGACGCCCGCGCCCGGTCCCACCTCGACGCCGTCGAACCCGCCGGCGCCCGTGAGTGCTGCCGCGGCGTACGAGAGCCGCATTCTGGTGCTGGTCAACAGCGAGCGACTGAAGCAGGGACTGCATCCACTGACCCTGGTGGCGTGTGCTGACGGCTTCGCGAACTCCTGGGCCACCGCGCTGGCCCAGACCGGCAATTTCGTTCACCAGAGCCTGAGCCCGATCATGGCGGGCTGCGCGGCCCGCGGCGCCGGGGAGAACATCGCCTATGGCAACGTGAGCGCTGACGCGATGATGACGATGTGGATGAACTCCCCCGGCCATCGGGCGAACATCCTCAACGGGTCCTACACCGGCATCGGCATCGGCGCGACCTCGACATCGAGCGGGCGCTGGTACGGCGTGCAGGATTTCGTCATCCAGTAACCGTCACCCGGTAGGTCAGGCCCAGGGTCCGGCCGTACGGAAGGCAAACGGGCTCGCCCCGGCCGGAGCTTCCTGCAACGGTTGGGAAATCGCCTCGTACGTCGGGGCTCCGATCCTCGCAGCGACCTCACTCAGCGCCGGCAGGTCGAGCCCGTAGACGTTCGCGGCGGTCTGGCCCACGATGCCTCGCACCACCGGCTCGTCGAGCCCGGATAGGCTGAAACGCAAGGAGAGTTGGCTGTATGCGGTCTCGCCGACCTGCCAGGTCGACTCCATGTGCGGGTAGTCCGAGCCCCACATGAGCCGGTCGGCGTAACCACCTCGTACCGCCCCGAAGGCCTCGTCGCGGGAGAGGAACGACGCCCCGATGTAGACGTTGCGATGCAGGTACTCACTCGGACGATGCGGCACTTGCCGCAGGAGGGCGGCGTCCCCCGAGTGGGCCAGATGCACCGAGTCGAGCTCCTGCTCGAGGTACGGCCACCACTCGCCGGGTTGCTCGGTCAATACGAGCGTGAGGCTGGGGTGGCGCTCGAAGACCCCACCGAAAATCAGCAGATGCGCTGCCCGGCGGCTGAACCATCCGCCGCTCTCGATCGACATGAGCGCGATCAGCTCGGGGCCCTGGAACACTGCCGGATCACCGGCGCCGGCATGGGTGCTCAGCGGCATGCCGAGCTCTTCCGCCGCCGCCCAGAACGGCTCCCACGCTCTGTCGTTGTAGGGCCTCAGCCATGGCCGCGGCGCCGGGAAATTCACGCCCCGCAGCCCCGCACCGGCCGCCCAGCGCAGCTCCTCGGTGGCCGCGGCGACGTCCCACATCGGAAGGTGCGCAAGACCTACGTGACGTTCCGGCGCGGCCGCACACGTCTCGGCAAGCCAGCGGTTGTAGATGTGGATGCCGGCAGCGTAGAGCTCAGCATCCTCTGGCGGCCCCAGGATCGAGCTCTGAAACGGCACCGGCTGATCGTTCTGGCTCCCGTGGAAGATGACCTCACCGGCGATGCCTTCGTGGTCCATGTCGCGGCGCCGCGCCCGGGGGTCGTGATGACCTGCCGCCCACTGGTTACGCCAGGGCGAGAAATCGTCGTCGCCGCTCGGGTCGTGCTCGACGTAGCGGCCCTTCGACCGCGTGCCGTCCGCCAGGTACGCGTCGAAAGCCGAAAGCAGCCCGGGCGGGCAAAGCGGGCGCAGGTCCTCGACGAGACGCGGTCCGATATGGGCGTCGGCAGAGACGATGACCAGCGGCTGGTTCACGCGCTCCAGTCTCCCACTGCCGACCGCGTTCCGCGAGCATGAGAAGGTCTCTCGCGTGACACCAGTCGTTCTCGTTCACGGCGGCATGCACGGTGCGTGGTGCTGGGACCCCGTCAGGCCGTACCTGGTGACGCCATCCATCGCCGTCGATCTGCCGGGCCGCGGCAGCCGGCCTGCCGACCTCGCCGCCGTCAGCCTCGATGACAGCGTCGCGGCCGTGCTCGAGGACGCCGACCGGGCGGGCTTTG
>DATAVO010000009.1:0-12336 GCA_036267695.1 Frankiaceae bacterium
AGCATGGAAGGCAGGGCTCCTTCGGTGTTGGCGAGTGGTCAGAGACCGCCAGCCTCGAAGGAGCCCCACCCATCTCGGTGGAGCCACACGGGTGGGGAATTTCAATGAGCAGAAGTGGGGAATTTCAACTGAGCGCCGTCAGCGCTTTGGGCAGGACTTTTTCCGCGACCGCCCGAGCCTTGTCTGATGACAGGTTCTTGGTGCAGTCGATGATGGCGTCGGCCTGTTTGACGGTGAGTTCACCGGCGGCCAGAGCGGCGTGCACGACGGGGAGTTCTTCGACGATCCCACGGGCGAGGTTCAGCTGGCCGGCAGCGGTGGTGTCCGCGATCCTCAAGGCTGCGCCGATCTCGCCATGCGCAGCCCGCAAGGGCATGTCCGAGGTCTCAAGGGGATCCGGGTCGCGGGCCATTTCGGCTTCGACGGCATCGGCGACCTTCACCATCACCGGCTGCACGATCGACGCCAGCCACGACGTCTGCCGGTCCAACGCCACGAGCAGCTCCACCCGTGCCGTCCCCGACAGGGCGGTGTGGACAAGCGGTGCGAGCGCGGCGATGGCTTCGGGGCCGGGTGGTGCGATCAACGCGGCGGCGACTACACCATGAGGACTCAGCGACTCGAACATGTGTGCGAGTCTATCAGCTGACAGGTCTCGAATCCCTTTGTTCACAGGGAAATCCGGTGGCCATGTCACGCCGCTTCTCGTGGTCGACTCATTCTCGATGCCCTCTCCCCATGCCAAACGCGCGCCGGATCGTTTGCCTCGGAGAAAGCTGCTCAACCTCTCCCGCGCACCGGATCGTTTGCCTCGGAGAAAGCTGCTCAACCACTCCCGCGCACCGGATCGTGTGCCGAGAACGTCAGCGCGGGAGACCCGCACGGCCCCACCTCGCCGACGGGCCTCGGTCGATGCAGAGCCGACCTCGGCGTGACCGTTCCGCGCTCAATCCACGGCGGGACTGGCTAGATGCGGCGGAGGCCGACCTCGCGGCGAACGCCCTGGGGCATCTGCTCACGCAAGTGATGGCGCACTACCTACGGACGGTCGCCCACAGTCGGCCTGACGACGATTCGGCCATCCCGGAGGCCATCCGCGACACACTTTGCCGAGTCGACCAGTTGTACGTGTGCCGGCCTGACCTTCCCGGCGATTGGCCCCGTCCTTGACCCCGACGTGGCCGCTAGGAAGCGCGCGCCAAGACGGCGTCCATCGTGCGCATGATCGCGACGGATTCATCGAGCGGCATGGCGGGGCTCTCCACCAGCCCCTCACCGATGCACCGGGCGACTTCGGCCGCTTCGTAGCACAGGCCGTGCACGCGTTCGGGCGCCTCGAATCTCGTTGGACTGCCTTGCCGCGGCGTGAACGTGAAGCCGACGTTGGCGTAGAACCACTCGTCGAGATCGATGCGGCCGTCGGTGCCGACGATGCTCGCCCGGGTCGGGCTGGCCGCCGACGACGTGCAGTTGAGGAGCGCCTGAGCGCCGCCGTCGTGACCAAGCAGGATCGACGTCTGCGCATCCACTCCGGTCGGCGCCGGCTCCACGAGCGCCTCGATGCGGGTCGGCGTCCCGAGCACCATCGACGCGAACGACACCGGATACACGCCGAGGTCGAGCAGCGCGCCTCCGCCGAGCTCCGGCGCAAACAGCCGCGAGGATCGGTCGAACGCGAACCACTGGCCATGGTCGGCCATCACCGTCACGACGCGGCCGAGCGCACCCTCAGCGAGCAGCCGCCGGATCTCGACCACGTGCGGCAGGTGCCGAGTCCACATGGCCTCCATGAGGAAAAGGCGGCGGGCGCGGGCAGTTTCCACCAGTTCGACGGCCTCGGCAGCGTTCATCGTGAACGCCTTTTCCACGAGGACGTGCTTGCCCGCTTCCAATGCCAGCAGGGTGTTTTCGTGGTGGAACGGATGCGGGGTCGCGACGTAGACCGCGTCGACGTCGGGGTCGGCGACGAGAGCCTGGTATGACGCATGCCGGCGGCCGATCTTGTGACGGTCACCGAACGCGTCGGCACCGGCCTGACTGCGCGACCCGACCGCAACGATCTCGCCCGAATCGGTGTGGACGAGATCGGCCGCGAACGCCCCGGCGATCAGGCCGGTGCCGAGGATCCCCCAGCGCAGCGTTGTCATCTGACAAACGTTCTCAGATGGGGCCTGCCCCCGTGCCTCTGGGGTGGGCACGGGGGCAGGGGCTGGGGGACGCGGTCGGTTGATCATGGCGATCTGATTCAGGACGGCGCGGGTACGGCGGCGTCCCAGCAATCACCTCCGTGCGGAGGCGTTCGATGCAGGAGCGCGAGCGGAATCCAGCGCCGGATGAGCGGCTCGTCCGCCCAGACGGCGACGTGGCTGCGGCCGATGCGGCGCCGCCGGGCCAGCAGCTCGCGTAACGCATCACCGGCGCCGAATTCGACCTCGGTGGACGTGATCCGCAGCAGGACGGGTGCGGTGCCTTCATCGGGGAGTTGGGTGAGCACGGCATCGAGCCTGCTGACGGCGTCGTGCCCGAAGCGGCCGGAGACGAAGATGCGTGTCACGGCAGGCAAACGCGTCACCTCGAGGCCGGACGCAGCGGGGCCTTGCATGGCGTCTGAAGCCACCGACATCCTCCGATCCGGGACCGGGGCTGCGCCGGTACTACCCCGCGAAATAGTGACCCACGCCACCCTTCTCCGACTTTTTTCTGGGCGGTGGACCTGCCGCCTGACGCCCGAAGGCTGCGGCGTAGCTTGGCGCGCGTGCGATGGGCGTTGGTGAGTGCTGCGGCGATGTGCGCGTCCGGGGTGGCGGGAGTGCTGACACCTGATGACGTGGGCAAGGCGCTGGAGCTCAGCCCGGCGACGCCGCGCGGGCGCACGGAGGTGCGCGCGGGACTCGGCGGGACGTATGCCGCGCTCGGTGCCTGGGCCCTTGCCGACCGTTCCCCGGCGGCCAAGCGGGCGATCGGTTTCACCTGGCTCGGTGCGGGTGCCGTTCGGCTGGCATCGCTGGCGGTGGACCGGCCGCGTACCGGCGCCCCGTTCTGGGCCTACCTGGCGGTCGAATTAGGTCTCGGGTCGGCCGCTCTCCGTGAGGCCGGCGTGCATGCCTGACGAGTCGCCGGCAGTGCTGGCCCGCCGCGCGGTCGAAAAGCACTGCGAGTACTGGAATGCGCGTAACCAGCAGGCGTGGTCCGCGCTCTTCGCCGACGAGGTCGTCTTCGAGGACCCGGTCGGTGCGCCGCCCAAGCACGGACGCGAGGCCGTACGCGAGAGCTGGGAACGCTCCCTGACGCCGGGCCGCGAGTGGCATCTGGTGCCCACGCGCATCCTCGCGGGCGGCAGCGAAGCGGCGGTCGTCATGCGCAACGAAGGAAACCTGCACGCCACCGCGGTCGTGGTGGAAACGCTGGAGGTCTGGCGGGTCCGCGAGGATGGTCTGGTCGTCTCGATCCGGGCGTTCTTCGAGCCCGATCCCTCGGTGCAGTCGGGCTATTTCCAGACCACGCGATCGCCGGAGTAGGCCATGGCGGCTCCCACGCTCCGGTTCGGCACCGGCACGACCGTGCGTGATTTCGGAGCGTACGGCGAGTGGCTGCGCGTCGCCGAGGACTGCGCCTTCGAATTGCTGACGACCGGGGATTCCCAGTCGTTGTGGGCAGATCCGTTCGTCTCGATGACGGTCGCGGCCTCGCGCACGAAGCGGCCGCGGCTCGCCATCACCGTCTCCAATCCCATGACGCGCCATCCCGCGGTGGTCGCGTCAGCCTCGACAGCCCTGCAGCAGATCTCGCGCGACCGCTTCGTCTACGGCATCAGCTCCGGCGATTCGGCGCTGCGCAACATCGGCGTGCGGCCCTCCAGCGTCGACGAGCTCGAGGAGTACGTCACCTGTGTCCAGGCGATGTGCGACGGGCGTCCGGCGACCTACCAGGGTCAGGCGCAGCAGCTGCGTTGGGATCACCGGCACACACCGATCTGGATGGCCGCCGAGGGGCCGCGCACCCTGCACCTGGCGGGCCGGATCGCCCAGGGCGTCGTACTTTCCAACAGCCTGACCGCTGAGGCGATGGCCCGCAACCTCGGCCATATCGAGGCAGGAGCGAAGGTCGCCGGACGCTCGCTCGACGATCTCGAAGTCTGGTGCATGGCCAACGTCGTGCCGGCTCGTACCGAGGCCGAAGGCATCGAGCAGATTCGCTCAGTGCTGGCCGGCACGGCGAACCACGTGTTCCGCTTCACCGTCGAGGGGAAGGGGCTGCCCGAAGACCTGATCCCCAAGGTGGAGGAACTCAAGCAGCGCTACGACTCCTCGCACCACGCCTCGCCAGAGACCGCCGCCCACAACGCCGCTCTCGTCGACGAGCTGGGCTTGACGTCATTTCTCGCGCGCCAGTCGACGATCGCCGGGCCGATCGAGCAATGCGCGGAGCGCCTGCACGAGGTGGCCGAGGCGGGGGTGCGCGGCATCATCGTCGCTCAGTTCGTGCCGGATCAGCTGAACTTCATGCGCACCTTCGCCCGGAAGGTGCTGCCCTCGTTCAGTTAGTGGCACTGGCAGCTAGGAGAAAGCCCAATGACGGCAGATGGTTTTCGGGTTCTCGACGTCCATCATCACGTCGGCGATCCGGTGCAGGCGCTCGCCATGCCCGGCGCCGAAGGAGCCTCAGCACCACCTGGGCTGGAGCACGACATGCAGGTGCGCCTGGAAACGATGGACCGCGACGGGATCGACGGTGGCCTGCTCATTCCGGGCCATAGCTACCTGCGACCCGAGGGTCTCGCCGACACCCGGCGGATCAACGACGGCATCGCGTCCTACCGCGACAGCATGCCGGGCCGCTTCCCGGCCGCGCTGGGGATTGTCGAGCCGCTCTACGGCCGCGCGGGTGATGCGGAACTGCGCCGTATCAAAGCGGAATTGGGTTTGGTCGGCGTCAGCTTCCACACCCGCTTTCAGGGTGTGACGACCGACAGCCCGCTCGTGCTCGCGCAGATCGAACTCATGGGTGAGCTCGGGATGGTGCCCTTCCTGCACTCCGTTGCCGAATCCCCGGAGGAGTCGCTCTGGCGGATCCACCGTGTGGCCAAGGCTTTTCCGGACCTGACGATGGTGGTGCTGGACACCTTCTCCTCGCACGAGCAGTCGAGCCACGCGATGCTCGTCGCCGAACTGGTGCCCAACCTCGTCTTCGACTCCAGCCTCGCGTACTCCATCGATCCGGCGCTACGCCTCATCGACGGGTTCGGCCATCACCGGGTCATCTTCGGCACCGACCTGTACTCCTACCCGTTGGGTTATCACCACAGCACGGTGCTGGCCCACTGGCTCGAGTCAGGCCTGAAACCTGAGATTCTGCAGGATGTTCTGGCCGGAACAGCTGAGCGCATCCTCGGCTTGGAGCGGGCCGGCAAGGAATGATCCCCGAGGATCCGGCCAGCGTGCGGCACCGGAGAAGGCTCTACTTCGCCATCATGGTGCCGTGCCTGACCCTGATCATCGTGGCGTGGACGATCGTGCAGTTCTTCTCGACGACGGCCGCCATCATCATGAGCGTGGTAGCTATGGTGATGCCACCTGCCGCCGCCATCATGGCCAACGCGGGACACGAGTAGTGATCAGATCGGCTTGAGCGCGTCGGCAATCTTGACGCGTGCTCCGGTGCGGGTGACGGCGTTGCCGTAGATCCGCCCGGCGATCCAGACAAGACTGGCGATGAACGCCAGCATGACCCCGACTGAGACGAGCGTCTCCCACAAGGGAACGCCGGCCGCGATGCGCATCGGCATCAGCGTCGGGCTGAACAGCGGGATGAAGGAAAGCACTGCAAGCAAAAGGCTTCCGGGGTTGCTCGGCAGGATGGAGACTCCCAGCACGTACGGGACGACGATGAACACGGTCAGCGGGGCGACAGCGCCTCCTACGTCCTCCTGGCGCGACACCAGGGCGCCGACCGCGGCGAACATGAGGGCATACGCGAGGTAGCCGAGCAGGAACCAGACGACCGCGCCCGCGAGAGCGCTCGCGGCGACCGAACCCGGCAGCGTCAGGGCGTGCGTCTGAACCCCCGTCACCACGCCCGCGATGGCCACGAGCAGTAGCTGTCCGAGACCCAGAACCCCAATGCCCAGAACCTTTCCGAGCAGCAGCTGCCAGGGGCGTATCGCGGTGAGCAGCAGCTCGACGATGCGGCTCGTCTTCTCCTCGACCACGCCCTGGGCGACCATCTGTCCGTAGAGCATCAGCGCCACGTACACCAGGATTCCGGCGATCACGCCGACGGCGAGGCGCTGGCTGCGATGCGGATCAGGCGGGGTCAGTGAATGAACATCGACGTTCGCCGCAGCGACGGCGCTACTGACCTTGACGGGATCGACACCCAGCTGCTGCAGCTTCTCGTCGAGAGCGGTGGAGCGCGCGAGCACGGTGAAGGCGCTGCGCAGCGTATCGCTGAGGTCCTTCTTGACCTCGACCTGGACGCCGGAGCTCGAGCCCGTCACAACAGCGGCCAGCTTGCCCGCGCGCAACCGGCTCTCCCCGTCAGCCTTGCTGTTGACGGTGAACGTGTCGACGTCCTGCCCCACGGCCGCTGCGACGGATTTGAAGGGCGCCTCGATGGCTTGCTGAGAGGGCAGGAAACCCACGCGTGCCACGGATTTCGAGCCACCCGCGGCCTTGGTGATGGCGACCGTCGCGATGATGCCGACAAGCAGGATGATCGTCGTGATGCGAAAGACCTTCGACCGTCCGCGAGTGATGATCTCGCGGGTGGCGACGAGCGAGACGGCTTGGCGGGCATCGAGGTCGATGCCATCTCCGGGTTCGCTCATGCCGCGTCCGCCTCGCCCTGGTGGACGACATGGCGGAAGAGGTCGGTGAGCGTCGGCAGCTGCCGGGCGAACTCGCGTACCGGACCCGTCGCCAGCGCGGCCTGCAGAATCCGCTGATCGTCGACGCCTTCCGCGAGCCGCAGCGCGACTCGGGAGCCGTGGTGGCTGAGCACGGTGATGCCGGGCAGGCGATCCGCCCAGCCCTCGGGCGCGTTCGGCGCGTCGATCACGAGCGACGCGGGACTGCCCCGGCGCAGCTCGTCCACCGAGCCGCAGGCGACCATCCGGCCGCCGCGCACGATGCCGACCCGGTCGCAGATCCGCTCGACCAGCTCGAGCTGATGGCTGGAGAAGATGACCGGGACGCCGGCATCGCAGCGCTCGCGTAGCACCTCGCTCATCACGTCGACGGCGACCGGATCGAGGCCGGAGAAGGGCTCGTCGAGGACGAGCATCTCGGGGTTGTGCAGGAGCGCGGCGGCGAGCTGGACGCGCTGCTGGTTGCCGAGGCTGAGTTTCTGGACCTCATCGTCGCGCCGGGAAGCGACGCCGAGCCGATCGGTCCAGCTCTCGGCGGCGCGTTTGGCGGCCGGTGCCGACATGCCGTGCAGCCGGGCCAGATACGTGAGCTGCTCACCCACCCGCATCTTCGGATAGAGCCCGCGTTCCTCCGGCATATAGCCGATCTGCCGCCTCCGCCGGAGCGTGAGCGGCGTGCCGCCCCATCGCACGTGGCCGGAGTCAGCCGCGAGCACGCCCATGACGATGCGCATAGTGGTCGTCTTGCCCGCCCCGTTGCTGCCGACGAAGCCGAAGAGCTCCCCGGCGCCGACGTCGAACGTCATCTCCGAGAGCGCGACCACCTTGTCGTAGCGCTTGACGAGATGGTCGATCTCCAACGAGCCGTGTGCGGCGCTGCTCATGCCGGGCTGTCGCCTCCTGGGGTGCTGAGCGGTCGTGGGCCATTCTCGTCCCACTTTCTGTCCTACCCCCCTGCTACACCCTTCCCATGGCGAGTTGGAAATCTATTGAAGCGGCGGCGCCGGAGTTTGCGGCCAAGGTCAAGGGGCGGTTCGAGGCAGGTACCAACAAGACGCTGGCGAGCCTTCGGGCTGACGGTTCGCCGCGTATTAGCGCGTCAGAGTGCAAGTTCGCGGATGGCGAGCTGAGGCTCGGGATGATGGGTGGGTCACGCAAGCTCGCTGACGTGCGGCGCGATCCCCGGATCGCCATCCACGGCCCGACGCTGGAGCCGCCATCGGAGCCGTCGACAGAGTGGCCTGGTGATGCCAAGGTTTCGGGCGCGCTGGTGGCGATCCGGGCGCCGGAGGATTGGGCGGCCCACGATGTCGACGGGGCCGCCTTCTTCCGGCTCGACATCACCGAGGTGGCGCTCACCTATCTCGGCGGTGATCCGCCCGATCATCTGGTCATCGAGTCCTGGAATGCGAAGTCGGGGTGGCGCCGCCGCACGCGGACGTAGCGGTTCATAGTCAGCGCATGGCCTTGCATACCGGTTCACCCGAGTCCTCGCGCGGCGCTGACGTCAACCCGTTCATGGGTCTGGCGAACCCGGCGCTGTGCGCCGAAGTGAGTCCGCCGCGGATTAGGCTTGCAGAGGATCCCGTGCCGGCTGATGTCGCGTATCAGCTGGTTCACGACGAGCTGCTGCTCGACGGCAGCGCCCGGCTCAACCTGGCCACCTTCGTCACCACATGGATGGAGCCGCAAGCGGGCACGCTGATGGCCGAGTGCGTCGACAAGAACATGATCGACAAGGACGAGTACCCGAAGACGGCCGAGCTCGAGCAGCGGTGCGTTTCGATTCTTGCTGACCTCTGGCACGCGCCGCCCGGTGACGCGACCGGCTGCTCGACCACCGGCTCCAGCGAGGCCTGCATGCTCGCCGGGATGGCGCTGAAGCGGCGGTGGGCGGCGCGTACCGGCAACGACCTGACCCGCAAGCCCAACCTGGTGATGGGCGCTAACGTGCAGGTCTGCTGGGAGAAGTTCTGCCGCTACTGGGACGTCGAGCCGCGCATCGTGCCGATGGAGGGCGATCGCTACCACCTCGATGCGGCGACGGCTGCGGCCGCTGTCGATGAGGACACGATCGGCGTCGTGGCGATCCTCGGGTCGACGTTCGACGGGTCGTATGAGCCTGTCGACGAGATCTGCGACGCGCTCGACGCCCTGGCCGAGCGCGGCGGTCCCAACGTGCCGGTGCACGTAGACGGAGCCTCCGGAGCGATGATCGCGCCGTTCCTCGACCCCCACCTGGAGTGGGACTTCCGGCTGCCGCGGGTGTCGTCGATCAACACCTCCGGCCACAAGTACGGGCTGGTCTATCCCGGGGTCGGCTGGGTGCTCTGGCGCGACAAGGACCACCTGCCGTCCGAGCTCGTGTTCAACGTGAACTACCTCGGTGGCAATATGCCCACCTTCGCGCTGAACTTCTCGCGTCCGGGCGCCGAGGTGGTCGCGCAGTACTACACGTTCTTCCGGCTGGGACGCGCCGGCTTCCGGGCGGTGCAGCAGGCGAGCCGTAACGTCGCGACGCACCTGTCATCAGCCATCGAAGACCTGGGCTGCTTCAACCTGATCTCCCGCGGCCATCAGCTGCCGGTATTCGCGTTCACCACCAAGCCGGACGTGAAGGGTTGGGATGTTTTTGGTCTGTCCCGCCTGCTGCGCGAGCGTGGTTGGCAGGTGCCGGCATACACGTTCCCGGAGAATCGGCAGGACCTCGCGGTGCTGCGGGTGGTGGTGCGCAACGGGTTCTCGCTGGATCTGGCCGATGACTTCTTGGCTGATCTGAAGCGGTCAGTGGATGAGTTGCAGGCCGCCGACCACGTCACGATCTCGGGGCCGTCCGGCTTCCACCACTAGCTCCAGCTAGCTCAGCCCGCGGCGACCTGCGGGCGCACCAGGTCGACCCGGATCCAGTGGTGGTGGCAGCGCCGGCAGCTGAGCACCGCGCGGTCGATGTACGGCCAGGAGCTCGACGTCTGCGAGGGTGTGGCCTGCTCACTGACCTCGACGTCGACCGTCCCGCAGTGTCCGCACGCGATGCGGTCGTCAGGCATAGCGGTCTCCTCGGGTTGGCGCTCGCCTTCGGCATCGGCACGTTTGCGAAGACCATGGTTCACCCGGATGCAGTAAATCCACGGTATTGAACGCCGCCGCGGCTCCTGCTTCAGAGCTTCAGCACCAGCCGAGGTGCAGCGTCGACCTGGCCAAGCTCGTCGAACGTGAGCTGTCCCGCGGTCGAACCCAGCCGCTCCGGGTCGCCGGCGGCCGTCTGCTCTACGAGGACTTTCGTCGGGGTGCCCGCGATCTGGACAGGGGGCCGGAAGCTTGCCGCTCGAGCTGACGTGGAGGTCGGCGCAACCAACCAGGTGGACAGCGGCAGTGCGTCGGATTGGACGACGACGGCATAGCGCTGGCCCTGCACTCGATGCCTGGCTGCCGGACGCGCACGTCGTCTCGGACGTCAGAGACCCTTCCCATTCGAAGGTGAGCGCCCTGCACCGTAGCCCTGAGCGGCGATACGGGGTGCCGGCTTGACGCGCCCGCCGATTTTGTAGGTGGCCGTGGCGCTGGAACTTGACGAGGACGAGGTCTGGATGCTCCAGGTCGCCGTCGACCGGCTGCGCGGGATTCTTGCGCGTTCGGGGGAGTTCGAGGGTGCGCTGGACGACGATCCGGATGAACTCGCGTACGCGCTGGTGTGAGGTGCCGTACGACGTATCGCAGGCGGGCGCTACCGACGTACGGCGCATTGAATCCACGAAGGGCGTTTACTACCTCGGGTGAGCGCCGTCGAAGCTGGCTTCGAACGTCGGGTGGCGCCGCTGCTCGCGCTGGGGGAGTCGGCGCAGGAGCTGGCCTTGGCCTGCCGTGACATGGCCGCGCGGTTTACGGCCGGCGGGCGGCTGCTGGTGTTCGGCGACGGCCTAGGGGCTTCCGACGCCGCGCATGTCGCTGTGGAGTTCGTGCATCCCGTGACGGTCGGGAAGCGGGCACTGCCGGCTCTGGCGCTGACCGGGGATTTTGCGGATCAAGTGCGGACGCTTGGGCGTCCTTCGGACATCGCTCTCGGTTTTATGGGGACGGGGTCCGCTGGCGTGGCCGGCGGGTTGGCGGCCGCGCATTCGGCTGGGTTGTTGTCGGTGGCGCTTGCTGGGCGGGGTGGCGAGTGCGAGGCCGACCACTGTTTGGTTGTCCCGTCGGACGATCCGCTCGTGATCAAGGAGGCTCACGTCACCGCGTACCACCTGTTGTGGGAGCTGGTGCACGTGTTCTTCGAATCGCCCGTGGGTGGCGCCTCGGGGTCCGGGGTCGAGCAGCTGTATCCCTTCCTCTACGGCGGCGGGACGGCGGAGTCATCGGTCCTTGACGCCGCTGCGGAGTCGGCGCGTCAGAAGGTGGATGAAGTCGTGTCGCTGCGGCGTGCGCTCGGGGTCACGCAGGGCGAGGCATTGTCGGCCTGTGCCGCCGGCCTCGCCGACGCCTTCGCTGCGGGCGCGACGCTGTACGCGTTCGGCAACGGTGGCAGCAGCACCGACACGGCTGCGGTCGTGCATGCGTTCATGAATCCGCTGCCCCCCGCTCGGCCGCTGCCCGCGCTCTCGCTGGTGTCCGACGTTGCCGTGCTCACGGCGCTGTCCAACGATGTCTCGTTCGACGTCGTATTTGCCCGTCAAATGAGGGCTTTCGGCCGTCCGGGGGACATCGCCGTCGGGATCTCGACGAGCGGTGGGTCGGCGAACGTGCTGGCTGCGCTGGAGGAAGCGAAGCGGGTCGGCATGGTGACGGTCGGCCTGTCCGGCTACGGCGGCGGGCGCATGGCCGAACTCGCCGCTCTGGATCATCTTTTCGCGGTGCCCTCGTCGTCGGTGCATCGGGTGCAGGAAGTCCAGACGACGATCTATCACGTGTTGTGGCAGGCGACGGCGGCCGCTCCCGACGAGCAGCCCTGATTCGCAGATCCAGGATCATGTACAGCGTCGAACTGGCGTTGCTGCTCGGAGGTACGACGCCCTGCGCCCGTCCTAGCCGTTCAGGATTCACAGCGGCCGTCTAGTCCACCACCGTTTTTGTCGGACACCTACGTTAGCTTTTCACTTACGGATTCCGAGAGAATAGGGAGTGCCGATGGCGGGTGAGGCTCGGGAGGGCGGCAGTGCGCCCGAGCCCGAGCGGCTTGATCTTTACCGCTATGCCACCGCCGAGAACGCTGTCGAGTACCTGGCGGTCATGAGGCTTTTCGCCGAGACGCTGCTGACTGACCTTTCGGGTGCCGAGATCGCCGAGGAGCTCGCCCGTCGCGGGCCGGCGCTCGAGCTGGACGAGGTCGAAAATCGTTGCCGCCAGCTCGAGCGCTGGGGCAATCTAGTGTCGCGTGTCGGAAGTGACTTTACGGTGTGAGTTCGCGACAATGACGTATGTCTGTTGCTGCACCGCTTGTGCTGCGTCCGGGTGATGAACCGAGTCTGACTGCCTTGACG
>DATAVO010000010.1:0-11517 GCA_036267695.1 Frankiaceae bacterium
ACTGTTGCTGGCGGCCTTGGTCGCGGCCGTGGCAGGGGCGATCATCTCGCTGCCGGCGCTTCGACTATCGGGGATCTATCTGGCCCTGCTGACCGCTGCCTTCGCGGTGACCCTCGACAACTGGGTGTTCCAGTTACCCGCCTTCAACTCGTTCGGTCACAAGAAGTTCGACCTGTTCGAGTCCGGCTCGCTGTCGTTCAACCCGTTCAGCATCGGCAGCATCTCGGTGAAGTCGCCGAAGACGTACTTCGTCTTCGGGGCGATCATGTTCGCGCTCATGGCGCTCGTCGTCGTCGCGGTCCGGCGCAGCCAGTTCGGCCAGCGCTTGCTCGCCCTGAAGGAGAGCCCGGCAGCCTGCGAGACGCTGGGCATGAACCCGCGCATGACCACGCTGGCCGTCTTCACCCTGTCGGCCGCCATGGCCGGCTTCGGTGGCGGTATCTACGGCGCGGCCTTGCAGACAGCGACCCCGGATACGTTCCAGTTCTTCAACGGGCTCGCCATCTTGCTGGTGGTCGTCATCGGTGGGGTGAGCTCCATCGGGAGCGCCTTCTTTGCCGCGGTCTTCCTCGGCATGCCGATCACGTCGAACATCTTCAACGGGCAGCGGCTGACCCAGGCCTCGTCGATCCTGACCGGCTTCGGTGCCATCGGACTGGGCAACAACCCGAACGGCTTCATCGCCGCCGACCTGCGGCCGAAGTTCGGGCTCACCATCCGCTATCCCGCGCTCATCGGCGGGGGAGTCGGCCTGTGCGGGCTGCTGTACCTGTTGCGTTGCAACAACGTGGTGGGCGGCTGGACGCTCGTTCTCGGCGGGATGGTGATCCTGCTGGCGCTGCCGGGTGTCGCGCAGAGTCTCGATGCTCGCCGGGAGGCCAAGGAGGCCGGCCCGAGTGCCGTGTCCGCCGACGGCACTTCGGTGCCGCTCGAATGGCTCGGCCTGGACAGCCCCATCGCCGATGACGACGTCCTCGTGCTCGACCGCACGCTGAACCTGCCGGAGGTCTCGAATGTCGCTTCTTGAGGTTCAGGACGTCACCGTTCGCTTCGGCGGCCACACCGCGCTGTCGTCGGTGAGCCTGTCCGCCGAAGCCGGCCGGATCACCGGCTTGATCGGTCCCAACGGTGCCGGCAAGACAACGATGTTCAACGTCATCACCGGCCAGCAGGACCCGACCCGCGGCAAGGTCGTCCTCGACAGCAAGGACATCGGGGGGATGCTTCCGTACAAGCGCGCCCGCCTCGGCATGGCGCGCACCTTCCAGCGGCTCGAGCTCTTCGGGCAGCTGACCGTGCGGGAGAACATCCATGTGGCCGGCGGCCTGCGCAAGCAGTGGGGGCGCCGCGGTGCCACCCTCGACGGCCCGCCGCCGACGGCCGAGGAGTTGCTCGAGCGCGTCGGCCTCTTGGACGTCGCTGACGTCCGGGCCGACTCGCTGCCGACCGGCCAGGGCCGCCTCGTCGAACTGGCCCGGGCACTGGCGATCCGGCCGCGGCTCCTGCTGCTGGATGAGCCGGCGTCGGGTCAGGACGAGGAGGAGACCAAGGCGTTCGCGGCGCTGCTGCGCTCGCTCGCCGGTGAGGGCATGGCCGTCCTGCTCGTCGAGCACGACATGGAACTGGTCATGCAGGTCTGCTCGAACATCTTCGTGCTCGACTTCGGCCAGCTGATGGCCGAAGGCGACCCGACGACGGTTCGCGCCGACCCGAAGGTCCAGGCGGCTTACCTTGGTACCGCCAAGGAGGTG
Organism: Frankiaceae bacterium; assembly: GCA_036267695.1. Taxonomy (GTDB): domain Bacteria; phylum Actinomycetota; class Actinomycetes; order Frankiales; family Frankiaceae; genus DATAZK01. Next base: position 1,752 of record DATAVO010000010.1, read on the forward strand.
GCCGCGTGACCCCAGCTGCGGCGGGGGATGCGTACACCGTCCCGAGTCAGCGAGCCACGGCGCAGAGAGGTTATAGCGACTTGTCAGTGGTCATCCCGGAGCCGCTTCTACAACTGCGCGGAGTACGTGCCGGCTATGGCGCCATCGAAGTGCTTCACGGTGTCGACCTGACGGTCCCGGCCGGCGGCGTGGTCGCCGTCCTCGGGCCCAACGGCGCCGGCAAGTCGACGATGATGCGCATCGTCGCGGGCCTGCACACTCCGACCTCGGGCGACGTGCTGCTCGCCGGCCGCCGGGTGAACGGGGTCGATCCCGTCTCGCTGGCACGCGCTGGCCTGTGCACCATCCCGGAAGGTCGGGGCGTCTTCCCCAACCTGACCGTCAAGGAAAACCTCCAGATGGTCACCTACCGCGGGTTGAGCCGCAAGGAGGTGGAGGAGCGGGCGTTCTCCTACTTCCCACGCCTTTCCGAGCGGCGCACCCAGATGGCGGGAACGATGTCCGGAGGCGAGCAGCAGATGCTGGCCGTCGCCCGGGCGATCGCGAGCGACCCGAGCATGCTCTTGCTCGACGAGCTCTCGATGGGTCTGGCGCCGCTGATCGTCGACCAGCTGTATGAGGCTGTCCGCACGATCTCGGCCGACGGGGTCACCATCCTCGTGGTCGAGCAGTTCGCTGCAGCCGTGCTCGACGTCGCCGACACCGCCGCTGTCATGGTGAACGGCCGGGTCGTCCTCACCGGAACGCCGAAAGAGGTCGAGGCTGACCTCTCCAACGTCTACCTCGGCGGGGAAGTCGCCCCGCGGCTGTCGACCGAGGACAACCCGCTCGCCGATCCCGATCTCCTGATTTCAGAGCTTGCCGAAACCGACTCAACGCCAGAGGTGAACGAATGACCACGAAGACCGAAACCACCGCGGCCCCCGCGGGGAGCCGGACCGAGAGCTTCAAGCAAGAGGTCAAGGTCCTGAAGATCAAGGATCCCAACGCGGGCAACGATCAGAAGTTCATGTTCGGCGGCCTGGCGCTCATGGTGATCGGGATCGTGGTCAGCATCATCGGCTACGTGATCTCTCACGGCACCACGAGCTCGCTGACCCAGAACGATGCCGTCACCATCGCGATCATCGGTGTCGGTGTGACGATTGCCGGCGCGGCGATTTTCCTGCGCTACTCGATGGCGCAGTTCCTGCGCTTCTGGCTGGCGCGCTTCATTTACGAGGCGCGTAACCGCGACTGATTCAAGGCTTCGGCAAGCGGGCCGCTCGGGGTAACCCGGGCGGCCCTTTTGCGTGCGGTCGCGCTCAGGGCAGCTGCGGGATCACGTCGGCGGCGAACGCTTCCATGGCCGCCAGCAGGTCGCGCCGGGTGCGGCCCGGGAAGCTCAGGGTGAGTTGTGAGACGCCGGCGATTGCGAGCTCACCCGCCTCCTCGACGAACTGCGCCGGGGACATCGGCTGGCTGCTGCGCGCCATCAGCAGGCTGGGCGGGGTGAAGGCGACCGTCGGGACGTCGGTGCGGCCGGCGTCGGCGAACATCTGGCGCAGCTCGCTGATCCGCTCGGCGAGCGCGGCCGTGCTCGCGATCGACGCCGTTTTCAAGCGCGAGGTGACGGCCCCCTCGGTCATGCCGGTGGTGGGCATCGGGGCCCAGCCGTCGGCGAGCTCGGCGACCCGGCGCATCGCCCGCCGGCTGTTGCCGCCGATCCACAGCGGCGGACGCGGCCGCTGCAAAGGACGCGGAAGCATCACGTTGCCGGCGGCGGTGAAACCCTCACCGGCATAGGTCATTTCCTCACCCGCCCACGCCGCCGTCATGGCGCGGATGGACTCGTCGGTCAGCTCGTTGCGCCGCGCGTGGTCGGCTCCCAGCGCCCGGAACTCGCCCTCGAGATAGCCGGCACCGACGCCGATGATGGTGCGCCCGCCCGACAGCACATCCAGCGAGGCGATCGACTTCGCCGCCAGGAAGGGGTTGCGGTAGGCGAGCACGACGAGGTTCGTCTGCAGCCGGATCCGCTCGGTGGCGGCGGCCGCGAACGACAGCGCGACGAAGGGATCGAGCGCGTGATGGCCGCCTGTTGCCAGCCACTGCGCGTCGGGAAAGGGATGCTCGGTGACGTAGACCGCGTCGTATCCGCCCGCTTCCGCGGCCCGCGCCAGCTCGGTGATGGCGGCCGCGCTGACGAACTCGGAGCCGCGATCGACCCGGTGGGTGGGTAGTCCGAGTGAAATTCGCATGAGTCGCGCGCGGCCCTTTCTGACGGCGCGTCAGGCTAGCAGCCGGGCAGTCGCTAGGTTGTTCCCACACAAGTCACGGGCGCCACGGGCGTCACGAGGAGGCTGCAATGGGGCTGCTGGATGGCCGTGTCGCATTTGTCACGGGTGCTGCTCGCGGAATGGGTCGCAACCACGCCGTGCGCTTTGCCAAAGAGGGCGCGAACATCATCGCGGTCGACCTCTGCGCGCCGATCGCGAGCGCCGATTACGAGCTTCCCGGCCCGGCCGATCTCGACGAGACAGCCCGGCTGATCCAGGAAGCCGGCGGGCGCGCGTTCACCCGCATCGTCGACGTGCGTGACGCCGCCGGGCTCGCGTCCGCCGTGGCCGACGGCGCTGAGGAGCTTGGTGCCGATGGCGGCGCGGCGGACATCGTCGTCGCGAACGCCGGCATCAGCCGCAGCCAGGGCGGACTGCTCGACACCGATCCCGAGGTCTTCCGCGAGACGATCGACATCAACCTCACCGGCGTCTTCCTGACGATGCAGACCGGGGCGAAGGCGATGGTCAAGCGTGGCCGCGGCGGCTCGATCATCCTGATCAGCTCGATCATGGGGCTCAAAAGCTTCGGCGGGGTTCCGGCGTATACGGCTGCGAAGCACGGGGTCGTCGGGCTGATGCGCACCGGTGCGCAGGAGTTCGCGCGCGCCGGGGTCCGGGTGAACTCGATCCATCCGGGCAACGTCAACACCGACATGATCAACAACCAGGCCATCCGGCATCTCTTCCGGCCCGACCTGGAGAACCCGACGGCCGAGGACGTCGCCTCGGGCTTTCAAGGGATGAACATCATGCCGCTGCCGTGGGTGGAGAAGGACGACATCACCGAGGCCGCGTTGTGGCTCGCGTCGGACCTCTCGCGCTACGTCACGGGCATCTCGCTGCCGGTCGACCTGGGGGCACTGGCCAAGTGAGCGAATCGGACTTCGTCCTCACCAGCCGGCCGCGGCCGGGCATCACGCTCGTCACGCTGAACCGGCCGGAGCGGATGAACGCGATGGCGTTCGACGTGATGGTCCCGCTGCGCGATGCGTTACGCGAGATCTCGGTCGACAACGACACCCGGGTCGTCGTCCTCACCGGCGCCGGCCACGGCTTCTGCTCCGGCGCCGACCTGGTGGGCTCCGGTCGCGTGCCCTACATCGACGACCTCACCCCGGTCAGCATCGCCCGCCGGGCGCTGCAGGTACTCGACGACGTCATCCTCACGCTGCGCGCGATGCACCAGCCGGTCATCGGTGCGATCAACGGCGCGGCGATCGGCGGCGGCTTCTGCCTGTCGCTGGCCACCGACATCCGGGTCGCGGGGGAGAGCGCGTACTTCCGGGCCGCCGGCATCAACAACGGGCTCACCGCCAGCGAACTCGGGCTGTCCTACTTGTTGCCGCGCGCCATCGGTTCGAGCCGGGCGTTCGACATCATGCTCAGCGGGCGCGACGTGGATTCCGCCGAGGCCGAGCGCATCGGGTTGGTCTCGCGGCGCGTTCCCGACGAGGAACTGCTTGCTGCCTGCTACGAATTCGGCGAGCGCATCATCGGCTTCTCCCGCCCGGGCATCGAGCTCACCAAGCGCACGCTGTGGAGCAGCCTCGATGCGTCGAGCCTGGCCGGTCACATGGAATACGAGGGCATCTCACAGCTCTTCGTACGCATGACGACGCAGAACTTCGACGAGGCCATCCTGGCCCGCAAGCAGAAGCGTCCGCCGATCTTCTTGGACTAGCACCGTCTGAGTACCGTCGAGGTCTCAACCAGCTGGAGGAACAGTGGGAAATCCGGTCATTGTCGAGGCGGTCCGTACCCCGATCGGCAAGCGCAAAGGAGCCTTTGCCCGCGTCAAGCCCATGGGCCTGCTGGCTTCGGTGCAGCGCTGCGTCATCGAGCGCGCGGGCATCGACCCGATGCTGGTGGAGCAGGTCATCGGCGGCACCGTCACCCAGGGCGGCGAGCAGGCCAACCACCTCGCCCGTTACGCCTGGCTGTACGCGGGCCTGCCGTACCAGACCGGTGGCACCACAGTCGACGCGCAGTGCGGTTCCTCGCAGCAGGCGACGCATCTCATCGCCTCGCTGATCGCCAACGACGTCATCGATGTCGGAGTGGCCTGTGGCGTCGAGTCGATGAGCCGGGTGTCGTTCGGCGAGGCGTCCGGGGGCAAGTCCGGGCGCCCCGACGACTGGTCGATCGACACCGGCGATCAGTTCACCAGCGCCGAGCGCATCGCCGACAAGCGCGGCTTCACCCGACAGGAGCTCGACGAGCTGGGAGTGCGCTCCCAGCAGCTGGCGGCCCAGGCCTGGGCGCAGGGACGCTTCGATCGGGAGATCATGCCGATCGTTGCGCCGATCCTCGGCGAAGACGGCCAGCCGACCGGCGAGACCCGCACCGTCAGCCGTGACGAGGGGCTGCGCGAGACGTCGCTCGAAGGTCTGGCGAAGCTGCGCACCGTCCTTCCCGAGGGGCGTCACACGGCGGGCAACAGCTCGCAGATGTCCGATGGCGCGGCGGCTTTGCTGCTCATGTCGGAGGAGCGGGCGGCCGCTCTCGGCCTGCGCCCGCGGGCCCGCATCATCACGCAGGCGCTCGTCGGCGCCGACCCGTACTACCACTTGGACGGGCCGATCGACGCGACGCAGCGGGTGCTCGAGCGTTCCAAGATGGCCATCTCCGACATGGACGTCATCGAGATCAACGAGGCGTTCGCGTCAGTCGTGCTCTCGTGGAATTCGGTCATCAAGCCCGACTTCGACCGGGTCAACGTGAATGGCGGGGCCATCGCGCTCGGCCACCCGGTGGGATCCACCGGCGCCCGGCTGCTGACCACGGCCCTGCACGAGCTCGAGCGCACCGACAAGAGCCTGGCGCTCGTGACCATGTGCTGCGGCGGCGCGATGGCCACCGCCACCATCCTCGAACGGCTCTAAGCGGGGTCGCTCACCGGCTCGTTAGAGTCGCCGCTATGGCATTGGCGGTCACCGAAGATCAGGTAGCACTCGCAGAGTCCGTTTCAGGCTGGGCGGAGCGCGCCTCGTTGCGACACCTGGCGCGACAGCAGATCGACGTCCCGGCGGAGAACCTGGCGACCTCGCGGCCGCCGTGGTGGCCGGGAGCCGTCGAGCTCGGGCTGATGGGTCTCGCTCTGCCTGAGGAGGTCGGCGGTTCCGGCGCCACCGTCGTCGAGCTGGCCGTGGCGGTCGAGGAGCTCGGGCGTCAGATCGCGCACGGACCGTTCGTCGCCAGCGCCGTTGCTGGCCTCGCGCTGACCGTCGCCCGCCGCGCCGCCGAAGACACCAAGACGATCGATGCGTTGCTGGAGCGGCTGGCCGAGGGTGAAGCGAGCGGTGCGATCGCCCTCCAGGCGAGCGTCGCTGCGGCGGACGGCCCGGAAGGGCTGGAGCTGACCGGCGACGCGGGCCTCGTGCTCGGCCTGCCCGGCGCCAACTGGCTGCTGGTGCCGGCCAAGCACGGCGACACCCAGATCTGGGCCGTCGTCGACATCGGCGAAGGGGTGAGCGTCAATCCCGTCGATTCACTCGACGTCACCCGCCGGGTCTCTCGCGTCGCGCTCTCGGCCGCCCATGTTCCCGCCGCACGCGTGCTCTCCGGGCTCGATGCCGGGCTGGTTCGCGACCTCTATGTGACGGTGGCTGCGGCCGAGGCGGCCGGCATCGCGCGCTGGGCGCAGGAGACCGCGACGGCTTACGCGAAGGTGCGCGAGCAGTTCGGCCGCCCCATCGGCAGCTTCCAGTCGATCAAGCACCTGTGCGCCGACATGCTCGCGCGCAGCGAGCTTGCGGCCGCCGCGGCCTGGGATGCTGCGGCTGCTGCGTCCGAGGTCGTCAGCGGGGAGGCCTCGAGCAGCGACCGGGCCCAGCTCGAACTCGCCGCCGCGACCGCTGGTGCGGTCGCGTTGCAGGACGCCGTCGGCAATGCCAAGGACTGCATCCAGATCCTTGGAGGCATCGGCTTCACCTGGGAGCACGACGCCCACCTCTCGCTGCGCCGGGCGATGGCCATGCGCGCGCTCTGCGGCGGCACCGCCTTCTGGAATGCCCGGGTCACGGCCATCGGACGCAGCGGGCTGCGCCGCCACCGGACGATCGACCTCGGCACCGAGGCCGACCCGCTGCGCCGGCAGGTGCGCGAGGTGCTGGCGGCGCTTCCCGACGAGCCGAAAGCGCGCCGCGTGGCGCTTGCTGATGCCGGTCTGATCGCGCCGCACTGGCCCCAGCCGTACGGGCTGTCGGCCAGCCCGGTCGAGCAGCTCGCCGTCGCTGAGGAGCTCGTCGAGGCGGGCGTGCGTCCGCCCGACCTGGTGATCGGCAACTGGGCGGTGCCCACGATCATGGAGCACGGCAACGAGGAGCAGCGGGAGCGTTTCGTGCGCCCGACGCTCATCGGCGAGATCGCCTGGTGCCAGCTCTTCTCCGAGCCGGGCGCCGGCAGCGACCTCGCCTCGCTGCGCACCAAGGCGACCAAGGTCGACGGCGGCTGGTCGCTGTCGGGTCAGAAGGTGTGGACCTCTCTCGCCCGCCAGGCCGACTGGGGCATCTGCCTCGCCCGCAGCAATCCGGATGCCCCGCACCACAAGGGGATCACATACTTCCTCGTCGACATGAAGTCAAAGGGGATCGACGTGCGCCCGCTGCGGGAGATCACCGGCGACGCGCTCTTCAACGAGGTCTTCATCGACGACGTCTTCGTGCCGGAGGACTGCGTGGTCGGACCGGTCGATGGTGGTTGGCGCCTCGCCCGCACGACGCTCGCTAACGAGCGCGTAGCGATGTCGTCGAACACCGACATCGGCGGCGGTCTCGACGGGTTGCTCGCCTCGTCCAAGCCCGAGCCGGTGCTCGATGACCGGATGGGTTCGCTGGTCGGCGGCCTGCAGGCGGCCGCGGCGTTGGGCCTGCAGATCACGCTGCGCCAGCTCGGCGGGCTCGACCCGGGGCCGTCCTCGAGCGTCCGCAAGCTGGTTGGCATGTATCAGGTGCAGGATGCCCGCGAGCTGGCCCTGGAAGCCCTCGGCTCCGGCGGCGCCGACATGTCCGACCCCGCCGCCAGCGACGCCGCGCGCTCGGCCCTGTCGACCCGGGCGCTGACCATCGCCGGCGGTAGCAGCCAGGTCCTTCGCAACGTCATCGCCGAGCGGCTGCTCGGGCTGCCGCGCGACTGAGCGGCGCCCTGCGCTAGCGTCGCAGGCGTGTTCCTGGATTACACGCCCGAGCAGCGCGCCCTGCGGGCAGAGCTGCGTGCCTACTTCGCCGAGATGCTCACCCCGGAGGTCCGGGAGAAGCTAGGGGTCGCCGGCGAAGGCAGCGAGCTCTTTCGTGTCCTGGTTCGCCAGATGGGCCAGGACGGCTGGCTCGGGCTGGGCTGGCCGAAGGAGTACGGCGGCCAGGGCCGCTCGGCGATGGACCAATACATCATGTTCGACGAGGTCCAGCGTTCCGGAGCGCCGTTCCCGTTCGTCACGGTGACCACGATGGGCCCGTCGCTCATGCGCTTCGGCACGCCCGAGCAGAAGGCCAAGTACCTGCCCGGGATGCTGAACGGTGACCTGAACTTCGCGGTCGGCTACACCGAACCGGGGTCGGGCACCGACCTCGCGTCGCTGCGCACTTCTGCTGTGCTCGACGGCGATGAGTGGCTCATCAACGGCAACAAGGTCTTCACCTCCGGTGCCAACCAGGCCGACTTCATCTGGCTCGCCTGCCGCACCGACCCGGATCTGCCCAAGCACAAGGGGATTTCGATCATCCTGGTGCCGACCTCATCCTCCGGTTTCCGCTGGACCCCGCTGCACACCGTCGGCGACGTGATGACGACCGCCACGTACTACCAGGACGTGCGGGTGCCGAAGGAGAACCTGGTCGGCGAGCGCGGCGGTGGCTGGTCGATGATCACCACCCAGCTGAACCACGAGCGGGTCGGGCTCTCGGCCCTCGGCGGCCGTTGCTGGCAGCTCTGGGGTGAGGTCCGCAAGTGGGCGCTCGCCACGCCGCTGCCCGGTTCGGACGAGCCCGGTGCGGTCGTCGCCGATGTGCCGTGGGTACGCGCCGACCTTGCGCGCGCCTACGCCCGGATGGACGTGATGAAGCTGATGAACTGGCGGATGACGGCCGACATCGCGGCCGACAACCTCAACCCGGCCGACTCGTCCGCGGTGAAGTTCTACGGCACCGAGACCCACGTCGAGGTGTACCGGCTGCTGCTCGGCATCCTCGGCGCCGGCGGCTGGCTGCGTCCCGGCTCGCCGGGCGCGGCGCTGTCGGGCGATGTCGAACGGGCGGCCCGCTCCGCCCAGATCAACACCTTCGGCGGCGGGGTCAACGAGGTGCAGCGCGAGATCGTCGCCGCGGCCGGCCTGCGTATGGCGCGCCGGGCCCGTTGATCTAGGTAGGAGCCTGCAAACAATGGACTTTTCGCTGACCGACGACCAGGAGTCGCTGCGCACGCTGGCGGACGACATCTTCGGTGACAAGTCGACGCCCGACCGGGTCGAGGCCGTCGAGAACTCGGTGGAGTGTTTCGACCGTGACCTCTGGCGCGAGCTGGCCGGCGCGGGACTGCTCGGCATCGCGTTACCCGAAGCCGTCGGGGGAGCGGGTCTCGGGCTGGTCGAGATGGCGCTCGTGTGCGAGCAGCACGGCAGGGTGGTTGCGCCGGTCCCGCTGGCGTGGACCACCACGGCGGCGATGGCGATCGCCGCTCACGGGTCGCCCGAGCAGCAGCGCTGGGCTGAGGGCGCGGCCTCCGGCGAGGTCGTCCTCACAGGTGTGACGCCCGTCGCCGCCGCGGGGCTGCGCGTCGTGGACGGGACGCTCACCGGTGACGTTGCCGGGGTGCCTTATGCCCACGTCGCCGCGGCAATAGTGGTGCCGGTGCGCGGCCAGCTCTACCTGCTCGACCCGGCTGGTCCAGGCGTCACGGTCGTGCCGTCCATTGCGACCACGCGCGAGATCCACGGTGTGCTGGCGCTCGACAGGGCGCCAGTGCAGCAGATCGGGAGCGGGGCTGCCGAGTGGTGGGAGGCGCGGCTGCTGGTCGCGCTGGCGGCAACCGCCGCCGGGATCACCGATGCTGCGCTGCATCAGACCGCGAAGTACACCTCCGAGCGGATGCAGTTCGAGAAGCCGCTCTCGACCTTCCAGGGCGTCGCGCTGAAGGCGGCCGACGCGTACGTAGACAACGCCGGGATCCGGGCTGCTGTGCTGCAGGCGGCGTGGCGGCTGGATGCCGCGGAGACGCTGGGGACGACCCCCGCGGAAGCGAGCGCCTACGTGCTGACGGCCGCCTGGTGGGCGCCCGAGGCCGGCCAGCACTGCGTCCACATCACCCAGCACCTGCACGGCGGGCTCGGGCGTCTCGGTGGTGCCGTCCATCGCGACCACGCGCGAGATTCACGGGTTGCTGACTCTCGACCGCGCGCCGGTGCAGCAGATCGGCCTCGGCGCCGCGGAATGGTGGGAGGCGCGGCTGCTGGT
>DATAVO010000011.1:0-10523 GCA_036267695.1 Frankiaceae bacterium
GGAAGCGGGGCTCGCGTATCTCGACTCAGGGCAGACGGCCTACGCAGCCGGACTACGCGAACAGGTGCACGCGTGTCATCCGGGGCTGCGGCGCGATTTGCTGCTGGGGCTGATCGACTGGGAGCTGGGCGATGCCGCTTCCGCCCTAAGCTGGCTGCTGCGTGCGGTCGAACATCCAGCCGCAGCTGAGAATCCCCCCGTGCTGGCGCGGGCGTGGGCGCAATTGGCTGAGGTCTACGTGGTAGCGGCGAGGGCGCAAGAAGCCCTTGAGGCGGGCGAGGAAGCGCTTTCGCTGGCCGTGCGTGACAGTTCAGCAGAACGCATCGCCTGGCTTCACGTGGCGACCGCCGAAGGGATGGTGCATGGCGGTCCCGCCGGGCTGCGGCGGCTCGCCGAACGGCTGCCGAAGGGACCGAAGGACATCGCGAGTGGCGAGCTCGATCTTCTCGTCACGCGCGCCAGCATCGGCTACTACTCCGCGCGGATTCCGCAGGCGCGCGCCGATCTGGATGTTGTTCTCGAGATGGCCCGCCGCGGGGACGTGGCCGTGCAGCTGTCTCGCTGCCACTACCTGATGGCTGCAATGCTCACCGCCGCGGGGGAGTGGGACGACGCGGAACTTCACGCGCGCACCGCGCTCTCTATCGCCACCGACGATCGGCTCGTGTGGATGCAGTCGCAATGTCACGCGGCACTTGCGACTGTCATGGCCTTCCGGGGGTCGTGGGAGGACGCTGAGCGTCACCTCGAACGGGCCGGCAGCCTGGCCCACGGTGCGGATAATCTGGAAGCAGCCGCGGTGGCCCGGGTCGCCGAGAGCAATCTCGCGAGAGCGCGCGAGCTGCCGTCGGCCGTGATCGGAGCCCTGGATGGGCTGGGCTCGCTGGTGCCGATGCTGTCGGCGCTCTACTTCTGGCCGCCGCTGATCTGCGCGCTCATCGACAACGGCGAGCTCGACCGGGCCCGCGAGCAGATCGACGCCTTCTGCGCCGCGGCCGATGCGCGCGGCATCGACATCGGTGGCAGCGAGATCGGCTTGGCAGCACGGCTCGCAGCGGCTGCGGGTCAGACCGATCGGGCGGCCGAGCTCTTCGAACGGGTGCTGGCTCAGACCGGGTTCTACGTCTCCTTCCTCGACCGCGCCCTGCTGCACCACTGCTACGCGAAGATGCTGCTGGCCAAGGGGAATCGGGCCTTGGCGACGCGTCACTTCAAGTCGGGCCGGGACATGCTTGCAGCCGTGAAGGCCGCGCCGTTCATCGCACTCATCGACGCCGATCTCGGCGACGCGCGGCTCAAGCCTCCCGGGAAGGTCGCCAGTCAGCCGGCGTTTGCTCTGACCGAGCGCGAACGCGACGTGGCGCTGCTGGTCTCACGCGGGCTCTCCAACCCGGAGGTCGCGGCACGGCTCTACGTCAGCCGCAAGGCTGTCGAGTACCACCTCAGCAACATCTACGCCAAGGTCGGTATCAGCTCGCGCCGGGAACTGCGCGAGGCGCAATTGATGCTCTGAGCTGGAGTTCTGTTCGCTTTTCGATCATGACCGTCAAGGCGGCGGCACCCGGGTCGATACCGGTACATGCGCAAAGGGCGATCTGGGCTAGTGGGGCGCAGTGTGTCGCTGACCGCGGCCCTGGCCATCACGGCCATGGCGTCCGTCGGGCTGGTGGCCTGTTCCAGCAGCGCCAGTACCGTCGCGCAAAGCCCGTCTCTGACGGTGTACGTCCAGCCCGGAGGTCAGGGTCCGGGCTCCGGGACGAGCGCCGATCCCTATACGAGTCTGACCGCCGCCAGAGACGCCTTGCGTTCCAGGCTCGCCTCGATGGATGTGGACGCGCATGTCGTGCTCGAAGACGGCACCTACACGCTCAGCGCACCGCTGAAGCTGTCCGCCGCAGACTCAGGGCGGGGTGGTCATCAGGTGGTGTACGAGGCGGCGCCGGGTGCGCATCCCGTCATCAGCGGGGGCTATCAGGTCGGAGGCTGGCAGCGCCAGGCCGGCTCCGGTGACGTGTGGTCCGCACCGGTTCCTGCCACGTTGGACACCCGCCAGCTTTACGTGAACGGTGCACGCGCCGAGATTGCTCAAGGCCCGCTGCATGTCACCCTGACGCGGACGGCGACCGGCTACACGGCCAGCTCGACCGCGTTGGACGGCTGGCGTAACCCCTCGAGCATCGAACTCGTCTACCCGAGCGGTCCGTCGAACTGGACCGAGAGCCGCTGCCGCATCGCCTCGATCGAGGGCACCGCCGTCACTATGTCGCAACCCTGCTGGCAGAACACGACGTTACGCACGACGCCCGGCACCGCGCTGGCGATCTCGGGGTTCAACCAGCCGCTGGGCAAGGCGTATCTCGCGACGAACGCCTATGAACTCATGACCAAACCCGGGCAGTGGTACCTCGATCAGGGCACGCATCGGATGTACTACATCCCGCTGCCTGGCCAGGACATGGCGCACGCGACGGCCATCGCGCCACAGCTTCAGACACTGGTTTCGGGCACGGGCACGGCAGCGGCCCCGATTCACGACATCGCGTTTCGCGGCATCACCTTCTCCTACGCCACCTGGCTCGGACCCAGCAGCAGCAACGGGTACTCCTCATTCCAGGCCGGCACGTATCTGACGGGCGCGAACGCGTATCGCAACCAGGGAGCGTGCGACTCGCGGCAGGCGACCTGCCCCTACGCCGCGTACGACCAGATTCCGGGCAACGTCAGCTTCACTCACGACGCGCGAATCACCTTTGACGGCAACACTTTCTCTCATCTCGGTGCGGCTGGACTGGCGCTCGGCGACGCGAGCCAGGACGACGTCGTTGCCGGCAACGTGTTCACCGACACCTCCGCAGGCGGACTGACGATCGGCGGGGTCGACGCCCCGCAGGCGAGCGCCGCTGACCAGACGTCGGGCGAGCAGGTGCACGACAACTACTTCCACGACGTAGCCCGCGAATATCAGGATTGCGCCGCCATCTTCGTGGGCTACGCCCAGTACACGACCATCGAGCACAACCAGATCGATGACGTCCCCTACTCCGGTATCTCGATCGGCTGGGGCGGCTGGCTCGAACGTTTCCCCTACCTCGGACCGCTGTCGAACTACTCGCGAGGCAATGTCATCTCGCAGAACCTCATCTTCAACCACATGCAGGTCCTGGTCGACGGTGGCGGCATCTACTCCAACGGCATCCAGGGCACCTCGATGGCCGACGCCGAGCAGATCAGCGGCAACGTCGTGCTGAACCAGAAGCACCCCAGCTGGGCGATCTACACCGACAACGGCACGCAATTCGTCCGTGAGAAGGGCAACGCGGTCTTCGCTGCCTTGTACGTTCCGCTGGCACCGCACTATCTGCCGGGAATCTCGCCGTACTTCTCGTTCGGCGGATGCGGCGGCGGTCCGATCGACTTCGACGGCAACTACTCGGTTCAGGCAGACCTGCCCGCCGGGCTGATCTCGCATCAGCAGGCCTGCGGCGGCCATGCTCTGCAGGGCGTCACGGCCTCGGACAACCACGTGATCAAGATCCTTGACGACGTGCCGGCGACGATCCTCGCCGCTGCCGGGATCACCGCGTCTTATCAGGCGGCCCTGCACCCGGCGGCACGTCCGGATGCGTTGCCCGCCTACCACCAGTACGGACCCTGACCGCACTATCGTCCAACCGTGCCGCGGCTGTGGGATGACTCGTTGTACGCGGGCAGTGCGGTGTTCTACGCCCAAGGGCGGCTGCCCTATCCCGAGCGGCTCGCCGGCATCTTCTGCGAGCGGCTGGGCCTCGACGGCACCGGCAGGCTGCTTGATCTCGGTTGCGGTCCCGGCTCGCTGACGCTCTTGCTCGCTCCCCTCTTCGAGGAGACTGTCGCCATCGATGCTGACGCCGACATGATCCGGGTAGGTATGGGGGAGGCGTCCCGACGCGATATCCACAACGTGCGCTGGAAGCATGCCTACGCCGAGGATCTGGAGAACGTCGGAACGTTCCGCGCGATCAGCCTTGCTCAGTCATTCCATTGGATGGATCGAACCGTGGTCGCGCGAAAGATCCGTAACCTCTTGCGGCCCGATGGCTACTGCGTGTACGTGGGCGCCACGACGCACGAGGGCACGGGATCGACGTCAGGATCGTCGTTGCCGGCGGTTCCCCGGACGGCGATCACGGAGTTGGTCCGTAGCTATCTGGGTCCCGAACGACGCGCGGGGCAGCAGATCATCGTCGGCGGTTCCACTGCCGACGAGCAGGACGCGGTCTTTCACGAGGCTGGTTTCGCCGGCCCCGAGGTTGTGACCGTCCCGGGCGGTGATCTGTTGGAACGATCGGAGGACCAGATCGTCGCTTCGGTGTTGTCCCTATCGAGCGCCGCCCCGCACCTGTTCGGTGACCGGCTCCCGGAGTTCACCGATCACCTCCGGCGGCTGCTGCGAACGGCATCCCCGGATGGCGGCTTCGCCGAGCAGCTTCAGGACATGCGCTTGGTCCTCTGGCGGGCTTAGCTGGTTCGGTCTGACCGATCACAACCTCGGGTCGACCGGCTCCGACTCCAAGGCGAGGATCGCGAAGACGCACTCGTGCACCCGCCACAGCGGCTCGCCGCGCGCCGCGCGTTCGACAGCTTCCAAGCCGAGCGCGTACTCCCTGGCGGCGAGCGATCGCTTGTGTCCGAGGCCGCGGCTTCGCAGCCGTTCCAGGTTGGCCGGCTCGGTGTAGTCCGGGCCGTAGATGATGCGCAGATACTCAGGTCCGCGGACTTTGAGGCCGGGCTGTACGAGGCCGCGCCGGGCCCGCGTCACGTTTGCGGCGGGCTTGACGACCATGCCCTCGCCGCCGGCGCCGGTGCGCTCCTCCCACCACCGGGTGGCATCAGCAACCGAGGCCGGGTCCGTGGTGTCGACGAAGATGCGCCAGGTCGTGCGCAAGACGTCCGGATCTGCAGCGACAAGGGTGTCGATACGTTCGAGGTGCCAGGCGTGCGGCCGCTCGTGGTAGCCAGCGCCCTCGCCGGCGAGCACCTGGAACGGCGCGACACTGACGCCTTCAAGGCCGTTCGTCGGCCAGCAATAGTGCCCGTAGGCCGTGGTGAAGGCATCCGCATTGGCCAGACGGGACTGGCTGCGCGCCAGCAACTCCGAGGTCTCTACCCCTGACCCTCGAGCCTGCTCGAGAAGCTGCACCGCAGCTGGCAAAGACGCGTGAGCAGCGGCACCGACGGACGCGTACTGACTTTTCAGCAGGGCGAGGGCCTTTGCGCTCCAGGGCAGGATCTCGGTGTCGAGCAGGAGCCAGTCGGTGTCCAATTCCTCATACAGACCCGCGGTTTCCGCGGCGGCACGCAGCCGGGCCAGCAGCTGCTCGGTCAAGGCGGTATCGAAGAAGGGCCGTCCCGTGCGCGTGTAGATCGCACCCGTCGCATCACCCGGGGCACCGAAGCGGCGCCGCGCACTCTGTGCACTTCGGGGCAGGACGACGACGGCGCGTGACCCCATGTGCTTCTCCTCGCACACGACGGCGCCGACGCCCTCGGCTCGATAGGCCTCGAAGGCCTGTTCCGGGTGCTCCAACAGCCCTTCTCGGGTGGAGGTCGCCACCGGACTCATCGTCGGAGGCAGATAGAGCAGCCACCGCGGATCCAGCGCAAAGCGGCTCATGACTTCAAGCGCTGCTGCGGCATTCTCCTCGCGAACGCTGACCCTGCCGTGATGCTTGGTCTCGACGACGCGAGTGCCCATCACGTCGGTGATGTCGAGGACGTCGGGGTCGCGCCGGGCGAGCACGTCCGGCGGTGCTGCAGCTTCAGCATTCGCCGGGAACGGTGTCGACGGTGCGTAGTACACCTGGGCAGCCGGCACCGAAACCAGCTCGCGCTCGGGGTAGCGCAATGCGGTGAGCCGCCCGCCGAAGACGCAGCCGGTATCCAGGCACATCGTGTTGTTCACCCATTCCGGGGTGGGGACAGGCGTGTGTCCGTACAGCACGGTCGCCTTACCTCGGTAGTCGTTTGCCCACGGGTAGCGCACCGGAAGGCCGAACTCGTCGGTCTCGCCGGTTGTGTCGCCGTAGAGGCAGAACGACCGAACCCGTCCCGAGGCCCGTCCCTGATACCGCTCGGTGACCCCCGCGTGGGCGACGACGAGCTTGCCGTCGTCCATGACGTAGTGCGAGACCAGCCCGTCGACGAAGGTCTCGACTTCAGCTCTGAACGCCGCGGGCTCGTTCGCGAGCTGTGCCAGTGACTCAGCCAATCCGTGGGTGACCTGAACGTTGCGACCACGCAGGGCGCGCAGCAGCTTGTTCTCATGATTTCCGGGGACGGCGAAGGCGTCTCCCGCGGCGACCATTCCCATGGCCAGGCGCAGCACGCCGGGCGTATCGGGTCCTCGGTCGACGAGGTCGCCGACGAAGACGCTTCGCCGGCCCTGCGGATGGTGCGCGGCGACGGGGCGGCCGGCGTCATCGCGGCTCACCGTGTAGCCGAGCTCGACGAGCAAGGCCTCCAGCTCGAAACGGCAACCGTGGATGTCGCCGATGATGTCGAACGGCCCGTGTTCGTGACGCAAGTCGTTGTAGAGCGGGGTGCGCACGAGGCGTGCGGTGTCGGCTTCCTCTGCAGATCGCAGGACGTGCACCGTGCGGAACCCCTCTCGGGAGAGCCCGCGTAGACCACGCCGCAACTGATCGCGCTGTCGGCGCAGGACGTGTGGCCCGAAATCGCGGCTCGGCCTCGCGGCGTTGCGCTCGGCGCAGACTCGCTCGGGTATGTCGAGCACGATGACAACCGGCAGCACGTCATGCTGGCGGGCGAGTTCGACGAGTTTCTTGCGCGCATCGGGCTGCACATTGGTGGCGTCCACGACCGTGAGCCGCCCGGCCGCAAGCCGTTTCGCAGCGATGTAATAAAGGACGTCGAAGGCGTCGCCGGTCGCCGCCTGGTCATTCTCGTCGTCGGCCACGAGACCACGGCAGAAGTCGCTACTGAGCACCTCGGTCGGCGTGAAGATGCGCCGGGCAAATGTCGACTTGCCCGAGCCTGTGACGCCCACCAGCGCGATGAGGCTGAGCGCAGGCACGGCGAGTTCGCGCCCGCCCGGTGAGGCCGCTGGGGCAAGGCCCGCCCCGCTCATAGCGCCGCCCGCGGAGCAGGGCCAGATGCCTTGCTGAACACGGCCATCTGCGTCGGCGGACCGACCTGCGGGTCGTCGGTGCCGATCGCCAGGAGCCGCACGCCGTACCCGCACCGTTCACCGACGCGCCCCGCCCAGTCCTGGAACTGCGCACGGGTCCATTCGAAACGATGGTCCCGATGCCGGAAAGCTCCGGCTGGGAGCGTTTCGTACCTCACGTTGTGCTCCACGTTGGGGGTGGTGACGACGATCGTCGCCGGGGCCGCGTCGCCGAATATGGTGCGTTCAAGGGCCGAAAGCCGCGGCGGATCCAGGTGTTCGATGACTTCCATGAGCACAAGCGCATCGAGCCCGACCAGCCGGGTGTCGCGATAGGTGACCGACGACTGCAGCAGCGTCAAACGCTCCCGCTGACGGTCGGTCATGGTGTCGAGCTTCAGCCTGCGCGCTGCGATTTCAAGGGCGCGGGCCGAGACGTCGACGCCTATCACCATCGTGAAGGACGAGTCTGCGACGAGCTGGGTGAGCAGCGCGCCGCTGCCACAGCCCAGATCGGCGACTCGTGAGGCGCCGCTGCTGCGAAGCGCCGCCAGGACGGCACCGTGACGCTGCTGCACTAGCGGGACGGCGCGCTCCCCCTCATCGCTGACGACCGGGCCTTCCGTCGCATTGTCGAGCACCTCGGCCTCGGTGTCGTCGACCTCGGCGAGCCGCCCGATCGCGGTACGGGACAGGCCCGCCTGATGGGCGAGATAACGACGACTGATGAGCTCCCGTTCCGGATGACCGCCAAGCCATCCCTCGCCTGCGCGCAGGAGCTTGTCGACCTCATCGGGGCTGACCCAGTAATGCTTCGCGTCATCGAGCACCGGTAGCAAGACATACAACTGGTTCAGCGCATCGGCGAGCCGCAGAGTGCCCGAGAGGCGCACGTCGAGGTAACGCGAATCGCCCCACTCCGGGAAGTGCTCGTCAAGCGGCACCGGCTGCGCCGACACCTTCCAACCCAGCGGGGCGAACAAACGGCTCGCCACGTCTGCGCCGCCCCGGCACGGCAGTGCGGGCACGTGCAATTGCAGCGGAAGCGGCTTCGCGGCGAGGTCTGGACGCGCGTCGCAACGGCCGGCCATCGCCGTCTTGAACACCCGCGACATGGCGACGGAGAGCAAGCTTGAGGCGGCATACGGCCGGTCGTTCACGTACTGGCCGAGCGCAAAACCCTCCGCCGCCGGGCCCTTGCGCCCTCGGACGAGCCCCACGGGATCGACCTCGAGCAGCAGCGCGGCGGTACAGCGCTCGTTCGTGGCCTCGGGATAGAACACGTGCGCGATCCCGGACGCCACCTCGAACTGCTGCACCTTCGCCGGATGCTTGTGCAGCAGGTATCCCAGATCGGACGCGGGCGCCCGCGTGGTCGTCACGGTGAGTAGCACGAGGAGCCAGTCTCCCCCCAAGCATTGGCTTTGGCTGAGAATTTCGCCGGGTCCGATCCGCAGGCGTCCTCAACTGGCGCCACGTGCGACCGATTGATGATCGATTGACGGGGCTGCCCACGTGCGTCAGGTCATACTGACCGTCGAAGCGTTCCGATGGGTTGGAGGCGGGGTGTTGCGGGATTCCGAGCTGGTTGTCGGAAGCGCGCTCGACGCCGTCCCGACGGCCCGCCGATTCGCTGTTTCGGCCCTTTCCGAGGCAGCTCCCGATGCGCTGGACGACGTCCAGCTGCTGGTCACCGAGCTGGTGACGAACGCTCTTTTTCACGCCCGCCCGCCGGTGATCCTCCGGGTGGCACGGCTCGCTGAATGTGTACGTATCGAGGTCGAGGACAGCGGGCACACCCTTCCGATCCAGACCCGAAACAGCCTGGATTCGATGACAGGGCGTGGCCTTTCCCTGGTGTCGGCCCTATCCAGTTCGTGGGGAGTCGACCCGACGCCGACGGGCGGCAAGGTCGTCTGGGCCGAGCTGGCGGGGAGCCACGAGGCGTCGAGCAGCCGGGTCGCGCCGGAGATGAACGTCGACGACCTGCTGGCCTACTGGTCGGCCGAGGAGCCCGCGGAGGCCGTCTACGAAGTGCAATTGGGCTCGGTTCCGACGCGGCTGCTGCTGGCCGCCAAAGGTCATATCGACAATCTGGTACGTGAACTCACGCTCGCCAAAGCTCAGGAGTCGGCGTCGGGAGTGAGCCTGCCCGTCGCCATGGCAGATCTCGTGACCACTGTCATCTCAGGCTTCTCGGAAGCTCGAGCTGAGATCAAGCGGCAGGCACTCGCGGCCGCGGCGCGCGGCGAGCTCATGACCGACCTGGTCCTGCGGCTTCCGCTCAGTGCGGCCGAAGCGGGGGAGCGTTATCTCGCGGCGCTCGATGAGGCCGACGGTTACGCCCGGGCGGCGCGTCTGCTGACTCTGGCGGCACCGAGGGCGCATCAGATCTTTCGCCGGTGGTACATCCAGGCTCTGGTCGATCAGCTGCGCGCCGCCGCTAACAACACCGAGATTCCCCAGACCGAGCCCTTCACTTCCGCGCTCGCCGTCGAGGTCGAGCGGCTGTCCCGGCTCGAGGACACCTGGGACAAGCTGCAGCTGCTGCAGAAAGTGACCGGGGAGTTGACGAAGGCGACGACAGTCACCGACGTCGCCGTCACCGTGGTCAACAATGCCTTCGAATTCCTCGGCGTCGACACCGCGCGGGTCTTCCTGCTCACCGAGGAGGACACCCTGCTGACGCTGGCGGTGCGGGGAGGCGATCCGGCACTCGTTGCGCGCTACCACGAGTTCTCGATCGACGCTGATATCCCTGGCGCTGTCGCTGTACGCACGGGTGCGCCCATCGTGCTGCGCAACGTCGAGCAGATCAGGCGGCGCTTTCCCGAACTGGTCGCCACCCACTCGGTCGAGCGCAGCTTGCACCTTGCGCCGTTGACCATAGGCGACCGGATTTTGGGTCTGCTGAGCCTGTCGTTTCCCGGAGGCGGCGAGGTCGACGAGGGGGCCCAGGGGGACTTCGTCGGCGCGCTGGCCGACGCTCTGGCGCAAGCCATGGAACGGGCCCTGGCGATGGAACGCGCGATGCAGGCCAACGAGCGGCTGTCGTTCCTGGCGGACGCATCCGTCGCGCTCACCGGTACGCTCGATTTCCAGGCGACGCTGGATGCCGTCACCAATCTGCTGGTGCCGCGTCTGGCGGACTGGTGCTTGGTGCAGCTGGTGGACGGCGACGAGCTGGCGAGCGCTGTGATCCATCACTCCGATCGCTCGAAGGTCGAGTCGGCGCTGGAGATGGTCGACCGCTACCCGATCAAGATGGACGCACGCAACGGCCCGGCCGTTGTGGCCCGGACTGGTCAGAGCGTGGTGTTCCCGACCGTTCCACGCCGCCTCATCGAGACGGTCGCCA
>DATAVO010000012.1:0-9033 GCA_036267695.1 Frankiaceae bacterium
CCTTCCGCCAGGCTCCGCTGGCCGGAGGGACCGGCGCCGCGGCAGGTTGGGTCGCCACCGCCGGCTAGTTCTCCTTCGACGCGCGGAAGCCGGCTTCGAGGTCGGCCTTGAGGTCCTCCACACCCTCGACGCCGACCGACAGCCGGATCAGTCCGGGGGTCACACCCGAGGCCAACTGCTCGGTGTCGGCGAGCTGGGAGTGGGTGGTGCTCGCCGGATGGATGATCAAGCTGCGCACATCACCGATGTTGGCCAGGTGGCTGAAGAGCTCGACCGCGTCGACGAAGCGCTTGCCGGCCTCGACCCCTCCGCGGAGTTCGAAAGACACGATCGCGCCTGCGCCCGCGGGCATGTAGCGCTGGGCCGCAGCGTGCCAGGGACTCGACCGCAGGCCGGCGTAGTGCACGACCTCGACCTCATCGCGCCCGGCCAGCCACTCGGCGAGCGCCTGCGCGTTGGAGGTGTGGCGTTCCATGCGCAGCGAGAGGGTCTCGATGCCCTGGATGAGCAGGAACGAGGAGAACGGCGAGATCGCCGGCCCCATGTCGCGCAGATACTGCACGCGCAGCTTCGCCGCGAACGATCCCGGGCCGAGCATCGGCCAGTACTGCAGGCCGTGGTAGCTCGGGTCGGGCTCGTGGAACTGCGGGTGCTGGGCGGCGTGCTCGCCGAAGTCGAAGGTGCCGCCGTCGACGACAACGCCGCCGATCGTGGTGCCGTGACCGCCGAGGAACTTCGTGGCGCTGTGCAGCACGATGTCGGCGCCGTGCTCGATCGGGCGCAGCAGGAACGGGGTCGGCACCGTGTTGTCGACGACGAGCGGCACACCGGCGGCATGCGCGACATCGGCGACGCCGCGGATGTCGAGCACGTTGCTGCGCGGGTTGCCGAGGGTCTCGGCGAAGAACAGCCGGGTGCGGTTGTTGGCCGCCCCGCGCCACGCTTCGAGATCGTCGGGGTCATCGACGAAGGTGACGTCGATCCCGAGCTTGGGGAACGTGTAGTGCAGCAGGTTGTAGGTGCCGCCGTAGAGCGACGAGCTGGAGACGATGTGATCGCCGGCGCTGGCCAGCGTGAGGAACGTCAGGGTCTCGGCGGCCTGCCCGCTCGCCACCGCCACCGCGGCGACGCCGCCCTCGAGGGCGGCGACCCGCTGCTCGAGCACGTCCTGCGTCGGGTTCATGATCCGCGTGTAGATGTTGCCCGGCTCGGCCAGCCCAAAGAGGTCCGCCGCGTGCTGGGTGTCCCGGAAGGTGAACGACGTCGTCTGATAGATCGGCGTCGCCCGCGCGTTGGTCGTCGGATCCGGCGACGCCCCGGCGTGTACCTGCTTGGTCTCGAACGACCAGGCGGAGGTATCGGGCTCGTGCGGTGGGGGGACGGGAGTGGTGTCCGGGGCGTCGGTGGTCATGCGGGTGTCTCCATCTGATCCGTTGGTCGGGCGCGGGCCGGCGTGACCCGCTGGCTGCCAATGACCGGGCTCTGCTCGCCAGCCTGTCAAAGCTCGCCGCGCTTAGCCAGCGGGATCGAGATGGCGTGCGAGCCCGTCGGCGCACTTGTCCGGGCAGGTGTCGCCGGACCAGGCTAACACCCTCAACTCCATCAAATTAATGAAGTTCCAGGAGAGGTGGCACGCGCCGGGTTGCGGCTGACATGGTGACCTGGTGACCCACGCCGGGAGCCTCATCCCGGGGTTGATCTGTGCACTTGCCGCAGCCACCTGTTACGGCATCGGACCGCTCGTACAGGCGCTCGCTGCCCGCCAGACCGAGACCGGGAGCGGGCTCGGGCTGGGACTGCTGGCACGCCTGGCGCGTAACAAACTCTGGCTCGCCGGGGTCGGGGCGGATCTCGGAGGGTTCGGCTTCGAGGCGATCGCCTTGGCCCTCGCTCCGGCGGCGTTCGTCACCCCGCTGCTTCTGTTCGACATGGTCGTGCTCGGGCTGCTGGCGTCGCGCGTCGTCCACGAACGGCTGTCGCGTCCCGGCATCCTCGGCATCGCCGCCATCCTCAGCGGCGGCGTGCTGCTGACGGCGGCGTTCGCCACGTCGCATCACGGGGTGGGGCGCCAAGCGCGCCTCGAGGAACAGTTCGTGATGGTCGGGATCGTCGCGCTCGCCGCGGTGGGGGCGTTCTTCGCGGGCCGCCGGTCACCCGGCAGTGTCACTGCGGCGTTGCTCGCCGGTGCTTCGGGAATCGCGTACGCGATGGCCACGCTGTGCACCCGTCAGATCAGCCTCTCGCTACGCGATCACGACTTCTGGCACCAGCTGCTCACGCCGGCGCCCTATCTGCTGGCCGTTGCGGCGCTGCTCTCGCTGAGCCTGCTCTCGCGGGCCCTGCAAGCGGGGGCCGCGGTCGTCGCCGTGCCGGTGACGAGCGCGTTCGCCGCGTTGCTCCCGGCGATCGCAGGCCTGGCGGTCTTCGGGGAGCCGGTGCCGCGCGGCGGTGCGCTCGTGGGCTTCATCGCGGCGCTGCCCTTGCTGCTCGCCGGACTGATCATGCTGGCCCGTCAGGGAACCGTGGGCGAGATCCTTGCCGCCGAGGCAGGTGCTGGACCCCCGCCGACCGGCGAGCCGGCGGCGATCACGTCCGCGGTCTGAGCCCGTCGCGCAGCAAGTCGGCAATGCACTGGAGCGGATCCTCGCGGAAGATGCCGGCGAAGCTCTTGGCCCGGGTCACGTCGACCATCCCCGTGACCGTCGAGAAGACGATCCAGATGACCGCCGGCGGGTCGAGATCGGCTTGAATGGAGCCGTCCTGCATGCCCTCGTGCAGGACGCGGTCCCAAAGGGCCACGCAGGCGTTTCTGGACTGGATAAGCGGGGCCAGTTCCGGAGTCAACGCAATGTGGCGATTGTCCCGCGAAATGCTCAGGTATTCATTGCCATGACGGTTGGCATCAGTGAACGCCACCCGCAGCATCGAAAGGAACCGCGTGAGGCCGTCGCCAGGACGGTTCGCAACCGACTCGAGACGCTCGATGAATGAGCCGAAGAATCGCTCACCTACGGCCAGCAACAGGTCGTCTTTGCTCGCGAAGTGGTTGTACAGCGCGGCGACGGAGGACCCGTTGGCCCGGGCGATGTCGCGCATCGAGACGCCGTGAAACCCTTGCTGCGCGAAGCGCTCTGCAGCGACATCGATGATGGCGTCGCGCCGGTTGTGGTTCTGGGCCCGGTTCGTCGGGACCAGCGGGGAAGAACTCACTCCCTTATGCAACCGCTTACCGGGGCGGAAGACTCCCCATGGGAGTGCATTTTTTGAGGTTTATTTTTCGCTAAATGGTGAAAGCCCGGACCGCACCGGTCCGGGCCTTCAGGTGTTGCTTTTCTCTTACCGCTCAGTAACGGTAATGCTCGCTCTTGTACGGGCCCGCCACATCGACGCCGATGTATTCAGCCTGCGCCTTGCTCAGCGTGGTCAGCTTCGCTCCCAGCGCGTCGAGATGGAGCCGGGCGACCTTCTCGTCGAGGTGCTTGGGAAGCGTGTAGACCTGGTTCTCGTACTGGTCGGTCTTGGTCAGCACCTCGATCTGGGCGATGACCTGGTTGGTGAACGAGGTCGACATCACGAAGCTCGGGTGTCCGGTGGCGTTGCCCAGGTTCAGCAGGCGGCCCTCGGACAGCACGATGATCGAGTGGCCGTCGGGGAAAACCCACTCATCGACCTGCGGCTTGACCCGCACCCGCTCGATGCCGGGGGTCTTGGCCAGGCCGGCCATATCGATCTCGTTGTCGAAGTGGCCGATGTTGCCGACGATTGCCTGGTGCTTCATCTTGGCCATGTGGTCGGCGGTGATGATGTCCTTGTTGCCGGTCGTGGTGATGAAGATGTCGGCGACGGCGACCACGTCGTCGAGGTGCACGACCTGTAGCCCGTCCATCGCTGCCTGCAACGCGCAGATCGGGTCGACCTCGGTGACGAGCACCCGGGCGCCCTGCCCGCGGAGCGATTCGGCGGAGCCCTTACCCACATCGCCGTAGCCGCAGACGACCGCGACCTTGCCGCCGATCATCACGTCGGTGCCCCGGTTGATGCCATCTATCAGCGAATGGCGCACGCCGTACTTGTTGTCGAACTTGGACTTGGTCACCGAGTCGTTGACGTTGATCGCCGGGAAGAGCAGCGTGCCGCCGCGCTCGAACTCATAGAGCCGGTGCACGCCGGTGGTGGTCTCCTCGGTGACGCCCTTGATGTCCTGGCTCGCCCGGGTGAAGCGAGTGGGGTCGGCCGCGATGGAGCGACGCAGCGTCTCGAGGATGACGCCGTACTCCTCGGGATCGTTGGCGTCCGGCTGCGGCACGGCGCCGGCGGCTTCGAACTCCACGCCCATGTGAACGAGCAGGGTGGCGTCGCCGCCGTCGTCGACGATCGCGTCAGGACCCTTGCCGTTCGGCCAGGTCAGCATGCGATCGGTGCACCACCAGTACTCCTCCAGCGTCTCGCCCTTCCAGGCGTAGACCGGGACCCCCTGCGGGTTCTCGGGAGTGCCGTTGCGCCCGACGACGATCGCCGCCGCCGCGTGGTCCTGCGTGGAGAAGATGTTGCAGCTCACCCAGCGGACGTCGGCCCCGAGCGCGGTGAGCGTCTCGATCAGCACGGCCGTCTGGATGGTCATGTGCAGGCTTCCTGCCACGCGCTTGCCGGCAAGCGGCTGGGCCTTGCCGTACTCCTCGCGCAGGGACATCAGACCCGGCATCTCGTGCTCGGCGAGCTCGATCTCCTTGCGGCCGAACGAGGCGAGCGAGAGGTCGGCGACCTTGAAGTCGCTCACGCTCCCCGCCGTGTCGGCCGTCAGCTGGTCTACCGGGGTGCCGGTGGATGCATCGACAGTCATGAGTGCTTCTCCTTGTGAGGGGGTGAGCGGTGGGTCGGATCGCTGCGGACTGCGGGCGTCGCGGTGGTCGCGAGGCTGGGAATGGTCGTACTGATCGGAGTCGGGGAGCGGCTCCATCTCGTCGGCGAGCTTGCGGTACAGGGACGCTCGCTCGGGTGCGGCCACCCGATGCACGGCACCGAACCAGGCGTCGAGAGCCTGGGCGAGCTGGGGCTCGGTGCGCTGGCGTAACTCGAACGCCACATCGGTCAGCCCGATGTCGAAGCGCTCGACGATCGCCCGCAGATCGCGCAGCCGCTGGATCTGTACGGGCGCGTAGACGCGATGGCCGCCCTGGGTGCGCATCGGCCGGATCAGCCCGCTGCTCTCCAGGTAGCGCAGCATGCGAGGGGACCAGCCGGTGGTCTCGCTCGCCTGCTGAATGCTCTGCGACGTCATCGGCCGCTAAGTTATCACGACCGTGTCAAGTTCGGCTGTGAGGTGGGACGGATCAGCGCGTCGCGGTGCGGCTCCGGACCTTGCCGACCACGCCGTTGACCACCTCGTTCACCTTTGCCCGGGTCGCCGGATCGTTCGCTTTGGCTTTGGCTTTGGCGGCCAGCTCTCGGCCGCGGGGGCTGTCGAGGAACTTCTTCGCTTGCTGGTACGCGGCGCCGGCGAGCGCCGCGCGGGAAAGGAGACGGGGCATGGGTCCATCCTTCCCCAGCCGCGCGTTCTGCAACGGTTTCTACCGGATCAAGCTGGTACTAGCGCAGGGTATACACCGAGTGTATTGTCGCCCCATGAGCGTTCCACTCACCCTCCTTGGCCTGCTCGAGCGGGAGCCGAGTCATGGCTATGACCTCAAGCGTGACTACGACGCCTACTTCGGTAGAGGCAAGCCGCTACCGTTCGGGCAGGTCTACTCGACGCTCTCGCGCCTGGCTCGCGACGGCAAGGTGACGGCCGGGGAGGCCGAGCCAGGAGGCGGCCCCGACCGCAAGCGCTACGTCATCACCGAGCAGGGCGTCAGCGAGGTCGAGGCGTGGCTCGCCGAACCCGTTGAGGCGGAGGCCCATCTGCAGACGGTCTTGTTCGTCAAGGTGGTCCTCGCGCTCATGCTCGGCCGTCCGGCGCAGAGCTACCTCGATGCGCAACGAGCGGCACATATGAAACGCATGCGCGAGCTCACCGAGCTGCGGCGCAGCGGTGAAGTTGTCGACGCGCTGCTGGCCGATCATGGTCTCTTTCACCTGGAGGCCGACCTCCGGTGGATCGATACGACGGCGGCGCGACTCGGTGCCCTGGCCGAAGCGGTGCGGTCGTGATGGCGGGGTCCGTGCCGGCCGTCCGGGGCGAGGCCCGCACGCTGCTCGAGGCCAGGGACATCTACCTGTCTTTCGGCCAGACACCGGCGTTGCAGGGAACGAGTGTCAGCGTCGAGGCGGGCGAGATCCTGGCTGTCATGGGGCCGAGCGGCTCTGGCAAGTCGACCTTGCTGCACTGCCTGGCCGGCATCCTGATTCCGGACGAGGGCGAGGTGCACTTCGCCAGCCGCCGACTCGACACATTGGCGGAAGCGCAGCGCAGCGCCTTGCGACGCGACCGCTTTGGTTTCGTCTTCCAGTTCGGCCAGCTCGTGCCTGAGCTCACTGCTGAGGAGAACGTCGCACTGCCGCTGCTGCTCGCGGGCGCGCGGCGGGGTGCGGCGCTGACGGAGGCGCACTCGTGGTTCGCTCCGCTCGGGCTCGACGGGCTGGAGGGGCGTCGTTCCGGGGAACTGTCCGGCGGCCAGGCCCAGCGCGTCGCCCTTGCTCGCGGCCTGGTCAGCCATCCCGAGGTGCTCTTTGCCGACGAGCCAACCGGCTCGCTCGACTCCCTCACCGGCGAGCACGTCATGGAACTGCTCGTCGCAGCGACACGAGAGCGCGGCACCACGGTCGTCCTCGTCACCCATGAACCCCGGGTCGCCGCGTATGCCGATCGGGAGATTGTCGTCCGCGACGGCAAGGCGGTGCAGCTGACGGCCGCGCGAAGTGGCCGATGATCCGGCTCGGGCTCCGGCTCACGATGAAAGGCGGCCGGGAGGCGATGGTCCGCCTGATCGTCACCGCGGTAGGGGTGGCTCTCGGCGTGGGGATGGTGCTGATCACCCTGGCCGGTATCAACGCCGTCAACGCGCAGAACGCTCGCTACGCGTGGCTCGAAACCGGCGCCGGGCAAGAGCCACCCGTCGCCTCCCCCACGTCCGCCCCGGTCTGGTGGCTGGCGAACGGTGACCTTTTCCACGGCCAGCTCATCGGCCGGATCGACGTGGCAACCACCGGCAGCACCTCACCGGTGCCGCCGGGCCTCTCACGACTGCCCGGCCCCGGGGAGTTCTACGCGTCGCCCGCGCTGAGCAAACTGCTGCGATCCACTCCGGCGGCCCAACTCGGCGATCGTTACCCGGGCAAGCAGGTAGGCATCATCGGGGCCGCCGCGCTCCCCGCGCCCAACACGTTGGTGATTGTCATCGGGCACACTCCGGCGCAGCTCGCGCACGTCCGGGGCGCCAAAGAGATCACCCGGATCAGCACCACCGTGCCTAGTAGTTGCAACGAGAACTGCTACTTCATCGGCATCGACGCGAGCGGTATCGATCTGGTCCTCTCGGTGGCGGCAGCGGCCCTGCTGTTCCCCGTCCTGGTCTTCATCGGTACCGCGAGCCGGCTGTCGGCGGCCCGACGGGAACAGCGGTTCGCAGCGATGCGGTTGGTCGGGGCGACGCCGCGGCAGGTATCGATCGTTTCGGCGGTGGAGTCGACCGTCGCGGCCGGCGCCGGTGTGGCGGCCGGGTTCGGCCTCTTCTTCATGGTGCGAACGCCGCTTGCCGGCTTGCCGTTCACCGGCGCGCCGTTCTACCCGAGCGATCTTTCGCTCAGCGCATTCGACATGGTGCTGGTCGCGGCCGGCGTCCCGATTGCCGCGGCCGTGGCCGCGCGGCTCGCCCTGAGGCGCGTGCAGATCTCGCCGCTAGGAGTGTCGCGCCGGGTCACCCCGCGCCCTCCGCGTGCCTGGCGGCTCATCCCGCTCTTCGCCGGCGTCGGTGAGCTCTGGTACTTCGTCGGTGCCGGCAGGCCACCGACCACCCCAGGTGAGATCGAGGCGTATCTGACCGGGTTCTTCCTGGTGATGGTGGGCCTGATCAGCTCCGGTCCGTGGCTGACCATGCTCGGCTCGCGTCTGATCGCACGCCGTACCCGCCGACCCGCCGTGCTCATCGCGGGGCGGCGGCTGGCGGACAACCCGAAGGCGGGATTTCGGGCCATCAGCGGCCTTGTCCTTGCGCTCTTCGTGACAAGTGTCGCTATCGCGCTGATCACCACGATCGACGCCTACGACAACCCGCACAACGACCCGGCGGAGAAGGCCACTCTCGTCGACCAATTCTGGGACTTCGGTAGCGGGCCTGGGGTTTCGCCGCTCGTTCGTTCGATGCCAGAGTCGCTGCTGGAGCAACTGCGCCTGATCCCTGGCGTCGTAGGGGTCACTCAGGTGCGTGCCGATCCGTCGGTCAGCACCGAATCGCAAGGGCCGCCGAACGGACTCGTGTCCTGCACCGAACTGGCGCGCACGCCTGCACTCGGCAGGTGTGCCGCCGGCGCCTCGGTGGTCAGCGCTCTGCCCCCGTTCACCTATGTCCGCCGGAGTGGCCCTGGGCCGATCTGGCCGGCGGCGGCGGTTGCACCCGGGCAACTAGCGACCCTGCCCGTCCTGTCACTTGCCGTCGGCACCGACGGCAAGGCGGCAGCGATCGAACGGGCGCGGACCGTACTCGAGCGTGCCTATCCAGCGACCTTTTTCCCCCAGACGATCGCCGAATCGAATGATCAAAACCACGACACGAAATTGAACGCGCAGTACCGCCGGCTGGTCGACGTGGTGATCTTGGCCAGCTTGCCGATTGCCGGTTGCAGTCTCGCTGTCAGCGTCGCCGCGGGTCTTGGCGACCGGAAGCGACCTTTCGCCCTACTACGCCTGACCGGCACGCCGATTGGGGTACTTCGCCGGGTCGTGGGTTTGGAGACGGCGGTGCCGCTGCTGGCGATCGCGGTGATCTCCATCGGGACCGGCTTCTTGTCGGCTGGGCTTTTTCTTCGGTCACAGCTGAGCGAGTGCTTGCAGGCGCCTTCGATCGCGTACTACTTCGTCGTGCTCGCGGGTCTGGCCGG
>DATAVO010000013.1:0-1982 GCA_036267695.1 Frankiaceae bacterium
GCTCGTGCGCCTCGAGGAGATGGCGATCACCCGGCGGGTCCAGGAGCTGAAGTCGCGGTTGCAGCGGCTCAACCCGGTCGAGAACGCCGCGGAGTACAACCGGATGTTCGGCGAGCTGATCGAGCTCGAGCGGCAGAAGAAGGGCCTGCGCGCCAAGTCGGTCGGGGAGTTGTAGAGGGTCCTAGTGTTCTGAGCATGGCGCTTCCCGAGCCGGATGGTTACTCAGTACCTCGTCACGACGTAATCGCCCTCGTCTCGGGCCTGCTGGTCTTCGTTGCGTCGTTCCTTCCCTGGTACGCCTTGACCTTCGAGGGAGGACCGGCTGAGTCCGGCGTCACCGGCAGCTTCAACGCATGGCACGGTCTCGCGGGGATCGGCCTGATCCTGATGCTGTTCTCGCTCGTCGTCACGGCGGCGGAGCCGTACTTCGGCGAAGACGGGTCGACACCGCTTCCCGTCAGCATCGTCGCAGCCGTCCTGGCGTGTGTTGGTGCCTTGTTGGTCGTGATTAGGAGTCTCGACCTGCCGACTCCGGACGTCCCCGGCGTCAGCGCCGGTCTGCGCTGGGGTGGCTGGATCCTGATCCTGCTGGTCGTTCTCCAGGCCCTGATCAGCGTGTTGCGCGTCGTCCACGTCGGCGACCCCGAGCGCTAAACACGCCGCAGAATTGTCAGGCTTGTGTCAGAAGCCCTGGCGGGACAAGATCAAGCGACCTCAACCTCGGCAGGGGGAAGTACATGTCCTCGACGACGCCTGACTTCAAGGCACTTGCTCGCCACGATCAGATTTTCCTCGGCGCGGGCTTGTTGGCATTCATCTTTACCTTCATCGCGTTTGCGCATATCGATGTCGGCGGCCTCACCAGTGACACCGCCAGCGCCTGGCATGGAGTCGGATCGCTCGCGGCCATCCTGCTGTTGCTTGCAGTCGCTGTCGGCGGCGCGGTGGTGTTTGCGCCAGACGCGCTATCAGCACTGCCGGTTCCGGGGCGCCTCGTGGCGACCGGCCTTTCGGCCCTTGCTCTGGTTCTCTTCGTCGTGCGTTGGCTGACGCTGCCCCACAACATTCTTGGGAGCAACTTCAGCTACGGCTTGTACTGGGGTGGCTACGTGCTGCTCGTCCTCAACATCGTGACCGTCGTCGGCGGCTTCCTAGGGATGAAGGCCAATGGCGTCTCGCTGCCGGGGCGGGGTGCTTCGGGTGGGTCTGCCGCTCCGTCAGCCTGACCGTTCGACGACCGGCACGTCAGCGGCTTCGAGCGCGGCTTGACGCTCGCGAACGTATCGAGTCGTGTATCGCTCGGCGTAGAACGAGCCGATCGGCACTGCGCCGGCGATCACCGTCAGCACGAGTTGGATCGGCGTCATCCGAACCCGACGGGTGAGGTCGAGCGTCAGCAAGATGTAGATCGGGAAGAAGATCGCGCCGTGCACTACTCCGACCAACTTGTCCACGCCACCATGGCCGGCGCCGAAGTCGAGCGGAATGCCGACAAAGAAGAGAACGACGAGCAGGACGCTGACGATGATCGCGACGACCCGGTAGCGGAGCAGCGCGCCGTCGACGCTGCGGAAGTCGAGCATGGAGGCTGTCAGCCTGCTCGTCGCGAGGCGTTAGGAACCGCTGCGGCGCGGGCGTTGAGCCGCGCCAAGTAGTCGTTGTATGCCGCCATCTCGGTGTCGTCCTCGTCCATGGTCTCGGGCGTCGTCATGATCCCGATGCGCACGCCCGGGCCCTTGGTGATGGCCGGCTCGGGCAGCGGCCTGGCCGCGAAGCGCGAGGTCGAGGCCGCTGCCTCGTCGGGATCTGTCATCTCGAGCCGGATCGTCTTGACCCACAGGACGATCGCGAAGACCGCGAAGCAGGGCCATTGAAAGGCGTACGCCCAGTTCTGGACGCCACCGCTGTTGGACTGGGAGCGGTGCCACTGCCACAGTCCGAGGCGCAGCATCACGAGCACCGCCGCGATTACGAACACATGG
>DATAVO010000014.1:0-3600 GCA_036267695.1 Frankiaceae bacterium
GCGGGCACTGGCCGCTGGTGCGCTACGACCCGCTGGTGCGCTCATCCGGCCAGAACCCGTTCCTGCTCGACTCACCGCGCCCGCGGATCCCGCTGTCGGACTACCGGTATCGGGAATTGCGCTACCGCACGCTTTCCAACACCGATCCGGTCGAGTCCGAGCGGCTGCTCGGCCTTGCCGAGGCAGAGGTCGGCCGGCGTTGGGATGTCTACGAGGACATGGCCGCCCGCGGCGCGCAGGACTTCCCCGAGGATTCGCGAAAGGCGCCGTGATGGACCTCTCGACCACCTATCTCGGCCTGGCGCTTCGCAACCCGGTCGTGGCGTCCGCGTCGCCGCTGTCGCAGAGCGTCGAAGGGGTCAAGCGGTTGGCGGGAGGAGGAGTCGGTGCGGTCGTGCTCTACTCGTTGTTCGAGGAGCAGCTGCGTCGCGAGGCAGAGCTCAACGCACGGCTCTCCGACGCGGGAGCTGACGCCTTCGGCGAATCCCTCTCCTACTTTCCGGTGGCAGCGCAGGAGAATCTGGGTCCGCGCCGTTACCTGAGCCTGCTGGAGCGTGCGGTGCGCGCCGTCGATGTTCCGGTGATCGCCAGCCTGAACGGCATCACCGCCGGCAGCTGGGCCGGCTACGCGCAGGCAATGCAGGATGCGGGGGCCAGCGCGATCGAGCTCAACATCTACTACCTGCCGGGCGATCCGCAGATCTCCGGGCGCGAGGTGGAGCGTCGATACCTGGACGTGCTGCAGGCGGTGAAGGCCGCGACGTCGGTGCCCATTGCCGTGAAGCTGAGCCCGTACTTCAGCTCGACGGGGGAGATGGCGCGGCTGCTCGATGACGCCGGCGCGGACGGATTGGTGCTCTTCAACCGGTTCATGCAGCGCGACATCGACTGCGAGAAGGTCACGATGATCGCGAACGTGAGCCTGTCCAGCCCGGCGGAAGCGCGATTGCCACGCACCTGGATCTCGTTGCTGCACGGGCGAGTGCGGGCTTCACTGGCGGCCACGACGGGGGTGGAGGACGCCGGCGACGTCGTCAAGTATCTGCTCGCCGGTGCTGATGTGGTCATGACGACATCGGCTCTGCTACGCCACGGGCCGGAGCATGCCGGGGTGCTGCTCGACGGGGTCTCGGAATGGATGCGCCGCAAGGGTTTCGCCTCGGTCGGCGACTTCCGCGGCCTGCTCGCCGCGCCGCGGGGCGCCGAGCAGGCGGGCCAGGAACGAACCGACTATGTCGAGGCCATGACCCATGCCAACGACGGTGCCTACGGTCCCTGGTCGGGGGGCTGAGCGCCGAAGAGGTCCACGAGGATCTCATCGAGGATGCCGGCCGTGCGCTCCCGGATGACGGCGTCCGCGTTTTCCAGGTAGTCGTCAGCGACGATGACGAGCGGGATGTCCGGCAGCCCGTGAATGCGCGCAAGAGTGCGCGCCGCCGAAGCAAACGGCGCCGTCACAAAGGTGACCGTCGGGATACCCAGCTCTTCGAGCCGTACCGAGTCGAGCAAACTGCCCGACGTGCAGGAGCCTCATTTGGCGAGGCCGTTGATGACCCCTTCGTATTCCAGGAATTGCGCGAGCATGTCGGGTTCGGCGGGCCGAGAGAGCACCGGCTTGATCTGACGCCGGACCTCGAGGGGGCCGAGCCGTTCGTGTAACGACGCCTCGAGCACCCGCGTGTAGCCCGGGAAGTGCGGCCCCGTGAGGTGCTCGCCCTCATTGCTGAGGAAGCCGATGCGGCGTACACCGTCCGCACCGCCGCGGCGGGGCGCGAGCCGGCGATCGACGTGAAGTTCCTTGCCCCGCGGATCTATCAGCTTCATCGGGATTCCTCCTCCAGGCCGGCGGGCGCCGCAAGTGCCCGCGTGACGGCGAATCCGCCGAGATTTCCCCACGACGGGAAGACCGCGGCCGACGGGATGCTGTCGGCCCCGGTCACGACGACGTGGATGTCGCCCGGCGCCCAGGTCACCGGAACCCGGGTCTCCGGGTCGCTCTGGTCGACCCAGTCGGGCCACCACTCGTAGCGTGACGCCGCATCGACCGCCGGCGTGCCGTCGACGCTGAGCCGGATGTCACCCAGGCGGCGGCGGGCGGTCTGCCACAGGTGTTGTTGGATGCTCTCGCGCGTCCAGCCCTGCGCGGCCAGCGTGCGGGCCATCGACGGGGTGAAGGCGACCAGCAGCTCGCCCATGGTGTGCGTGTTGTTGTTGCCGCGCGTGCTCATCTGCTCGGCCACCGTGGACAGCCATTGCTCGCCGATGCGGGGGTTGTCAGAGGTCGTGAAGCCCCACGGGTTGGTGATCTGCGGTGCCTCGCAGGCGAACACGGTGACGGCGCCGTGGGGGGCGGGCACCCCGCGTGCGTCGTGCAAGGCAGGCCAGGGCGAGGCTGGACTTTCCGCGATGCAGTAACTGAGCCGCCCGGGGTGACCGAAGATCTCCTGCACCGGCTCGCGGGGGCGGCCGACGCCGACGTTCCAGATGACCAGCTTCACGGCGCGTCCGATCGCGACGTTGGCCCGCACGCCGCCGCCGCTCATCACGGATTCACCCGTCGCCATTCCCAGCCGCTGCACGGCGGACCCGGAGACGATGACGAGCGGCCAGCACGGGTGGGTGGTGGCGACGACGCCGGCCATGTTGAAGCGCGGCTCCTGCATGGCTTCCAGGGCCGCCAGAACCACCGGCAAGTGCTCGGGCAGGCATCCCGCCATCGCCGCGTTGGCCGCGACGTCGAGAACCGTCGCCGTGCGACCGCTCGGCGGTATGACGCCGACGACGTCGGCACCCGATCGACCGCTTCCGGCGACGAGCGCCTGCACCACCTCGTTGCTCGGCGGGAACGTCGGGAGCCCGTCGGTCAGCCCGAGCCGGTAACTCAGCTCAGGCCAGTCGGCGGGATCGATCTCAGCGGGGAACGCAGCAAGCCCGGCGGCCGCTGCGGAAGTCCCGGTCATCTTGTGCCCACGACTCTTTGGTATCAGCCCGCCGGCGACGGCTTCCAGCCGACCCGTTGCGCCAGGGCCGCCGCGGCCAATTGGGAGCTCACGCCGAGCTTGGTGAGCACTCCTCGGATCTGGGTACGGACGGTCGCCTCGCTGACGAACCAGGCGGACGCGATCGCCTCGCATCCCTGACCGTCCATCAGGGCTGCAAGTACCTGTGACTCACGCGTCGTGAGCGTCTCGAAGGGGGCAAGTTCGTGGCGCTGCCGGGCCCGCCAGGCGCGCAGCTCACCGAGCATGGCGTGCCGGTCGGACTCGCTCACGATGCGACGACCCGCGGAAATCTCGACGACCGCATCGACCAGCCGCTCGTACGGCGTGCTCTTGGGAAGGATGGCGACGGCGCCTTGCTCCAGGCAGGCGGCCAGGCGCGGACGGTCGTCGCAGCCGCTCACGACCAGGACCCGGCCACCGCGATCGCAGAGCGGGCGTACGAGCGCCAGCCCATCGCCAACGGCACCACCGAGATCGAGGTCCAACAAGACGATTCCCGGCGCCGACCACTCGAAGGTCTCCAGGATGCCGGCCTGAGAATTCAGCGGCGCAATGGTCGCGGCGAAGCCCTCGGCGGTGAGCGCGAGCGACAGGCTCT
>DATAVO010000015.1:0-16006 GCA_036267695.1 Frankiaceae bacterium
CGTCCTTCCGGCCGTCCTACAACATGGCGGTCAACCTGGTGGCCTCGATGGGCCGGTCCTCGGCCCGGGTGCTCCTGGAATCGTCGTTCGCCCAGTTCCAAGCCGACCGCGCGGTGGTCGGGCTGGCGCGTCAGGTGCATCGCCACGACGAGGCAATCGCGGGCTATGAGGAAGCGATGCAGTGCGACCTCGGGTCGGCGCAGGAGTACGCCGGGCTGCGCCGCCGGCTCTCGCGCCGGGAGACCGAGCTGGCGCGGGAGCGCTCGTCGCAGCGCCGGCTGCGGGCCGACGAGTCGCTGCGCAAGCTGCGCACCGGCGACGTCATCCGGGTGCCTGCCGGTCGCCGGGCCGGGCTGGCGATCGTGCTGTCCGACGGCGGCGCGGTCGCCGACACCGGACGCCTGGTGGTGCTCACCTCCGATCGGCAGGTGAAGCGACTGTCGGCGGTGGACTTCCCGACGCCCGTGGAGGCGCTCGCGAAGGTGCGCGTCGGACGCAGTTTCAACCCGCGTTCACCCCAGTCGCGGCGTGACCTCGCGTCCTCGCTGCGCGATCTCGGGCTGAGCAACGAGCGGCTGGCCGATCCGAGCCGCCGGGGCGGGGGAGAGGACTCCGCCGGACCCGACGACGAGATCGCCCGGCTGCGCACCGAGCTGCGCGAGCATCCGGTGCACGGCTGCCCCGACCGCGAGCAGCACATGCGCTGGGCCGAGCGGGCCGACCGCCTTCGGCGAGAGACGTCCGGCCTGAAGCAACGCGTCGAGGGCCGGACGAACACCATCGCGCGCACCTTCGATCGGGTGTGCCGGCTGCTCGAGGAATCCGGCTACCTGACCTCTGACGTCGACACTCCGGAGGTCACTCCGGCAGGCCGGCGGCTCGCCCGGCTCTACGCCGAATCGGACCTACTGGTCGCCGAGTGCCTGCGCCGCGGCGTGTGGGACGAGCTCGGCCCTCCGGCACTGGCGGCGGTCGCCTCGGCTCTGGTCTACGAATCGCGTACCGACGAACATCGCGATCCCCTGCTGCCCGGAGGTCCTGAGGTACGGGCGGCGCTCGACGCGACCATCGAGCTGCGCCGTGACCTCAAGGAGATCGAAGCGGCGCACCGGCTCGATCAGCTCCCCGGTCTGGATGCGGGCTTCGCCTGGGCCGCATTCCACTACGCCGCCGGCGCCCAACTCGAGCGCGTGCTCCTCGGTCCTGGCGTCGGCTCGTCGCGCGGCAGCGATCAGGGACGCGAGATCGCCGCCGGCGACTTCGTGCGCTGGACCCGCCAGCTGGTCGATCTGCTCGGTCAGGTCGCCGACGTCGCCGAAGATCCGGTACGTAGCTCCGCCCGCCGGGCCGTCGAGGGCTTGCGGCGCGGGGTCGTCGCCGTCGACGCGCAAGAGGGCTGAGCCCGGCTCCGGTCGGCCTCGCGCCGCATCATCCGCGCTGCCACCGCGTCAGCCCACTCCAGATCGTCGAGCGTCGCCCGGTCGCGCCCCTCGACCTCGAGCAGGGCTGCCACCAGGTCGGCGGAGAGCTGGACCACGCGGCGCAGCGGCGTCGGGAGCGGGCCTTCGTGGTTCTGCTGCGCGTCCGGCGGCGGGCAGGTGCAGCGGTGCCGGCGGACTCTCGACGGAAGCGTCAGCAGGCTCATGTGTCTCAGGGTCGGTCGGCTTGCGTCGGCAAACAAGTCTTGAATCTGGGCCTTCCTCGGGGATCGGGCGCGTCCCACAGGCGGCCACCGGTTGTCCCCAGCTTGTCCCCACGGTTGTCCCCCAGAGCTGGAGTGGCCCCGCGGTGGCGCCACCGAATACGGGTGCTAGGGCGGCTTTGTGGTGGTGCCGTCAGGTGATTCGCAGGCGTGCGGCGAGCGGCGGGCGGGTTCAGCGATCGGCGGCCCAGGGATCGGCGGCGAGCGGCGCCTCGTGCTCTACCGGTGCGCCGGCGGCCCAGACGCGACGCCACTTGGCGACCTCGTTGGCGGGGGCGGCGGGGGAGGCGCCCCCGGTCTGGGGTGCTGCGCCACTGATGGACTCCCACCAGGTGCTCGCGTCCTCGACGCAGAGCCGGCTCACCGAGAGCCGCACCCGGTCGGTCAGCTGCTTCGCGTTCTCCTCGGGGCGCAGCCGCAGCGGTGCGCCGAAGCGCACACTGACCGGCCGCCGGCCCGGCAGCGGCCAGCCGCGTCCGCGGGGCATCGCCGAGTACGCGCCGCGCAAGCCGATGGGGACGATCGGGACTCCGGCGGACATGGCGAGGCGTGCCGTCCCGCTCTTGAACGAGCCGATCTGCCCGTCCTGCGAGCGGGTGCCTTCGGGGAAGATCACCAGATTCCAGCCGGTGTCGAGCAGTTCGCGCGGGGTCGAGGAGGACGACGCGGTCTTAGCCTGGCGGTCGAGCGGAACCGTCCCGAAGGCCAGCGCCGTGCCCGTCGCCCGCCACCAAGCATCGAAGAAGTAGTCGGCAGCAGCGGTGACAAGTGTGCGCCGGCGCCATGCGGACGGCAGCGAGCAGAGGATCAGCGGCGCGTCGAGATGAGAGCTGTGATTGGCGGTGAAGATCACCGGGCCTGTGAGGCCGACGAGGTTGTCCAGACCACGGACCTGCGGCGAAACCTCCGACCACACAAGGGGTTTCAGCCCGCCGGCTTGGACGGCAGCGCGCACTCCGACCGCCAAAGGGGTGCGCGCCCACGCGGTCGAGAACTCCGACGCTGGCTCCGGCGGCGGCCGATGAGCCTCCGCCGATGCCGGCACCAGCGGGCGTGCTCCCCAGCGCCAGCCGCGCGCCACGTCACGCAGCCGGGCCTGACCGGCTGCCATCAGCGGACGTCCGCGAGCGTGTGCGGCGGGGCGTGCAGGTAGCTGATCGTCGGGCTCGAACCGACCGCGCTATGGACCATCTCCAGCGCATCGGCCATCGTCGTCGCGGCCCGAAAACCCATACGTTCCACGGCTTTTCGGTCGGCACCGACCCAGACGACGTTGCGCGAATCACCGAGGTGGTCGAGCGCGTGAGCGCCCCAGTACCACATGTAGAACGGGTGCACGCCGTGGTAGGCGTGGGAGGTGCGGTACAGGTGGATGTACCAGGGATCGGTCGCGTACGCCTTCTCGAACTTCGCCTCGATCGTCGCCGGATCCGTCGATTCCACCAGGACTTCTTCGAAGAAGTCGACGTAGCTCGGGTGGTGCAGCTGGCTGAACTCGTAGGGCACCGGGTGGTGGATGATGAGTGCGCCGCCGGGGCGCACCAGCGGCTGACCGCGGTACATGTTGAAGAAATAGCCGAGCCCCAGGCACATCGCGAGGATCGGGTTCATCACCGAGTTCACGTTGTACGGCCCGACGAACGGCAGGCCGAGCACGAGCACGTCGGACTGCCCGTTGACCTCGACCAGCTGCTGGCGGTGCACCGATTCCAGGGTGCGCTTGTGCACCGCCTCGACCTCGCCCGCCTGCACGCTGGTGAGCCCGTAGTCGGCTTCCATGCGCTGGAACGAGCGCCGGCGCAGGCGCGCCGGAACCCTGTCCAGCCCGCGTACAGATGCGAACGCCATCGCCTGATCGCGCGCCGACCATTCCCATTCGCGCTTGGTCAGGAAGCCCATCGACTGCGGGAACGCCTGGTTGTTCAGCGTCGTCTCGATCTGGAAGATCGAAAGGGACTGGCTGAGCAGGCGGCCCATCCGCCAGGCGGAGGAGTGCAGCGCGGACTTCTCCGGGTCCATGAACGACCGCGAATGCACCATCGTGTGGCTGTTGTGGTGATGGCGCAGCGACTTGTACGACGCCAGCCCGATCGGCACCGACTTGTGGCCGCCGTCCATCGCCACGAGGTTGACGTTCACGTAGACCAGCAGGTCGCTTTCCGCGGCCCGCTTGTTGATCTCGACGTCCTCGCCGGCGTTGGTCAGACCGACGTGCAGCAAATTGCCGGGGTCCTCGGCGTCGTGGTTGGTGAGGCGGTCGGGCCAGAAGGAGAGGAAGACGCGCTCGCCGACCGCGCGGCGGATCTCGGCGGCCGTCATGCGGCGGTGCAACGCATTCGCGACGATGAGTTCGACGTCGTCGACGCCCGCCTCGGCCGCCCGGGTCAGGACGGCTTCGATGAGGCGCTGGCGGATGTCCGGCAGGCGCATCGGCGGCAGCGGAAGGCTGATGTCGTCGAAGGCGATGGTGAGCTTCATCCCGGGCCGCAGCAGCTCGCGCAGCGGCGGGGAGTCGATGGGTGAGTCGAGCGCGGCATCGATGGCTGCCGCCTCGTCCTCGATGCCCGGCAGGATCTCCGGCGGATAGATGACGCGCGTGCCGAGCGGGAAACGCTCGAGACGCAGCGTCTCCCCGGAGTGCACCAGCAGCGGCGGGGTGCGTTCGTCGACCTCGAGGACGAAGCCGGGACGGGTCACGAGTGGATCCTTCCGGTACTGGTGGGCAGTTCAAACACGACGCGCCCGGTACCGAGGCGGCCCGCCGACAGCGCATGGTCGAGGGCGTCGCGCCAGCGCTCGAGCGGGTAGCGGCCACCGACGAGATCGTCGAGGGCCGGGGTGGCGGCAGCGAGTTCGAGGGCGGCCGTCATGTCAGCCGGGTCGGCGGCGTACGCACCGGTGAGCGAGAGCTCGCGGAACCAGAGGGCGGTCAGATCGGGCGAGCTGGTGGGCAGTCCGCTGAGGATGACGCGGCCGCCGGCGCGGGTGACGCGCAACGCCGCGTCAAGGCCCGAGCCCGAACATTCCAGCGTGACGTCGACCCCGCCGAGCAGGTAGGGGGAGCCGTGCTCGGGGTCCAGCCGCAGCGCCCGCGTCGCCCGGCGTACCCCGCCGACAAGGTCGGTCGGGGCGATCACCTGGTTCGCGCCGTAGGCCGCGGCGAGCGTGCGTTGCTTCGGGTGCTTGGCAGCGACGAGAATCTCGCCGGCAGAGGTGTATGCCCGCAAAGCCAGCAGCGTCAGCAATCCGATGGCGCCGGCGCCGACGACGAGGACGCGTTCGCCCGGCTCCACGGCTGCCCGGCGCACGGCGTGAATGGCACACGCGAGCGGCTCGATGAGTACGGCGCGCTCGTCCGGCAGGTCATCCGGGACGGCGAAGAGCTGCGACCGGTGAGCGACCAGCTGGCCGCTCCATCCGCCGCCGGTGTCGGCGCAGTAGCCCGTCTGCAATCCGGGCGCGAGATGTCCGGACGTGATGCGCTCGCACCGGCTGCGCCTGCCGCTCGCGCAGGCCTCGCAGCGGGGCAGCCCCCGGGCGTCGCAGCCGAGCACCGGCGCGATCACCACGCGGGTACCGGCGGGCAGCTCGCCCCCGTCACTGTCAGCGCCGGGGCAGGCATCGATCAGCTCGCCGACGACCTCGTGGCCAGGGGTGAACGGCAGTGAGATCAGCGACGCGAAATAGAAGGACGAACGCCCCGTCACCGTCGCGAGGTCGGAGCCGCAGATGCCCGACAGCCGCGGCCGCACCCGGGCCCACCCGTCGCCGGACGGCAGTGCTGGCGGTGCGCCCTCGTGCAGCCGGAGGGGGGCGGCCGCCGTCGCAGTGCTGCTCAGCGCCGACGCGAACGGACGCAGCGGGCGGGGGAGCGACGCCGAGAGCGTGCGGGCGGCGACGTAGCGCGGGACCGAGCGGTAGAGCTGTACCGCGCTGATCCGGGCATGTGCCCGCGGCGGGGTGTGGGCAGCCGTCTGCTCGGTCGGGATCATCTCGGTCATCGGGTGAGCGCCATCCGCGATTCCCCGGCGGTCATCTGCCAGTTCACCACCGGCCAGCGGTGACGGGCGGCGTAGCGACCGAGGGGCAGATCGGGATTGACCGCGACAGGCTGCCCGACGCACTGCAGCATCGGCAGATCCGACAGGCTGTCCGCGTAAGCGTGGGAGGTCCGCAGGTTGGCTTCGATCCGCGGCGCCGTGAAGCGCAGCCAGGCGGCCCGCGCCTCGCCGACGAGCGGCGGCGAGGCCAACCGGCCGGTGCAGCGACCGCTTTCGTCCACGGCGAGCTGAGCGGCCACGACCTCATCGAACAGCGGAAGCAGCGGCCGCACCAGCAGGTCGACGGCTCCGGTGAGCAGTACGGTGCGGTGCCCGGCGGCGCGATGGGCTCGCAGCCGGCGCAGGCCCGCGCTGCTGACCCGGGTGAGCAACTGGTCGCCGACCTCGGTGTCGACGAGGCGGCCCAGCTCCTCGGGATCGGCTCCTGCGTAGCGCGTGTAGACCTCACGGATCAGCCGGCCGCGATCGCTGCGTTCGGCGCGCAGCCAGCCCGGCGCGTGGCGGGCCAGGCTGGCGAGCTCACGCGGCACCCGGCTACGCGGCGAGCCGGCCAGCCGGAGCCAGAGATAGGACTCCACCACCGTGCTCGAGACCAGCGTGCCGTCCAGATCGAACACCGCCAGCACCTCGCGTCCACCGGTCAGATCAGCCCGCATCCGTGGCGCACGCCGACCGCCCGACGCCGACATCGCCCGCATCGACTCGGTGATCGAGTCGCAATGGCGCCGCAGGTAGCCCTCCCACCCGTAGCTCGCCGGGTCGAAACCGAAATCCTGCTGGTCCTGCTGATCGAGCGAATGGTGCAGGGCGGCGGTGTTGGTGTCGTCGTAGACGAGCTCCGCTTGCGTGTACGGCCGGTAGAGATCGGTATAGCGGCGCAGGAAGCGCAGCTTCGCGTCAGCTTGATCGACGTCGGACGCGAGCCGGCGCACCCGCCCGGTGGTCGGCAGTGCCTCGAGCACTTTCGTCGCCGCGGAGACCGCCTTCTCTCCGCGGGCGAGCCGGCCTTCGATCGCCGCCGATCCGGCGAAGCTCCAGACCGGGGTGGAGATGCCGCCGCGGCCGCGCTTTTCCATCGGGCGGTCGCCGAAGTAGGCGCGCACGTGGCGGTAAAGATCCCGGAACAGCAACGGATTGCGCGTGCCGGAGCACACCTGGTAGTACGCCGGCTCACCGGGCGCCGGCGGCGTAGCGACGGCGGCGATGATCGCATTCACGACGATGTCGACCGGGACGATGTCGATGATCCCGTCGGGCGCTGCGGGGAAGTCAGGGAGCTCGCCGCGGCCGTAAGCCAGAATGATCGGCTCGGCCATCTTGAAGCCTTCGATCCACCCCGGGAACGGCCGCTGGAGCGCGCTTTCGATGATCGATGGCCGGACGACGCTGACCGCAAGCGCTCCTGAGTGCTCCTCGAGGTAACGCTCGCCCAGCGCCTTGGTCATCGTGTAGCAGTCGGTCCAGCCGAGGCTGCGGGCGCGCTCGCGGCCGGTCGCGACGAGCTGTTCGCGTACCCACTTCTGGCGCAGATGCTCGGCCTCGACGGAGACGGCGGGCAGCCCGGCCCGGCCGACGTCAGCGGCTGCCTTCTCGTTGAACTCCGTCAGGGCGGCCGGCGCGCGGGAGGCATCCTCGGCGCTTTGGCGAACCCGCAGCGCGGCGGCTTCCTCGGCTTTCCAATCGCCGGAATGCGGGACGGCGGCTTCGGCCACGAGTCCCGACCGCAAACCGGCGACGTAGGCGGTGGAGACGTGCACGAAATGAATCGGGGCGAGCTCGGCCGGGCGATGGGCGCCGGCGGCGCGGACCGCGCGCAGCACCTCACGCAGCCCGCCGAGGTTGGTGGCGAAGCCCTCGTCGATCGGCGGATCGAAGGAGACCTCGCCGGCGCAGTGCACGACCAGGTCGAGATCGGCGGGCAGCTCCGGAACGGCGGCGAGGTCGCCTTCGACGACGTCGATTCGCGCCAGCAGCTCCTCGGCGGGCGTGACCT
This sequence comes from Frankiaceae bacterium, assembly GCA_036267695.1. Lineage (GTDB taxonomy): Bacteria > Actinomycetota > Actinomycetes > Frankiales > Frankiaceae > DATAZK01. Next base: position 7,757 of record DATAVO010000015.1, read on the forward strand.
CGCGAAGTGCGGCGAACGCCGGCTTGGCGAGCAGCCGGCCAAGACGATCGCAGCCGCTCTGTCCCGATCGCGGCCGGATGAGTACCAGCAGCCGGGTCTCTTGCAGGTCGCTCAGCAGGCGCTCGAGCAGCGCCTCTCCGACGAAGCCGGTGACGCCGGTGATCAGCAGCCGCTTGCCGGCCAGCCGCTCCCGCAGCATCACCCTGGAGTCTCCTTGCTCGTGCTGATCGGCCCGGACCGTCTCACCCTAGGCGTTGAACGGCGCGTCAGCCGCGAAGGGCGCTGAGCAGCCGATTCAACGCGGAGTCCAGACCCCAGCGTTCGGAAAGCGCCACCAGGGCTGCTGGGTCGGCCGGTTCGCGGGGGAGGGTCACGTCGAGCTCCGGGAGGGGCACGTCACTGCGGACGCGCACGACCAGCCGGGCGGCGTCGATGTAGTCGCGCGAGCGCTCCAGCTTGGTACGCGCCCCGGCCGGGAAGCCGGTGTCCTCGCCGGAGTCGAGCGCGTCCAGCATCGCCTCCACGGAACCAAAACGCGTCACGAGCGCGGACGCGGTCTTCGCCCCGATCCCCGGCACGCCCGGCAGTCCGTCGGACGGGTCACCGCGCAGGACCGCGAACTCCCCATACGCGGCGCCGGGGATGTCGTACTTGCGCGCCACTGCTTCCTCGTCGATCCGCGCATACTTCTCGACGCTGTAGATCACGCGGACCGGCCGATCGTCGCGGATGAGCTGGAAGAGGTCACGGTCGCCGGTGACGACGTCGACCGGGCCGGGCCATTGGTCGGCGTAGGTGCCGATGACGTCGTCGGCCTCGAACTCGACGACCCCACAGCGTGCCAGGCCGATCGCGTCGAGCACCGCTTCGAGGATCGGGACCTGCACCTCCAGCGGGTCCGGCGTGCCGTCGCCGCCGTCCTCGGCCACCCGGTGGGTCTTGTAGGACGGGATCGCGTCGACCCGCCACGCGGGGCGCCAGTCGGCATCGAAGGCCGCGACGAAGGCATCCGGAGCGAGGTCGCGGATCTGGCGGGCCAGCACGTCGAGCGTCCCCCGGACCGCATTGATCGGCGTACCGTCGGGAGCGGTGACACTCGCCGGCACCCCGTGGAACGCACGGAAATACGCTGACGGAGCGTCGACGAGCAGGAGCCGGCCGCTTGGTGACATGTAGGCCATCTTGACGTCCCTGGCATCCAAAGGAGAGACCGGTGCGGGACCTGACGCTGGTAGCGAGCGCGACCGGGCTGGTCGTCCTGCTGCTGGTCATCTTCAAGCTGCGGCAGCGGCCGATCGTCGAGGCGCGGGTGCCGGGCGAGGATTGGCAGCGCACGGACGAGCTGGTTCACGACCCGACCACCGGACGGATGCTGCGAATCTGGGTTGACCCGGCGGACGGGTCGCGTTACACCGTCGCAGAGCTGCGTTGACGCGCTCCAACTACTATTAGTCGCTCAGCAATGACCAACCGTGAGGAACATGGGTGCTCGAAGACCTGGATCGTCAGATCGTGAGCCTGCTTTCAGCGGATGGACGGATGAGCTTCACCGACCTCGGCCGCGAGACGGGGCTCTCGGTCTCCGCTGTGCACCAGCGCGTGCGCCGGCTCGAGCAGCGCGGGGTGATCCAGTCCTACGCCGCCCGCATCTCGCCTGAGCACGTCGGCCTGCCGCTGACCGCGTTCGTCTCGCTGAAGCCGATCAATCCGGCCAACGGCGACGACGCTCCAGAGAAGCTCGCTCACCTCGACGCGATCGAGGAGTGCCACAGCGTCGCGGGCGAGGAGAACTTCATCCTGAAGGTTCGGGTGAGCGGGCCGGCCGAGCTTGAAGCCCTGCTGCGTGAGATCCGTGGCGTGGCCGGGGTCAACACCCGCACCACCGTGGTACTCAGCACCGCGTACGAGGGCCGCCCGCCGCGCGTCTGAGCGTGTCGGGAGGCGCGACCCGAGGAGGCGGCAGGTGCCCAGTGACTGGCGTTCCACCGGCCTGCCGAGCGCGGATGCCCACGACGACTTCACCCGCGCGCGGCGCCGGGCGGCCTGGGCGAAAGCATTCGCCCGCCTCTCGGGCCGTCCGGGTGATGTGTCGGTCCTGCTGCCCTACGACGAGGTGGTCGGCGCACTCGGCCCACGCGAAATCATCCCGCTCGGACTGCAGACGGTGTCGCTCGATTCGATCGTCGGCTCCACCGATCGGGTCGGAGGCTTCGACCGGCACTTCCGGCCGACGACCGGCCAGCCGCGGGAGCGTTTTGAGCGACTGGCGGCCGCTGCCCGGCGCGGGGAGCCGTTTCCCCCGGTCGATCTCTATCGCGTCGGCCCGCTGCATTTCGTCCGCGACGGTCACCATCGCGTCGCCGTCGCCCGAGCGCTCGACTGGCGGGTGATTCCGGCCTACGTCACCGAAGTGCGTACCGCCGTACCCGCGAAGGCCGATCTGACCATCGCCGATCTGCCGCGCAAGAGCGGCCAGCGGATCTTCTTCGAGCGGGTGCCACTGCCCGAAGAGCTACGCGACGCGATCCGGCTGCGTGAGCCAGACGACTACTTCCAGCTCGCCGAAGGCGTTGAGGCGTGGGCCTTCCGCTACATGATGGAACGCGGCGAGCGCATCGTCCGCAGCGAGGCTGCTGCCCTGTGGTGGACCGAGGAGTACGAGCCGGCGATACGGCTGCTGCGCGATGAGGATCTCATCGCCGACCTTGCCGAGGACGACCCCGGCCTGACCGATACCGAGGCGTACCTACGCTTCTCCGCGCAGCGTTACCGGCTGCTGCGCACGCACACCTGGGACGACCGCGCCGTCGAAATCGTCCGCGGCACGCCGCCGGTGTCACTCTCACGTCGCCCGCACCGTCGCGGCTGACGCCCGACTGCCTCGCGCCCGCCGGGGCCGCTTGCCTACTTGCTTGCTTGCCTACTTGCCTGCTTGCCTGCTTGCTTGCTTGCTTGCTTGCTTGGCGCCACCGGCTCAGCGCGTCCTGGCACGCTCAGGCGGTGGCGCCAGCGACTTGCGAAGGAGAGCTCAGCTAGCAGACGGTGTCTGCTGGCCCGTGCTTTGCCCGGCGGCTTCTGGCTCCTGGTAGGTGAGGCTGTCGCCAGTCTCCGGGTCAAAGAGGTGCAGGCGCGTGGTGTCGACCCAGAGTTCGGCTTCCTCACCCTCGCTCACCCGGCTCGCCGGATTAAGCCGCGCGACGATTTGGCTCTCGTCGCTGTCGCTGTGCAGGTCCTCCTGGTCCAGCTCGCGAGCCAGCTCGGCAAGCCCGGCCTGATGCTGGCGATCGCCGCGGGGGACAGGGAGGTAGACGAACAGCTCCGAACCCATCCACTCCACGACGTCGATGCGGGCGGGGAAGGTCGAGCCGCGGCCCTTGTCACGCTCTTCGACGAGCGCCGCGTCCTCGAAGTCCTCGGGACGAATACCAACAATGACGGGCTTTTCATCCTGGCCGAGGCGGCTGACGAACTCCTCCGGCAGTGGGATCTCACCGAAGGGGAGGTCGAGCTTGCCCGCCTTGAGCGTCGCCGGCAGGAAGTTCATCGATGGCGATCCGATGAAGCCGGCGACGAACAGGTTGATCGGGTTGTTGTAGAGCTCGCGCGGGGACGCGACCTGCTGCAGGATTCCCTTGCGGAGCACGGCAACGCGGTCGCCCAGCGTCATGGCTTCGGTCTGGTCGTGGGTGACGTAGACCGTTGTGGTGCCGAAGCGCTTCTGCAGGCGGGAGATCTCGGTGCGCATCTGCACGCGCAGCTTCGCGTCGAGGTTGGACAGCGGCTCGTCGAAGAGGAACGCATTGGGCTCGCGCACGATCGCCCGCCCCATCGCCACGCGCTGGCGCTGACCGCCGGACAGTGCGGCCGGCTTGCGGTCAAGCAATTCGGTCAGTTCCAGCGTGCGGGCGGCCTCGTCGACCATGCTGTCGGCCTTGGCCTTGTCTATCTTCGCCAGCCGCAGCGGAAACGCGATGTTCTCGCGGACCGAAAGGTGGGGATACAGCGCGTAATTCTGGAAGACCATCGCGAGGTTGCGGTCCTTCGGGCCGGCCTCGTTGACGCGCTTGCCGCCGATGGTCAGATCGCCGGAGCTGATGTCCTCCAGCCCGACAATCATCCGTAGCAGCGTCGACTTCCCGCATCCGGATGGCCCGACGAGGATGACGAACTCCCCGTCGGCGATGTCGAGATCGACGTTGTCCACGGCGACCGTGCCGTCGGCGTACCGCTTCGAGACACCTTTGAGCGTGATTTCAGACATGTCTGGGTCAGCCCTTCACTGCGCCGGAGGTGAGGCCGGCGACGATGCGACGCTGGAAGATCAACACCATGATGACGATGGGGACGGTGACGACGATCGCTGCTGCCGCAATCGCGCCGGTGGGTTGGGAGAACTGCGAGGAGCCGGTGAAGAAGTTCAGCGCTGCGGGCACGGTGCGGCTACGGTTAGTTGATGTCAAGGTGATCGAGAAGACGAAGTCGTTCCAACAGAAGAAGAACACCAGGATTGCTGCCGTGAAAACGCCGGGCGCTGCTAGCGGAACGATGACCTTGCGGAACGCCTGGAACGGCGTGGCTCCATCGACGCTGGCTGCCTGTTCGAGCTCCCACGGGATCTGCCGGAAGAAGGCCGACAGCACCCAGATCGCCATGGGCAGCGCGAACGTCATGTACGGGATGATCAGGCCGGGCCAGGTGTCGTAGAGACCGAGCGAGCGCCACATGTTGAACAGTGGCCCGACGATGGAGATCGGCGGGAACATCGCGATCGCGAGCGCGGTCGACAGCACCAATTTCTTGCCCGGGAAGTTCAGCCTCGCAATGGCGTACGCCGCCAACGTGGCGAGGACGATTGCGATGACGGTCGAGATGATTGCGATGCCGATCGAGTTGATCAGGGGCCGGACGAAGACCCCGGTGTTGAAGATCGTGGAGTAGTTCACCCAGGAGAAGTGCTTGGGGATGATGGCGCCGTCGGTGACGTCGCTCTGCGGCTTCAGCGAAAGCGAGAGGATCCAGAGGATCGGGATGATCGCGTAGAGCACGATGAGGATCGACCCGAGGATCCAGAGCGGCGAGATCTTGCGCTTGTCCATGGGGATTTCGCGCGTGCCCGCGGCCCTGCGGGCCGAACCGGTGGCGGCAATGGTGGCCATCAGCGCTCCCCTCGAACCTGACCGAGATCGGTCCGGAATCCCTTGACGAAGATGAACGCGATGATGATCACCAGGATGAAGAGGATCACCGACACCGCCGACCCGAGCCCGAGATTCAGCTGGCTGATCAGCTGGTTGTAGCCGAGCTGAGAGAGTGTCTGAGTGTTGTTGGCCCCGCGGGTCTGGATGAAGACGGTGTCGAAGATGCGGACCGCGTCGAGCGTGCGGAACAGCACGGCTACCAGGAGGGCCGCCCGCATGTTCGGCAGGATCACTCGCCAGAGGCGTTGCCAGGCATTGGCGCCGTCGACTTTGGCTGCTTCGAGGTAGTCGTTAGGAACGGTCGCGAGCCCGGCGAGCAGCAGCAGCGACATGAAGGGCGTGGTCTTCCAGACTTCGGTAAGGATGATCACGAACAGCGAGGTGGTGTGGTTGCTCAGCGGGGGAGACGTGACGTGCCAGAACCCGCCGATGTTTGGGGTCACCGCGAATTTGAACGCGAATGCGGAGACCACCGTGATGATCCCGTACGGCAGCAGGATCGCCGTGCGCACGATGTTGCGCCCGAAGATTGCGCGGTGCATGAACAGTGCGAGGGCCATTCCGAGGATCAGCTCGATGACGACGGAGATGACGACGATGATGAAGGTGTTGCCCATCGTCTGCCAGAAGCGCGTGGACGACAGGATCTTGCCGTAGTTCTCAAACCAGTTGTATGAGCGGTCATGCGGGAACCGCAGGTTGTACTTCTGAAGCGACAGCCAGATCGAGTAACCGATCGGATAGACCGTGACCGCCACCATGATCACGACAGCCGGCGCGACGAGGCGGATGCCCAAGCGCCGCTCTGCCTTGTCCCGGTCGGTCAGGATGGATCTGCGGCGGTGGCCGCCTGAGGCCGGAGAGGTGCTGGTCGGGGTTTCGGCAACCGTGGTCACAGCACCGCCTCCCCCTTCAGGGATTGTTTGGCGAGATCTCGCAGTGTCTTGGCTGTCTGCGGCGGGTTGATGCCCTTGAGGGGTACCAGCGTCTCCTGCACCGCCAAGCTCAAATCGAGGTAGGCGGGCGAGACGGGCCGCGGCGCCGCATCGTTGATGGACTCGCGCAGAACCTGGGCGAACGGGTACTGCTTCTTGTCGATCTTGTCGTACAGCGCCGACAGGGTCGGCGGGTTGCCGCCCTTCTCCGCGGCATAGATCTGGTTGTTCGGCTGCACGATGCACGTCGCTGCTGCGACGTCCAGATCCTTGTGCTTGCTCTTGCTAGAGATGCCGATGTTGAACCCGCCGAGCGGTGGCTTGCTGGGCTTCCCGGCGACGACCTCCGGGTAGCGCGCCCAGCCGATCTTCGCTTGCAGGCCTTTGACGCTGGCGGCACTCGCGTAAATGAACGGATAGTTGATCTCGTACAGGGACTTGCCCTTTTCGAAGGCCGCCCGGCTCGAGTCCTCGTCGTTCGTGTTCAACGATGGGTCGGCCGCGGACGAGGAAGCGAGCTTCTTCAATGCGGCGAGCGCGTCAACCGTCGGTCCTTGCTGCAAGCCGATCGTAGCGTTCTCACCTGCGCCGGCGTTGTTCACGAATGTGCCGCCCGCCGAAGCGAGCAGCGTATTGAAGGTGACGGTGATGGCCTCGGTTTGGATGCCCTGGATCTGCACGTACTCGTGCTTCGCGATGGCTTGGTTGACCATCTGGTCCCAGGTGAAACCCGCTGGCGGTGCCCCGACCTGATCCTTTCGGTACCAGAGCAATTGGGTGTTCGAGGTGAAGGGAGCGCCGTACAGCTTGCCCTGATATGAGGCGCTCTCGAGGGGACCCTTCAGCACCCCGTCCGTCACCTTGGCCTTGGCCGAGTCCGGGAAGGCGTACAGCCAACCAGCATTGGCGAACTCTGCCGTCCAGATGACGTCCATGCCGATCAGGTCCACCGAGCTGTCGTTCGCGGCAAGTCGGCGCACGATCTGCTCCCGCTGATCGCTCGCGGTCGAAGGCAGCTCCTGTTCCTTGATGACGAACTTGCCTTTGTTCTGGTCGTTGCACACCGAGATCGCGTGCTCGATCCAGCCACCGGCCTGAGCGCCGATGTACCAGTTGATGACGGGGACGCCGTTGACGCTCCCGCTGCCGCCCTGACCGCAAGCGGCGAGGGCGGGCGCGATCATGGCGCCAGCAGCGGCTACGGCGGCGTAGCGCCTTCGCCGGCTGTTGCTGCCACGCCTTTTCGTGTGCTTACTGCGGGGTGTCGAGCGGCTGGGGGAATCCGCAGGACGCACATTCGCCTCCCGGGCTCGCGGGCCACCCCCGGATCGGGGTGACCACGATCACAGCACCTCCCCTCCGTTATGCGCCGGAAACATCACCGCCCGCAACTTTTGGGCAGCGCTGCGTCAGGTCGGACGCAGCCATACCCCAGTTTCGGCTGATAACAGGCCAGTGGCCTCCACTGACCTGCTCGTCAGCACAACGTCCGCGGCAGGCAGGGGTAACGCGGCGGCCGAAAAATTGACCCAGCATTCGAGCCGGCAGTCGGCCGTCCCGCGCTCGAACCGGAGCACACCGTCCGGCGAAGGAAGCCAACGGAATCCGTTGTCGGTGAAGGCCGGCTCCGTCCGGCGGAGCGCGAGTGCGGCGCGGTACAGCTCGAGGGTGCTGCCTTCGCGGCCGGTTTGCGCGGCGACGCTGAGCGGCGCCCAATCGGCCGGCTGCGGCAGCCAGGTCGTCGTCGCCGGCGGCGAGAACCCGTACGGCGCCGCGCCACCCGACCATGGGATCGGCACTCGGGCCCCGTCGCGTGAATAGCTGCCATTGGAGCGAAACCAGGTGGGGTCCTGCATCGCCGCCGGCGGGACGTCAGCTTCGGGCAGTCCGAGCTCCTCGCCGGTGTAGAGGTAGCAGACGCCGGGGAGAGCGAGCATGAGAAGCGTCGCCGCCCGGGCACGGTCCAGACCGCCGAGCCGAGTGCGGTGGCGCACGACGTCATGGTTCGACAGCACCCACGTCGCCGGGGTGCCGGTGGGCAGCACGTGGAACTCGGTGTCGATCGTCGCCTTGACTGCGGCGGCGTCCCAGGCCGCGCTGAGGTAGCGGAAGTTGAA
>DATAVO010000016.1:0-25212 GCA_036267695.1 Frankiaceae bacterium
TTCATCCCGCCGAGCCAGCTCAAGACCGGCAACCATCTGGTCTACGTCGGGCTGCTCGCCCTGGCCGTCATCGTGCTGACCGCCCCGCCGTTCGTCATCCAGCTCTTCGGCCGGCGATCACGGCGCCAGGCGCGGATCGGCCTGGCCGTCACCGATCCCGCCTGACACCTCTTTCTCGCCCCCGGATGACCCGGTGAAGCGAGGAAGTGGTTGATCAACAGGCCGATGATCAACCAATTCCACGTGTGGGACCTAGCTATCGACGAGATTGACGACGCCGGCGCTGCCGCGAAGGGCTACCAGCCGCTCGGGGCTGCGCAGCCTGACGTTTTCCACCAGGCCGATGGCCGCCAGATTCGCGAACATGGCGGAGCCGCCGTAGGAGATGAACGGCAGCGGCAGCCCGGTCACCGGCATGATGCCGAGGGTCATGCCGATGTTGACGACGGCTTGGAACGCGAACCAGATCGCGACGCCGACGCAGACGAGCGTGCCGAACCGGTCACCGGCCCGCTGCCCGATGGAAAGCGTGCGCCACAGCACAATGCCGAGCAGCGCGATGATGACCGCGCAGCCGACGAAACCGAGCTCCTCGCCGGCGACGGTGAAGACGAAGTCGGTCTTCTGCTCGGGCACGAACTGGCCCTGGGTCTGCGAGCCGGTGAACAACCCGCGGCCCAGCAAACCCCCGTGGGCATTGGCGATCAGCGCCTGCTGCACGTTGTAGCCGATGCTCGAGGTGTGTACCGAACTGTGCTTGAGGAACTCGGTGAGGCGGGCCTCCTGATAGGGCTTGAGCAGGTGGAAGTTCAAGATCGCGGCGCCGAACCCGACGCCTGATGCGACGAGCAGTCCCACCCAGCGCGCGGGCGCACCCGAGACCGCCAGCACCCCGACGACCATGACGATCAGCACCATCGTCGTACCGAAGTCGGGCTGCATCATGACGAGCGCGAGCGGCACGGCGGCAAGGGCCAATGCCTGCAGCAGTTCCCGGCCACCGGGAGTGCCCAGGGCCCCGGTCGCTCCCGCATCGCGCTGGTGTCCGAGGATCAGTGCGAGGCCGACGACGAGCGCAAGCTTCGCCAGCTCCGATGGCTGCAGCTGAAAGCCGGCGGGCAGCACGATCCACGAGCGGGCGCCGTTGATGGTCGAGCCGACGGCGATGACGGCGACCAGGCCGGCAAGCGAGGCGAGGTAGACGACCGGGGTGTAGGCGCGCACGAGGCGGAAGTCGCTGCGGGCGACGAGGATCGCGAGCGCCACGCCAATGCCCACTGTCAGCAGGTGTTTCTTCAGGTACGCGTACTGGTCGAGGTGATGGTCGAGCTGGTACTGCCGGGTTGCCGAGGCGATCAGCAGCGAACCGATCCCGCACAGCGCCAGCACCGCGAACGCGAGCACCCAGTCGACCCGGCGCCAGGAGATGTCGTAGCGCTCACGAGCGCGCGAGGTCGCGGCGCCCGGGCCGGAAAGGGGCTCGAGCGTGACCGGCCCGCGGTTCAGTCGCTTGGGCGGGCGGGTGCCGGGAAGCAGGCTCGTCATGGTGCGGTCACCTTCGGCAGCGCCGCCGGCGGCACCGGAAGCAGCGCCGGCCGGCCGACGCCGTACAGACCCTCGTAGACCTGGCGTGCGACGGGGGCGGCGAAGTTGGCGCCCTGACCGGTATCGGGGATCGAGATGACCACGACGTACTCGCCGCTGAACGACGCGAACCACGAGGTGTCGTTGTGGCCCTGGACCTCAGCCGTTCCGGTCTTGCCGGCGATCGGGATCTGGTCCAGCGGGAAGCCGGCGAAGGCGCCCGAGGCGGTACCGCGCCGGGTGACGTCGATCATCGCGTCGCGGATGTAGGACAGGACGTCCGGACTCACCGGCAGGTGGCCGGCGACCGACGGGCCGATCTTCTTTACGACCGAACCGTCCTGGCCGACGATCGCCTTCGCCACCCGCGGGTGAAACACCGTGCCGCCATTGGCGACCGCCGCATAAGCGGTCGCCAACTGCAGCGGGCTCACCGACAGGTACTGGCCCTGGCCGATACCGAACATGGTGGCCGCACCGCCGTTGTAGAGATAGCCGTCGGTGCAGCCCTCCTGCGCGTACTCCTTCAGCAATTCGGCGTCCGCAGGATCGGGATCGTCGGGGTAGCCGGTCTTCGCACGGGAGCAGTAGGTCGCCTTCATCTGGTTCCAGATCTTCAACTCGCCGGCCCGGTCGGTGACCCAGCCGCTGCTCTCGTTCGGCAGGTCGATCCCGGAGTCGCGGCCGAAGCCGAACGCCCGCGCCATGTTGGTGAAGTACTCCTTGGGCGGTGAGTACGGTCCGCTGCCGTTGCGCAGCCCGCCATCGGCCAGCCAGGCGTTGTAGGCGAACTGGTCGAAGATCGTGTCGCAGGAGATGACGATGGCCTCGTGCAGGCTGATGATGCCGCCCGATTCACCCTCGAAGTTATGGAAGAGGGCGCTGCCGATGGGCAATGAGGAGGGGCAGGCGTAGGTGCCGTTCAGGTCGGCGCCCGAGGCGACCGCGGCCGATAGCGAGACCGGCTTGAAGGTCGAGCCCGGGGCGCCGGTGCTCTGGAAAGCCCGTGAAATAAGGGGATCTCCGGAGGCCGGGCTAGTGAGCGCCTTGTAGTCCTGCTCGCTGATTCCGCCGGTGAAGACCGCCGGGTTGTACGTCGGTATCGACGCCATCGCGATGACCTGGCCAGTGTGCCAGTCCAGGACGACACCGCTGCCGGTCGTGGCCGGCTTGCCCTGCTGCTGGGCGGCGGTGAGCTCGTTGGCCAGCGACTGTTCCAGCAGGTTCTGCACTCCCGAGTCGAGCGCCAGCACGACGGTGTCGCCGGCCTTCGCCGGGGTCGCCGAGATCGTGCCCGACACCCGGCCGAAGCGGTCGACGGCCAGCTTCTTCACCCCGGCCGTCCCGCGCAGGTAGCTGTCGTAGCTTCCCTCGATCCCGGCCTGGCCCACGACATCGCTTGCCGTGTAACCGGATTTCTTGTCGGCGATCTGCGCCTGGCTGGCCGGGCCCGTGTAGCCGATCTCCTGACCCGCGAGGCTGCCCTGCGGGTACAGGCGCACGGCGCTGGTGTCGGCGGCGACTCCGGGAAAGCGTTCCGGGTGCTCGATGACGGACAGCGCGACTTGCGGAGCGACGTTGGTGGCGACCGGAATCGGCTGGTACGGCGAGCCATTCCAGCAAGGCTTGCCGACGGTGCGGGTGCAGATGCGAGTCTTGAGGTTGAGCGCCGCCGGCGTCGTGTGCAGCACCGTGGCCAGACGTGCGATGACGGCCCGCCCGGAATCGGCCTGCCGATCGAGCACGCTGCGATCGATCGTCATGACGATCGAGGTCTTGTTGGTCGCGAACGGCTTGCCCTGATCGTCGACGATGATGCCGCGCGGGGCCTGGCTCACCACCTCGCGTACCCGGTTGCCCTCGGCGGTGACCTGATACCGACCGTGCTCGAAAACTTGCAACGACCACAGGCGAAACAGCAGCACCGCCAGGGCGGCGAAGACGATGACACGCAGCACGTTCAGCCGCAGCCGCGGGTGCGAACGTGGCCCGGTGACGAGCCTCACTGCGCGATCCGCCGCGTCCGGCGCTTGCGGCGGCTGCGCTCCCCCAGCAGGCGGCGGGTCAGCGGATAGGCGATCGGTGCCAGCAGTAGCCCGTAGACGAGGCCGGCCAGGCAGCGCGTCGCCAGCAACGTCCCTGCCGCCCGGTCGTCGCCGACGAACGCGCCGGTGATCGCGAAGAGCAGCGGGGTGATGACGCAGGCCACGCCGATCGACACCCACGCGATCGGGAAGCGATTGGCGCGGGCGGCGGGCACCATGCCACACACGTAGCCGACGAGGCAGAGCACGGCAGCCAGCCGTCCGAGCGCGTGGTCGGACAGGGCGTCAGATGCAAGGCCGATCCCGAAGCCGCTCAGGCAACCCGCGACCGGACCGGCATAAAGCCCAAGCACAGCAACCAGAACCGTCACCAGATCAGCCGGTCCCCACGGCACTAACGGCAGCACCGTGCGCTGCAGCAGCAGGCCGATCACGAGCAGCAGCGCGGCACCGAGGCGCGCCGAACCGCTCAGCCGGGTGGGCAGCACCCTCGTCTCGAGCGCCTCCCCCGCTGGCGGGGCGAGCGCGAGGCCGATCAGAGGCGTGTCCTGGCCGGTGCGCGGCGGGATCGGCCGGCGTGACTGGGGCGGAGTGCGGCGGTCACCCGGCGCGATGAGCGTCACGGCGTCCCCTTGCCGACGATCACACCGACCAGATCCAGCGAGCCGAACTGGACGTACGGCTTCACCCGTACTTGCTGGGTGAGGCTGCCGGCCTCGGGCGAGGTGCCGATGTCACCGGCGCCGACGGTGACGCCGATCGGGACGCCTCCCGCGTAGGCCGCGCTTCCGTAGGTGACGACCCGCTCGCCCGTTTTCACCGGCAGCGACGGGTCATACAGAGTGAAAGCGAGCCGGCTGGTGGAGTCCGAACCGCTGATCGTGCCAAGCGCGCGCGAGGTTTCCAGGCGCGCGCCGATGATCGTGCGCGGATCGTCGGCCAGCCGCACCGTCGAGACGCTCGAGCCGACGCGCACCAGCACGCCGACCAAGCCATCGGCGTTGACGACGAGCTGGCCGACCGCAAGCCCGGAACCGCTGCCCGAGCTGATATCGACGGTCCGCTCGGTGCCGGTCGTGTCGCCGACCGCGATGACGCGCGACGCGATCAGCTTGAACGATCCAGCGGCGGCCAGCAGCCCGAGCTTGGTCAGCGCAGCCGCCTGACGCTTGGCCTCGGCGTCGGTGGCCAGCTGGCGGCGCAGCGCCGCGTTCTGGCTCGCGAGCGCGTCAGCGCGGGACTTCTCGGACTTCGCATCGCCGATCGAGCCGAACTCGTGACGGAGGGGATTCACGACGGCCGCGGCCGCGCGCTCGACGGGTGAGGCGACGGTGTTGGCGACGCGGCGCAGACCTCCACCGCCCTTGCCTGAACCGACGTCGATGGTGATCAGGATGAGCGCAACGACGAGCAATCCGGCGAGCAGTAGCCGCGTGCGGCGGGTATCACGGCCCATACGCGTCAGGTGATCTGCGTCGGGAGCGGGTCCGGCGGCATCATCGCGGCTCCGGGCTCAACACTTGCTGAAGCGTCTCGAATTCCTCGATGCACCGGCCGGAGCCGAGGGCGACGGAGCTGAGCGGGTTCTCGGCGATCGAGACCGCCATCCCCGTCTCGGCGCGCAGGCGGTCATCGAAGCCGCGCAGCAGAGCGCCGCCGCCGGTGATGACGATGCCCCGGTCCATGACGTCGGCGGCAAGGTCGGGCGGGCAACGGTCGAGGGTCGACTTCACCGCATCGACGATGTCGTTCAGGGGCTCTTCCATGGCCTTACGGATCTCGGGTGCACCCATGACGATCGTCTTGGGCAGCCCCGAGATCAGGTCGCGGCCACGCAACTCGGCCGACGGCTCGTCCTCGAGCGGGAAGGCTGAGCCGATCGCGAGCTTGATCTCCTCGGCCGTGCGCTCGCCGAGCATCAGCGAGTACTCCTTCTTCACATACTCGATGATCGACTGATCGAGCTCGTCGCCGGCAGTGCGCACCGACTGCCCGGCGACGATCCCGCCGAGTGAGATGACAGCGACCTCGGTGGTGCCGCCGCCGATGTCGACGATCATGTTGCCGGTCGGCTCGTGCACCGGGAGCCCGGCACCGAGTGCGGCGGCCATGGGCTCCTCGATGATGTAGCACCGCCGTGCGCCCGCCGCGTAGGCCGTGTCCTTCACCGCTCGCCGCTCGACCGCGGTGATGCCCGACGGCACGCAGATCACCATGCGGGGCTGGGCGAAGCGGCGCCGGCGGTGCACCTGCTGGATGAAGTAGCGCAGCATCCGCTCGGTGGTATCGAAGTCGGCGATCACCCCGTCCCTCATCGGACGGATGGCGACGATGTTGCTGGGCGTGCGCCCGATCATCCGCTTTGCGTTGGAACCGACAGCGACGATGCCCTGGGTGTTGGTGTTGACCGCCACGACGCTCGGCTCGTTGAGCACGATGCCTCGGCCGCGCACGTAGACCAGGGTGTTGGCGGTCCCCAAATCCACGGCCATGTCGCGGCCGATCAGCGAGAGTGCACGTGCCATGCCAGCCTTCCCCCAGGAGTCGGGGGAAGACTAAATCGGGCGGCGAGCCCGCAAGGTGCGACGCGCTGGGGCGTTTACCTGGATTTTGCCCGAGAACAACACCGCGGATTAATCCCCTCTGCACGCTCGAACGTGCGGAAACGATTAATCCGCGCGGGATGCCGGGGCTACTTCAGGCCGGGGAAGAAGATCCCGATCTCGCGCGCGGCCGACTCGGGTGAGTCAGATCCGTGGACCAGGTTCTCGCCGATCTCGAGAGCGAAGTCGCCGCGGATGCTGCCCGGCGCCGACTTCACCGGGTCCGTGGCGCCGATCAGCCCGCGGGCCGCTTCGACCGCACGGGGACCCTCGGCGACCAGCGCGACAAGCGGTCCGCTGGTGATGAACTCGACCAGCTCGCCGAAGAACGGCTTCTCCGAATGCTCGGCGTAGTGCTGCTCCGCCGTGGCGCGCTCCAGCGTCCGCAACTCCAGCGCGGCAAGGATGAGACCCTTGTGCTCCAGCCGGCCCACCACCTCGCCGATCAGCCCCCGGCGGACTCCGTCGGGCTTGACCAGGATCAGGGTGCGCTCGGCGGCCACGCCAGAGCTCCTTTCAACGTAGGAGAGGCGGCTACTGCCGCGGGTCCGAGGCTACCGGCACCCGGGCAGCGGCCGCCTCCCGGTTCGATGCGTCGACGAACGTTACGAGGTGGTCTGGTAGGTCTTCACCGTCTTGACGTTCGCCGGGTCGCAATTGAAGACGCCATCGGTGGGCCGAGTGACGGCCTTGTCGTAGACGAAGCCGCTTGTCGTCAGCTTGACGACGGTGATGCACGGCGATGCCTTGGCGTCCAGCGCAGTGCTGTGTGCAGGGTAGAGCCCGCCTGCGGTCCAATCGGTGTGCTGCTGGGCGTGCTGGAGGACGCATGCCGATGTGAGGTTCGAACCGCACTCGGTGGCCGACTCGGCCCACAACGTCCAGGCGCTGAACGCGGAGTCGGTGAACGCGGTGAGCTTCGCATTCGGGACTGCGGACTTGACGATGTTCTCGGTTTGCTGCAGCACCGGGAACTGGCTGTCCAGGTCGAAGGGGAGCGCCCCGAACTGCACGTAGCTCGGCGGGAATGAGCCGAGCGACTTGGCGGCTGCCCCCGCCTGGGGGCCGTAGAACTGGGGGCTGTAGAGGATCCACGACGGCGTGTAGCCGATGTTCTTCATAGCCTGCACGATCGGGCTCGGGTCCTGGGCGGAGATCCCGTAGTACCCCGCCGCGCCGGCGGCCTTGAGCTGCTCCATGTAAGGGCGGTAGTTGTCCACCTGCGGCGGCTGGCTCTGCACGACGGCGACCTTGATGCCGAGGTCGCGCAGGTACTCGGCAGTGCGCAGGCCGACGGGCGCGATCGAAGCGAGCGTGCTGCTGCCGATGCCCACGCCGCCGGACTTGGTATCGGGGTAGGTCTCAGCGAGCAAACGGATAGTGCCGTCGTTGATCTGCGTCGGCGGAACGGGCGTCGCCTGCACCTGGTACGGCGCGCCTACGGCTTCCGGGGACACGACGTAGGCCGGAATCTGACCCAGCTTGCAGCCGACGCGGACCTTCACGCCCCCGCTGTCGAAGGCGTTGCCATTGCCGACCAGCATGAAATCCTTCAGGCATGCAGTCGTCATGACCTGGCCGACGTTGAAGAGCTTGGCGTCCAGCTTGTCGATCACGATCTTGCGACCGTTGATGCCGCCCGCAGAGTTGCACCACTTGGCGAACCCGTCGCCGGTGTCGAAGAACTCCTGCTCCAGGCCAGGAGCGGCGGTCGAGCCCGGGTCCGCGGTCACGCCGATGTGGATCTCGGTGTCAGTGACGCCGCGTTCGGTCGCGCCCTTCGCGTTCCCAGGGCCACAGATCTTCTTCAGGGTCCCGAAATCGCCGGGGCCAGCGGTGGCCTTCGCCGAGGCCGATGCGCTCGTCGCCGGTGCGCTCGAGCCGCCCGTGCTCCCTCCACCGCCGCTCGAGGAGCGCCCACAGCCGGCGACGGCCACCGTGAGGACGGCGCCCAGTGCGATGGGGATCGAGGCCCGTTGACGGGTTCGGGACCAAGCAGAGGGCACACGCGACATGGCAAGTTCTCCGGTCATCGGAAGTGACGCGCCGTCAGATTAGGGGTGACCGGCCTTCAGCGTGACGCGGAACACATTATTCGTCGTCAATTCGTTATTTGGCCCGGCCAGAGCGGCTAGCGGCGCAGGAGGCGCCGGGCCTCCCCGACGGTGACGAGCGAACCGGTGACGATGACTCCGCTCCCCCCGAGCGGGCCCTCTTCCTCGGCGATGCGGACGGCGGCGTCGAGCGCGTCGTCCAGCCGAGGCTCCACCGAGACCCGGCCCCCGCCGAAGATGTCGACCGCTTCGGCCGCCAGCTCGTCGACCGGCATCGCCCGCGGCGAGGAGTTCTGCGTGACGACGACCTCGCTGAGCACGGGTTCGAGCGCGGACAGGATGGCGCCGACGTCCTTATCCTGCAGGATGCCGATCACACCGACCAGCCGGTCGAACGCGAACTCTTCGATGAGCGCCTCGGCCAGCGCCTTTCCCCCGGCCTCGTTGTGAGCGCCGTCGAGCACGATGGTCGGCGAGCTGCGGATCGTCTCCAGCCGGCCGGGTGATTCGGCCGCCGCGAAGCCGGCGCGGACGGTGTCGATGTCGAGCGCTCCGCCTTCGCCGGCGCCAAGAAACGCCTCGACGGCGGTGAGCGCAGCGGCGGCGTTGTGGGCCTGATGCGCGCCGTGCAGCGGCAGGAAGATCTCGCCGTACTCGCCGCCGAGCCCCTGCAGGGAGAGCAACTGACCGCCGAGGGCGATCTGCCGCGACACGACCCCGAACTCGATGCCCTCCCGGGCGATCGTCGTCCCGAGCTCGGCGGCCTTCTTCAGCAGCACGGAGGCGGCCGGCGGGGATTGACTCGCGAGAACCGCGAACGCGTCGGGGCGCAGGATCCCCGACTTCTCCCCCGCCACCTGGGCGACGGTGTCACCAAGTTCACGGTGGTCGAGCGTGACGGCCGTGATGACCTGCACGGTGCTGTCAATGACGTTCGTCGCGTCCCAGGTGCCGCCGAGTCCCACCTCGATCACCCCGGCGTCGATCGGGGCGTCGGCGAAAGCGGCGAACGCCATCCCCGTCAGCAACTCGAAGAACGTGACGCGCTCGGCCGATTGGGAGTCGACGATCTCGGTGTACGGGATCACGTCGTCGTAGGCCTGGACGAAGACCTCCGGCGTGAGCGGCTGACCGTCGATGCTGATCCGCTCGGTCACCGATTCCAGGTGCGGTGACGTGTAACGCCCCGAGCGCAGCCCGAAGGCGAGCAGCAGCGTGTCGATCATCCGGGCGGTCGAGGTCTTGCCGTTCGTGCCGGTCAGATGGATCGTCGGGTACGCGCGCTCGGGGTGGCCGAGCAGGTCGACGAGCTGTCGCATCCGGTCGAGGTCGGGGATCATCCGGTGCGGGAAACGACCCGCCAGCGCGGTCTCGACCCGGGCGAGTTCGGCGCGTACCGCGGCAGCATTTCCCGTGTCAGCCAAGGCGACGCAACCGTTCGTTCAAGAGGTCCTGATCGCTGACGGCAGCCTCGTGTCGGGCTCGGATCTTGGCGACGACGTTCTCCGGTGCCTTGGCCAGGAAACCCTGGTTGTTCAGCTTCCCGCTGGTCTCCGCGATCTCCTTCGCCGCGGCCGCGAGGGCCCGGGTGATACGCGCCCGCTCGGCGTCGACGTCGATCGAGCCGAGCAAATCGAGCGCGACCGACATGCCGGCGGCGGTCAGCGTCTCCCAGCCGTCCGGTGCCGCCGATCCCACGTCAATGGTCAGATCAGCCAGCGACGCGAGCTGGGGCGACCAGCGCGCGGCGAACGCCTCCGTCGCTTCATCGCCTGCCAGCAGCACCGCGCCGAGCTTGCGTCGCGACGCGATCCCCTGCTGGGTACGGAAGCGGCGCAGCTCGGCGACGAGCTCCTGCAGCCGGGTCATCTCGGCGACCGCCGCCGGGTCACGCAGGCCGATGTCGGCCGGCCACTGCGCGAGCGCGAGCGTCTGGGTGTCGTCGGTGAACCCGTTCAGCGAGCGCCACAGCTCATCGGTGACGAACGGGACGATCGGGTGCAGCAGCCGCAGCACGGTGTCCAGGCAGCGACCGAGCACGGCGCGGGTGCGGTCGGCGTCGGCTTGCTCGCCGCGCAGCGGCACCTTGGCGAGCTCCACGTACCAGTCGAAGAGCTCGTCCCGGGCGAAGTGGAAAAGGGCGTCGCACGCCTTGCCGAACTCGAACGCGTTGTAGAGCGCGTCGACCTCGGCGGTCACTTCCGAGAGCCGGCCGAGGATCCAGCGATCGGCGACGCTGAGCCCGGCTTCGTCGAGCGGCAGCGCCGGATCGGCGCCGTTCATCAGTGCGAAGCGGGTGGCGTTCCAGAGCTTGTTGACGAAGTTGCGGCTGCCCTGCACCCACTCCTCGGACAGCGGCACGTCGGTGCCAGGGTTGGCCGCGCGGGCGAGTGTCCAGCGCACCGCATCCGTGCCGTAGGAGTCGATCAGCTCGAGCGGGTCGATGCCGTTGCCGGCCGATTTGCTCATCTTGCGGCCGCGACTGTCGCGCACCAGGCCGTGGACCATCACCTGGCGGAACGGCACCTTCGGCGCGATGAAGGTGCAGAACATCATCATCCGGGCAACCCAGAAGAAAATGATGTCGTAGCCCGTGATCAGCACGCTCGTCGGGTAGTAGCGCTCGAAATCCGGTGTGACGTCGGGCCATCCGAGGGTCGACGCCGGCCAGAGGGCCGAGGAGAACCAGGTGTCGAGCACGTCCTCGTCCTGCACCCAACCCGGGCCGGCCGGCGGCTCCTCATCAGGGCCGGGCACGACCGTCTCGCCGTCGGGGCCGTACCAGACCGGGATGCGGTGGCCCCACCACAGCTGGCGGCTCACGCACCAGTCGTGCATGTTGTCGACCCACGAGAAGTAGCGCGCTGCCATCTCCGGCGGGACGAAGTCGGTCTCTCCCGCCCGCACCGCATCGCCGGCGCGCTTGGCCAGCGGATTCACCCGGACGAACCATTGCAGCGACAGCCGCGGTTCCACGACGGTCCCGCAGCGCGAGCAGTGCCCGACCGAGTGCAGGTAAGGCCGCTTCTCCGCGACGATCAGGCCCTCGGCCCGCAGCGCCTCGACGACGGCGGGACGCGCTTCGAAACGGTCGAGGCCCTGGAAGGGACCGTGCGCCGTCACGTTGCCGAGCTCGTCGAGCACGGTGATCGACGGCAGCCCGTGCCGCTGGCCGATCTCGAAGTCGTTCGGGTCGTGCGCCGGGGTCACCTTCACCGCGCCGGTGCCGAACGCCGGGTCGACGTGCTCGTCGGCCACCACCGGAATCTCCCGGCCGGTGAGCGGCAGCGGCACCATCGTCCCGATCAGGTGGCGGTAGCGCTCGTCGTCCGGATGCACCGCAACGGCGGTGTCACCGAGCATCGTCTCGGCCCGGGTCGTCGCGACCGTGAGCGGGCCGTATTGGATCGTGACGAGCTCGCCCTCGATCTCGCGGTGGTCGACCTCGATGTCCGAGAGCGCCGTGCGGTCTCGCGGGCACCAGTTGATGATCCGCTCGGCGCGGTAGATCAGGTCCTGGTCGAAGAGCTGCTTGAAGACGGTGCGGACCGCCCGCGAGAGGCCCTCGTCCATGGTGAAGCGCTCGCGTGACCAATCGACCCCGTCACCGAGGCGGCGCATCTGACCCAGGATCTGCCCGCCGTACTCGGCCTTCCACTTCCAAACGCGCTCGACGAACGCCTCACGGCCGAGGTCGTGGCGGCTCAGCCCTTCTTTCGCGAGCGCGCGCTCCACCGCGTTCTGGGTGGCGATGCCCGCATGATCCATGCCGGGCAGCCACAGCACGTCGTACTGCTGCATCCGCTTGAGCCGGGTGAGCGCGTCCATGAGCACATGCTCGAACGCGTGGCCGACGTGCAGCGAACCCGTCACGTTGGGCGGCGGGATGACGAGTGAGAACGGCGGCCGATCAGCCCGATCGGGGCGGCCGGCGGTGAACGCCTCCGCATCGAGCCACCGCTGATACCCCGGGGCCTCGACGACGCTCGGGTCGTACTGCGGTGGCAGTTCGATCACCGGACGTGAGGGATCCGTGGCCATGGTGCCGAGTCTAGAGATCAAGCCCGGCAGGACGCCGGGGCACTTCCTCAGGCGGGTGCGAGCTCGCGAAGCATGTCTGACAGCTCGTAGTCGGCGGGAATCAGTGCCATCACCGGCGTCTTGATCCCGGCCGCCACGTAGCGCTCGAGGTGCTCGCGGCACTCCTTGGGCGAGCCGTGCACGATCAGGTCGTCGACGAGCTCGTCGGGAATCGTCTCCAGCGCGCCCTTGCGGTCTCCGGCCGCCCACTTCTCCAGCAACGGGGCAATCATCTCGCCCCGGCCGAGCCACTGGTGAAAGGCCGTGTACACCGGCACGGTCACGTACGACGCGATCATCCGCCGCCCGACCTCGCGGACATACGCCTCGTCCTCGGACGGCAGCACGAAGATCCGGGCGACCACATCTCTTTCGGGGCTCGCCCCGGCATCTCTTTCGCCTGCCGCGACTCCCTCGGCGACGTGGCGCAGGACGGTCGGGACGTCGTTCACCGAGAGCCAGTTCAAGATGACGCCGTCGGCTTCACGGCCGGCCAGCCGCAGCATCCCGGGGCGCAACGCCGCGAGCAGCAGCGGCGGCACCTGCTCCGGCGGGCGCGAGAGCCGGAAACCCTTCACCGCAAACGTCTCGTAGGTCTCGGTGACTTTTTCCCCCGCCAGGGCGGCGCGCAGGAAGCGCAGGGTGTCACGAACCCGGGCATACGGCTTGTCGAACGGTATGCCGTTCCAGCGCTCGACGATGACGTTGCTGCTGGTCCCGAGCCCGAGTGAAAACCTGCCGGGCGCCGTCTCCGCCATCGTCGCGACCGTCTGCGCGAGCAGAGCGGGTCCGCGAAGGTAGGCCGGGATGATCGCGTTTCCGAGGCGCAGCTTCGGCGCCCAGGCGGCGGCGAGCGCCAGTGGCGTGAAGCCGTCGGTGCCGTCCACCTCGCTCGACCAGGCGTCGGTGTAGCCCAGGTCAGCCAGCTCCCGAAAAAGGTCGGCGTGCTCGGCGAGCGGAACGTTGTTGAAAGGCACCGTCATGCCCCAGCGATTGGCAGCCACCAGCACAGTCTGTCAGGGCGGACGAGGCGGGCGAACGGGGCCGCTCCGGCACTCGTGACGTGATCCGGATGGCTCAAGGGTTCAGCCATACGGCCCAGGTGCCGATGGCGTGTCAGGAGTTCAGATAGGCCGGCGTCCTGCCGGCACGCCCAAGGAGGTCCCCCGTGGAGCAGCAGTCCGGCGCACCTGGTTCGGCTCAGGCGCAGGCATCACGCACCGTTCTGCCCGGCGAGCCGTTCGACCCGCCGCAGGCCGCGCAGGTCCCAGGGCCTCGCGCCGAGGCTCCCGCGGAGGCGACGTTGGCGCCGCCCGCGTGGAACTACGAGCAACCCGCTCCCCCGCAGGGCGCACCGGTCTACGGGGCGGCTCCGGCCACCTACGTCGACCCGCAGCAGTTCGGCGACGGCGACTTCAACAGCCTCCACGACTTCGCGACGCTGCCGGCCGCGGCGCAGTTCAGCGCTCCTGCCCCGGCCACCGAGGCGTTCGCACCTGCGGCTTACCCGCCGCCGCCTGCTGAGGCTCCTGCCTGGCAGCCGACCGCGCAGCCCCAGCCCGGCTTCCCGCCGCCCGTCTTCGCGCCGGCCGACTCTGCCGCGCTCCCCCCGCTGCCTCCCGAGCAGGACGACCAGGGCCTGCTGGCCGAGCCCGGCAAGCGCCGGACCGGCCGCAAGGGCCCGGACAAGCGTCTGCTCGCCGTCGCTCTGGTCGCCGTTCTTGCTGGTGGTGGCTACTTCGGCTACACCCAGCTGAGCAAGAAGTCGTCCTCCACCACGGCGAACACACCCATCGTCCCCGTGACGGCGCCGGCGCCGAAGTATGACTTCCCGAGCAACATCGCCGGCCTCAAGCTTCAACCGGCTGCCAGTTCGGCCGCTCTGCGCGCCAGCGTCCTGGCCGACGCCAAGAAGTGGAACGCGACCGCTGCCAAGACGCTGAGCTTCGCCAGCTACGCCTCCGGCCACCCTGGCATCGTGGCGTTCTCCTTCCACCCGGGCACGGCCAAGCTGGCCGCTGACTACGCCTCGCTGGTCACCTTCTCGGCCAAGCCGGACGCCGGCAACGTCGCGGTCGCACCGCACGTCGCTCAGCCGGGTGCCGCGGGCGGCCAGATGACCTGCGGCGGACAGAGCGGTCCCGACGCGGCGTCCTGGTGCGCCTGGCGCGGCGCGAGCACCATCGGTGTGCTGGTAGTCGAGGGCTCGCCCAAGACCCAGATCACCGAGATCCTCACCCGCGAGATGCGGGCGTACGCCGAGCACTGAGCAGCGCAGTTCGGCTAGTTCTTCACATCACGTCATGCGGCCCCGGGCAACCGCCCGGGGCCGCATCACGTGCGCATAACGTGACACCGGTGACCGGTACGACTATCGAACTCGACCCTTCCTGGTCGATCGGCGACAAGATCCACGGCGGCTACCTGCTCGCCCAGGTCGTCACCGCCGCTCTCGACGGCGGCGACTACCCGCACCCGCTCGGGGTCAGCGCGCATTTCGCGTCAGCACCCGATCCGGGGCCGGCTGACGTCGAGATCGACCATCTTCGGTCGGGCCGCCGCGTCGGTTTCCTGCGCGCCCGGCTCAGCCAGGAGGGCAACCCCCGGGCCGAAGTGCTGATCACCGCGGGAACGCTGCCGGATGAGGAGCCGCGCTACGTCAGCGCGACGGCAGGTCCGCCGACGCTGCCCCCGCCCGACGAGTGCGGGCGCTCCACCTCCGAGACCCCGCGCGGCGGCAAGATCGGTCCCGCACTGCACCTCGACATGCGGCTCGACCCGGCGACGGCTGGCTGGATGCACAAGGAGCCGTCGGGGCAGGGGGTCGTGCGCGGCTGGATCCGGCGCGCCGATGGCGGTCCGATCGACCCGTACTGGCTGCTCATCGCGGGTGACGCTCCCCCGCCGGTCACGTTCGACCTCGGCCTGCGCGGCTGGGTGCCGACCGTGACCCTCGACGCGCATATCCGCGCCTTGCCGGCACCGGGCTGGCTGATTGCCGAGCAGAGCGCCCAGGTCGTCGCCGGCGGCTGGCTGGATGAGACGTGCAACCTCTGGGACGAGACGGGCCGCCTTGTCGCGTCAGTACGCCAGCTGGCCGGTTACCGGGAGAGCTGAGCCCGGCGCTTGCGGAACTGGTCGCTTCCGGGCGGCGAAAGCGACCAGAAGCTCAAGTCAGGCGGACTTCTCGCGGCGCTCGCGCTTGGCGGCGACCTCGCGCGGGACGATCGTCGGGTTCACATGCTCGAGGACGGTCTCGCGCGTGACGACGACCTTGGCGACGTCCTTGCGGCTCGGGATGTCATACATCACCGAGAGCAGCACCTCTTCCATGATCGCCCGCAGGCCACGGGCGCCGGTGCCGCGAAGGATCGCCTGGTCAGCGATGGCTTCCATGGCGTCGTCGGAGAAGTCGAGGTCGACCCCGTCCAGCTCGAAGAGCCGGCGGTACTGGCGTACCAGCGCGTTCTTCGGCTCGGTCAGGATCTGGATCAATGCGTCACGGTCGAGGCTGTTGACGCTCGTGATCACCGGCAGGCGGCCGATGAACTCGGGGATCATGCCGAACTTCAGCAGATCTTCGGGCATGACATCGGTGAAGACGTCGGAGCGGTCCAGGTCGTACTTGCTGGCCAGAACGGCGCGGAAGCCCAGCGCCTTCTTGCCGATGCGGCCCTCGATGACCTTGTCGAGACCGGCGAACGCACCACCACAGATGAACAGCACATTCGTGGTGTCGATCTGGATGAATTCCTGGTGCGGATGCTTGCGGCCACCCTGCGGCGGGACGCTCGCGGTGGTGCCTTCGAGGATCTTCAGCAGCGCCTGCTGGACGCCTTCGCCGGACACGTCACGGGTGATCGACGGGTTCTCCGACTTGCGGGCGATCTTGTCGACCTCGTCGATGTAGATGATCCCGGTTTCGGCCTTCTTGACGTCATAGTCGGCGGCCTGGATGAGCTTGAGCAGGATGTTCTCGACGTCCTCGCCGACGTATCCGGCTTCGGTCAGGGCTGTGGCGTCAGCGATCGCGAACGGGACGTTGAGCATCCGGGCGAGCGTCTGAGCGAGCAGCGTCTTGCCGCAGCCGGTGGGGCCGAGCAGCAAGATGTTGCTCTTGGCGAGCTCGACCTCGGACTTGCCGTCGGTCGCGCCGGCCTGCACCCGCTTGTAGTGGTTGTAGACGGCGACCGAGAGGGTCTTCTTCGCCGTTTCCTGCCCGACGACGTAGGAGTCCAGGAACTCGTAGATCTCCTTGGGCTTGGGCAGATCGTCCCACTTGAGCTCCGAAGACTCCGAAAGCTCCTCTTCGATGATCTCGTTACACAGATCGATGCATTCGTCGCAGATGTAGACGCCTGGCCCAGCTATCAGCTTCTTGACCTGCTTCTGCGACTTGCCGCAGAACGAGCATTTCAGCAGGTCACCGCCGTCACCGATGCGGGCCACCGGCCACTCCCCTGACTGTCGTGCGGGCTGATGCAGCGGCCCGGATGCTGGTCAATGTCAGTTCAACGTCGAGTACAGCGGGTTCAGCGAGTACAGCAATTCTCACGAGCGAACAGCCACTCCATGGTGCGACGTGCGGAGCTTCGTTGATAGTGCTTTTGTGCCCAATCTGGCACGTGACGCTACCCCGAGCATCGTCCCACGAGTGAGTTATCGGCGGCTCAACCCGCCGCGCGTAGTGCAGATGTCTTACGCGACTTGAGAACCTCGTCGATGAGTCCGTAGTCGACCGCCTCGGCAGCGGTGAGGATCTTGTCGCGGTTGATGTCCTTGCGGACCTGCTCCTCGGTGCGCCCGGTGTGGTCG
Source organism: Frankiaceae bacterium (assembly GCA_036267695.1). Taxonomy (GTDB): domain Bacteria; phylum Actinomycetota; class Actinomycetes; order Frankiales; family Frankiaceae; genus DATAZK01. The sequence continues at coordinate 17,182 of DATAVO010000016.1, forward strand.
GCCAGCATGCGCTCCAACAGCGCGCGCATCCGCATGATCTCGTTCGCCTGGATCTCGATGTCGGACGACTGCCCCTCACCCGAGCCGGACGGCTGGTGGATCAGGATCCGGGCGTTAGGCACCGCGAAGCGCTTGCCCTTGGTGCCGGCGGCGAGCAGGACCGCGGCGGCGCTGGCCGCCTGGCCCAGGCAGACCGTCGAGATGTCGGGGCGGATGTACTGCATCGTGTCGTAGATCGCGGTGAGCGCGGTGAACGAGCCGCCGGGCGAGTTGATGTAGATGTTGATGTCGCGGTCGGGATCCTCGGACTCCAGGTAGAGCAGCTGCGCCATCACGTCGTTGGCCGAGACGTCATCGATCTGGACGCCGAGGAAGACGATGCGCTCCTTCAGCAGCTTGGAGTACGGGTCCATGCCGTACTCGCCGCGGCTGGTGCGCTCGATGATGTTGGGCAGGACGTACCGCGCGGTCTGAGACCGCATCGCCTCTGCAGCCGTCATCGGCAGTTTGAGATCAGTCATCTGCGTCTCCTCTTAACTGACCGGGCCGGCGCTGGGCACCTGAGCGGCCTTGGCCACGACGCGGTCTATGAAGCCATACTCCGCCGCTTCGTCCGCGGTGAACCAGCGGTCACGATCGGAATCCTCTTCGATGCGGTCGATCGTCTGTCCGGTGTGGAACGCGATGCGGTCCTGCAGCACCCGGCGGGTGTGGATCATCTGCTCGGCCTGGATGGCGATGTCAGCAGCCGTACCACCGATGCCGCCCGAGGGCTGGTGCATCATGATCCGCGCGTGCGGGGTGGCGTAGCGCTTGCCCTTGGTGCCGGCGCAGAGCAGGAACTGCCCCATGCTGGCGGCCAGGCCGATGGCGACGGTGGAGACATCGTTGGGGATGAACTCCATCGTGTCGTAGATCGCCATACCTGCCGTGACGGAGCCGCCCGGCGAGTTGATGTACAGCGAGACGTCACGGTTCTCGTCTTCTGCGGCCAGCAGCAGCAGCTGCGCGCAGATCGCATTGGCAATGGTGTCTTCGACGACGCTGCCGAGGAAGATGATCCGCTCGCGCAGGAGCCGGTCGTAGACACGGTCATCCAGGGTTGGAGCACCGGGTCCGGGACCACGGAAGCTTGGCGTCAGGGTGGGCACCACGAGCTCGCTCATGCCGCTCCTTCGGTTGGGGCCCGGCCAGGCCGGGTGTTGGTGCGATCACCTGTCGATGACCCTAACCACGCCTTCGGCATCCACGGTGCCGCCGAACAGGTCATTTCGCCGAAGGCGGATAGCGGCAGAGCGCCGAAGGCGGATAGTGAAATCGTGCCGAAGGCGGATAGCGGCAGAGCGCCGAAGGCGGATAGCGGCAGAGCGCCGAAGGTGAATGTGGCCGATTAAGCCTCTGAGCACGCCAGGGCATGCTGTCAGGCTTACGCGAGCCGACTACTCCTTGACCTCGGGCACGTATTGCTCCTCGCGCGGGTGCTCGTGGGGCTGCTCGGGGTCCTCGTCGTCAGCGTCATCAGCGTCGTCGTCAAGGCTGTCATCGAGCTCGTCCTCTTCGAGGTCGTCGACCTCGAGCTCGTCGAGCGCTTCCGCGGCCTCGGCGGCTTCGTCGTCGTCCAGGGCTGAGAGATCGACTTCGTTGCCCGACTCGTCAGTGATCTTGATGCGCTCGAGCAGCTGAGCCAGCGCCTTGCCGCGGCGCACCTCGGAGAAGATGACGCCGATCTGGCCGCTCTGCATGATCTGGTTCGCGAACTCCTGCGGCGCGACACCGGACTGCTGGGCGCGGCGTACGAGGTGCTCGGTGAGCTCTTCCTGCTCGACGGTGAGCTCCTCCTTCTCGGCGAGCGCGTCGAGAACGAGCTGGGACTTCACGGCGGTTTCCGACGTCTCCCGGACCTCGGCGTCGAACTCTTCCTCGGTCTTGCCTTCGGTCTCGAGGTAGACCGCCTTGTTGACGCCGATGCGCTCGAGCTGGTGGCTCAGGTTGTGCTCGCGGGCATCGACCTCGGCCTTGACGGCCGATTCCGGCAGCGGCACGTCGACCATCTCGTTCAGCTTCTCGATGAGCTTGTCGCGAGCCTGCGCGCCCTGCTCGTAGCGACGGACGCGGCTAAGGCGCTCACTGATGTCGGCCTTGAGCTCATCGAGGGTGTCGAACTCGCTTGCGGTGGTGGCGAAATCGTCGTCGAGCTCGGGAAGCTCCTTCTCCTTGACGCTGATGACCTTGACCAGGACCTCGGCCGTCTGGCCGGCGAGGTCACCCATCTTCAGCTCGGTCGGGAAGCTGCGCTCGTCGCCCTCACTCGCGCCGGTGACCGCTTCATCCATTCCCGGAATCAAGTTCTCCGAGCCGACGAGGTAGGACATTCCCTTCGACTCCGAGTCGGGGACGAGCTCGCCGTCGATGGTCGCCGACAGGTCAATGGTGAGGTAATCGCCGTCGGCGACGGGCCGCTCGACCGGCTGCAGCGTGGCGAAACGGTCGCGCAGGCTCTGCAGCTGCTCGTCGACGTCCTCGTCGCTGACCTTGATGTCGTCGACGGTGATCTCGATGCCATCGAGCTCGGGGAGGGTGACCTCGGGGCGTACGTCGACCTCGGCGGTGAACACCAGCTGCTCGCCGTCGTTGAATTCCTTGACGTCGACGTCTTCGGGAGAGGCGATCGCGGCGATCTGCTCCTGCTCCAGCGCCTGGCCGTAGAAGCGGTCAAGCGCCCCGGGAAGAGCTTCGTTGAGCACATAGCCGCGGCCGATCCGCTGGTCGACGATGCGCGCCGGCACCTTGCCCGGACGGAAGCCCGGCACCTTGATCTGGCGGCTGATCCGCTTGTAAGCCGCCGCCAGGTCTTCAGAGAGCTCGTCGAAAGGAACCTCGATCGTGACCTTGACTCGGGTGGGGCTCAGGGCTTCTTTGGTGGCCTTCACAGCGGCGCAGCTCTCCATAGCAGTGGGACGGGACGGGAATGGCGGCTGGTACTTACAAACAGGCAGTCGGGGCGGGGAGATTCGAACTCCCGATCTCCTGCTCCCAAAGCAGGCGCGCTAGCCACTACGCTACGCCCCGCGGCGTGGCCCCGATCTTATGGTGCTGGCCGCTGAAGTAGCCCTGCCAGCGGTTATGCAGCCTGACGACGACCACCAAAGCAAGCCAGCCTTGTGCTGACGTTGCCCAAAACGGCGCCCGCCGGCGGCCCAGAACCTTCAAACTCGGACCCGGGGAGGTCCGATGAAGTTCCGGGTGCTGGGATCACTGGCAGCGCAGGGGGCGTCTGGCCCGCTCGAGCTGGGCGGCCCGCGCCAGCGCTCCGTGCTGGCCCGGCTCCTGATCGCGGGCGGCGACGTCGTTTCTGTCGACCGCCTCCTCGAGGACCTGTGGAACGGCGAGCCGCCGCCGCGCGCCGTGGGTTCGCTGCAGGCCTTCGTCTCCAACCTGCGCCGCACGCTCGAGCCCGATCGCGCTCCCCGCTCCCCCGCCCGGCTTCTCGTGAGCTCTGCGCCCGGCTACGCCTTGCAGGTCGGTGAGGGTGACGAGGTCGACGCTCGCGATTTCGAACGCCAGGCCGCAGAGGGCAGCAGGCTGCTGGCGGAGGGACGACCGGTGGAGGCTGGGGCGGTGCTCGATGCGGCCCTGGCGCTCTGGCGAGGCGAGGCGTACGCCGACTTCGCTGACGAGCAGTGGGCGGCGCCGGAGGTGGCGCGGCTGGCGGAGTGGCGGCTGGTGGCCCGCGAACACCGGATGGCTGCGGCACTCGCCGCCGGCGAGTCGGCGCAGGCGGTTCCGACGCTGGAGACGCTGGCGCGCGAGCATCCGCTTCGCGAGGGACCGTGGCGGCTGTTGGCGCTGGCGCTGTATCGCACCGATCGGCAAGCCGAGGCGCTCGACGTGCTGCGCCGGTCACGGGAATTGCTGGCCGGCGAGCTCGGCCTGGATCCGACGCCCGCGGCTGCGCTGCTCGAACGCCAGGTGCTCGCGCAGGCTCCCGAGCTCGACTGGAGTGCGCCCCGCGAAAGCAGGTCGACGGCGGCGATCCCTTCCCGGCAGGAGCCGCTACCTGCGCCGGAAGCCGTTGCGGGCAACGACCCCATCGGCCGGGCCGCCCCCGTGCAGGCCTTGCTCGCCGCAGCCGGCGAGGCGCTGTCGGGTGGGGTGCGGATCGCGATCGTCAGCGGTGAGTCGGGAATCGGCAAGACGTTCCTGGCCGAGTCGGTCAGCGAACGTCTGCGGACCGGAGGCTGGCGCATCGCGTGGGGACGCTGCCCCGAAGCAGAAGGCGTGCCGGCACTGTGGCCGTGGCAGCAGCTGCTCGCGCCTTTGGTGAGTGCGTTTCCCGCAGCGCCTGACATCGCCATGCGATTCGCCAATCTGCTCGGCACCGAGACAGCGCCGTCGGCCGCATCGTCCGACGGCGCCGAGGCAAGGTTTCGCCAGCACGACGCTGTCGCGCGGCATCTCGCGCACGCAACGGCGAAAGAGCCGTTGCTGATCGTCCTCGACGACTTGCAGTGGGCCGATGCCGCGTCGCTGCGGCTCCTGCTGGACATCGTCGCGCTGCGCCGCGGCGGTCGCATGCTCGTGCTCGCGACGCTGCGCACCGGCGAGGAGAACCCCTTCCTTGATGACGCGCTGGGCCGGCTCGGTCGCGACGGTGCGCTCCGGCTGTCACTCGACGGCCTCGACGGCGGCGCCATCGCGGAACTCTCGGCGACTCTCGGGTTGGCGCTCGATGCCTCGCAGGTCGCGCAGCTCGCCGCTCGGACGGCAGGAAATCCCTTTCTGCTGCAAGAAAGTGTCAAGCTCGCCGCGACCGTCGGAGCGGATGCGGCCGAGGCGCTGCTTGCCGGGGTCCCGCCGACGGTCCGGGACGTGTTGCAGCGCAGGCTCGGCCGCTTGCCCGACGAGACCCGCTCGTTGCTGGCGACGGCCGCGGTCCTCGGCCGTGACGTCGACCCGGAGTTGCTTTCGGCAGTGACGTTCGAGCCGGAAGAACAGGTGCTCGATGGGCTCGATCTCGCGACAGTGCAAGGGGTCTTGATCGAGAGCGGGCAAGGGCAGCTGCGCTTCGCTCACGATCTCGTACGCGAGACTCTCGAGTCCGACCTGCCGCCGATGCGGCGCACCCGCATACATGCGCGGGCATCGCAGGCACTCGAGGCACGTGGGGGCTCCGCATCGGCGATCGCCTACCACGCGCTGGCGGCCGGCCCTTCGGAGAGGCGGCGGGCCGCCCAGTTTGCTTACGCTGCAGGCATTTCCGCGCGGCAGCGGCTGGCATTCGATGACGCGGCCGGATGGTTCACGAAGGCTGTCGATCTTGCCCGCGCGGACGCCGAGCCGGACTGGGCCGCGATCGTCGCGCTGCAGCTCGATCTGGTACGTGCTCAGCTGGACGCCGGCGAGTGGATCGCCGCGCGGGAGACCCGGGCCGCCGCGATCCGCGCAGCGGACCTGACCGACGATCCTGACCTGCCGTTGCGCGCACTTGTCGCTATGGACGCGCCCGCCGCGTGGACCCTGCACAGCTACGCCGAGGTCGATCTCGACATCGCGCTGCGCACCGAACGCGCGCTCCCCGGGCTCGCCTCCGGCGACAGCGAGCTGCGCTGCCGGATATTAGGGACGCTTGCGGCCGAACTGTATGACGGTACGGACGACCCGCGCTGCGACGAGCTGAGCCGGGAGTCCGTCGAGATGGCCCGCCGGCTCGGCGATCCGCGGCTGCTCGCCGTCGCCTTGACCCACCGCTATCACGCCGTCAATCAGCCGCGGTTCGCTGCCGAGCTGGTGGCACTCGGGCAGGAGCTCGTGGACCTCGGCGCGCAGGAGGGCATGCCCGCGTTCGAGTTGCTCGGCCACGAGGTACTGGCCATGTATCGCCTGCAGCTGTTCGACATTCGCGGCGCCGACGATGCCGCTGCCGCCTGTGAACCGCTGCTGCGACGCCTCTCGCTACGGCCCGCTGCGGCGATCCACCACGTCTGGCAGGCGATGCGGCTACTGGCCGACGGACGGGTGGACGAGGCCGAGGAGGCGTTCGCGCACTCGCTGACCGAGCAGCAGGCGCTTGGCCTGTTCGGCACCGAACCACTCACCGAGGTGGTCGCGGCGATGCTGGACATCACCCGCGGAGCTTGGAATTCCATCGCCCGCAAGCTCGGCGCGCTCGACATCGCGAGCCCGCTTTTCGCCCATTCGGTACGAGTGTGGTCGCTCGCCGAAAGCGGCCAGGTCGGCGAGGCACGGGCGCTCATCGATGCCGAGAACCCTCCGGTTCTTCACGACTGGTCGCAGCTTCCACTGTTGGCGGTCGCCGCGCAGGCTGCCGTGGCGGCCGGTCACCCGGGGCGTATGCACTGGTGCTACGAGCAGTTGCTGCCCTACTCCGGCTGGTTCGCCGTCGGCGGCAACGCGCTGGTGCTGGGGCCCGTCGACTATCACCTGGCGGAGCTGGCGTACCGGATCGGCGATGCCGAAGCCGGTGAGGCGCACCGCCTTCGCGCGGCGGCGGACTGCCGGGAGGCAGGCCTGCTCTGGTGGGCCGAACGCACCCAGGCTCTGGTCCCTGAGCAGCGCGGACCGTCCGCCCCGGCGGCCACTAGTAAGCCACAAGTCGTTCGCTGACGGCCTGCGTGACGGTGTACACGACACACCAGCCGCACCCGTCAGGAGCCCGCGATGTACGCCGCAGCACCCACCACCCACGGCCTCACGATCCCCGCCGAATTGCTCGACGAACCAATCCACGAGCCCGATCTGAAGCTCTTCCTGCTCGCCCACCGCGCGTTCCGCCGCGAGTTCGGACGCCTCGCCGTCGCCGCCTCATCAGCGCCGGTGTACGGCCCGCGGGCTGACGCGATCGAGGCGCAGATCGGCACCGTGGTGCGCAGCCTTGCGCACCATCACCGCGGTGAGGATGCGCGTATCTGGCCGCTGCTGCGCCGCCGCGACCCAGCGGCCGCCGTCGCGCTCGATGCCCTTGAATCCGAACATGCGCAGATCGATCCACTCATCGCCGCGGTTAGCGACATGTTCGACCACATGAACGAGCAAGAGATCGCCGGGGCCATGGCCGCCGCACCGAAGATCATGACGTGGATGTACATGGCGTCCTGGCGTCGTACGTATGCAAAGCGTCGCCAATTGGCCTACGGATACTGAGGATCTTGCAGTGTCCGAGGAGTCGACGGTGGCGTCACTTCACCGAATCCGCTGACGCCATCGTCGATCCTTCGGCTCGCCAGTCGGTCGAGACGAAACGGTGGCGAAGGAGCCACTGCTCCCCCTCCGGAACGAACGTGTCGCGGTAGCGGCCGTAATGGTCGAGCCCGATCTCGGTGAAAACCGTGAAGTAGCAGGAGACTTTGGCTTGCGTGGGGGTGAGCTCGACGAAGCGGAGGTTGGCGATGTTGTGCCGCACGATGCGCTTGATCCCTGACGCTGCCGCCGCGGTCTTCAGGGCATCCCGCGCATCTTCGCTGGAGCCAGAACCCCTTATACCACCGAGGAATTCCATGATCGCAGCGCGACCCTTGTAGGGCGTCTCACCGCGTACCTCGAGCTCGCCGTCCTCGGTGAAGGCGCGTGTGAGGTCTTCGAGCCGGTACGCGTCGCCGGACCAGTTGTAGAGCGCCATCGAGTCACGGATGCGCTCGCGGGCGACCAGTTCCCACATCTCCATCAGGCCACGACCCGGAACGCGTACGAACCCGTGCTGATGACGCGTTCTCCCGCACCCTCGTCGATCAGCGTGAGGCGGGCCCCAACCGTGCCGTCGGTGCCCTGGAACGCCTCGCCCTCGGCGCGGAACGGTCCGTTCTTGCCGCGGGCCATGAACATGACGTGCGAGGAGATGCCCTGGAGCTTGTCGGTGCCGGCCATGGTCGACGCGAGATCGAGTGCGGCCGTCTCGAGAAGGATGAACTGCGGGCCGATATGCAGTGCAGCGTCGGGCGAAGCGAGTTCAACCGCGAGCTCCGGCAGCGCCCAGTGACCGTCGTCGCGCCGGCCGGCGCCGAACACCTGCCAGGG
>DATAVO010000017.1:0-39235 GCA_036267695.1 Frankiaceae bacterium
CACCGGCCCCGGCGAGACCACCATCCCGGTTTTGACGACCGCCGCTCTGCAGCCGGGCTCGACGTTCAAGGTCTTCACGCTGACGGCGGCGCTCGCGCAGGGCCTGCCGCTGTCGACGTCGTTCTACGCGCCCGCCTGCTATGTCTCGCCGATCTACCACATCGGAAGCGGCAGCGGCCGTACGCCGGAGCTCGGCTGCAGCAACGGTTTCTCCAACGCCGACCCCGCCGAGGCGGCCGACTACGACCTGACACAAGCGACCTGGAACTCGGTCAACACGTACTTCATCCAGCTCGAGGAGAAGGTCGGCGTCCAGAACGTCGCTGACATGGCGGTCCGCCTCGGCATCCCGGCCAAGCGGCTGTCCTCCGTCGGGCCCAACAGTGGCTCGCTGACGATCGGCGCGTACGTCGTCAGCCCGCTGGACATGGCGACGGCGTACGCCACACTGGCCGCGCACGGGATGCGCTGCGATCCCCGCGGAGCCCTCTCGGCGACCACACCCGACGGCAAGGCCGTCACGCTCACCACACCGCCGGCCTGCCAGCAAGTCATCCCCGCATCGGTGGCCGACGAGGTCACGAGCGTGCTCGAGGGCGTCATCACCCACGGCACCGGCTACCCCAACGCCTCTCTCTACGGCCGTCCGGCGGCAGGCAAGACCGGCACCACCGACGGCTACAACAGCGCCTGGTTCGTCGGCTACACGCCGCAGCTCGCGGCGGCTGTCGAGGCGGGCAACATCCAGGCGCCCGTCGCCAACCCGCTGATCAACGTGTACGCCGGCGGCCGCTACTACGGCGAGGTCTTCGGCGGCGACATCCCAGCATTGGCCTGGGGGCGAACATTGAACGCCGCATTGGCAAACCAGCCGTACGCGACGCTTCCTGCGCCCGCATCGGGGTAGCCCAGCTGTAACGGAATAGCGAGCGCTAATGACTTGCACTCGTGACAACCGTGTCACAAGGTGGAGATGAGGACGGCGCCCCAGGGATGCCGGCCCCGCACCGACCCGCGGTCCCGAAGGGACCGGTCCGGACCTGGAGGGGCCTGCTATGGGCATCCAAGCGCTAGCCGATCTGGAAATCCCCTGCGACGCCGAGCGCGCGCGCGGCCATCTCGTCGAGCAGGCCTTTACGGCTCGCCCGATCGGCACGGTGGGGCTCGAGCTCGAGCGTCACGTGGTTGATCGCGCCCAGCCGGCCTCCGTCGTCTCCTGGCGGCGGCTGCATTCGGCGCTGGACGGGGTGGCCCTGCCCAACGGCAGCACGATCACGATGGAGCCCGGCGGCCAGGTCGAGCTCTCGACCCCGCCGGCCAAGGGCGTGGCCGCGGCCATCGAGGCCCTCAGCGGCGATGACGCTGCCTTGCAGCCCGCGCTGGCCGACGCCGGGCTCGGGCTCGTGGCGACGGGCACCGATCCCGCCCGCGGCCCGGTCCGCATCCACCCCGGCGATCGCTACGGCGCGATGGCGACGTACTTCGCCTCGGCCGGCTACGCGGCCGATGCGGCGACGATGATGTGCTCCAGCGCGTCGCTGCAGATCAACGTCGAGGCCGGGCCGGAGCACGGATGGGCCGAGCGCGTCGCGCAGATCCATCGGCTCTCCCCCGCGCTGCTCGCACTGTCCGCCAGCAGCCCGCTGGTCCGGGGCAAGGACCGCGGTGTGCGCTCGGAGCGCGCCGCCATGTGGCAGCGGCTCGACCCGAGCCGATGTTCGCCGTTCGTCGGCCGCGGCGATCCGGCGGGCGCCTGGGCGTCGTTCGCCCTGGCGGCTCCGGTCATGTTGCTGCGCGACCCCGCGACCGGCCGGCGCAGCCCGGTACGCGAGCGCGTCCCCCTGGTGAGCTGGCTGACCGGCGAGCGCCCGCTCGGCAATCGCCGTCCCACGCTGGCCGATCTCGACCTGCATGCGACGACGCTCTTCCCGCCTCTGCGCTTGCGCGGGTTCCTCGAGCTCCGCCTGCTCGACACCGTTCCCGCGCGCTACTGGCCGGGGCTGGCCGCGCTCACCGTTGCCGTCCTCGATGACCCGGTCGCCGCCGACCGCGCTGCCGAGGCGGTCGAGCCGACGCACCGCCGCAACGCCGACGCCGCCCGGCTCGGGATCACTGACCCGGAGCTCGGCGCCGCCGCCCGCGGCGTGGTGCAGGCGGCCTTGCCGGCGGTGCCCGGGCCGCTGCGTCCCGCGGTCGAGGACTGGGCCGCCCTGCTCGATTCGGGACGCACCCCCGCCGATCTCGTCCTCGAGCGGGCCCGCCGCGACGGGCCGCTCGCGTGCCTGACCGCGGCGGAGCTGAGTTGATCTCGGCGACCGCAACCACCGACACCGTGCAGGCGCTGCGCGAGCTGGAGGCTGCCCGCGAACGCACGCTGGCGCTGACCGCCTTCGACGAGGCCGAGCTGACCCGCCAGCACTCGCCGCTGATGAGCCCGCTCGTCTGGGACCTTGCGCACATCGGCCAGCAGGAGGAGCACTTCCTGCTGCAGGAAGTCCCCTGGACCGGGACTGCCTCGGAGCCGGTCTTCCGGCCCGAAATCGCTGCGCTGTATGACGCTTTCCGCCATCCGAGAGCCAGCCGGATCGAGCTTCCGCTGCTCGATGCCGCCGCCGCGCGCGAGCATCTGCGCCGCGTTCGTGGACGCGTCGGTGAGCTGCTGACGGGAAACGACGCGCTGGCCGCTGATCGGGGGCCGCGCGGCGGGGCGTTCGTCGCGTCGCTGGTGGCCCAGCACGAGCTCCAGCACATCGAGACCATGCTCGCGACCCACCAGTTGCGCTCCGGCGCCGCGCTCTTGACCGGCACCGAACTACCGACCGGACGCGCGGTACGCGGGGGGATCGCCGATGCCGTCCTGATCGCCGAGGGACCGGCGCTGATCGGCGCCGATGCCGAGCACGAGCTCAGTTCGCTGGACAACGAGCGCCCGCGCCACGCCGTCGCCATGGGCGCATTCCGGCTCGGACGCGTGCCGGTCACCAACGCCGAATGGCTGGAGTTCATCGCCGACGGGGGCTACGCCGAGGCCCGCTGGTGGGGCGATGACGGCTGGGCTCACCGCACCCTAAACCAGCTGCAGGCGCCGCTGTTCTGGTCACCGGATGGTGCCGGCGGCTGGACCCGCCGGCGTTTCAGCAGCGAGGAGCCGGTGCCGCAGGGTGAGCCGGTACAGCACGTGGATTTCCATGAAGCGCAGGCATTTTCGCGTTGGGCGGGAGCGCGGCTGCCGACCGAGCAGGAGTGGGAGAAGGCAGCGGCAGGTGTCCCGAATCAGCTGGCGCACCGCAGCTGGCCGTGGGGTCAGCAGCCGCCCGCCGGCCACCTCGCCAATCTCGGGGGTGCGGCGCTTCGCCCGGCCCCCGCCGGCGCGTACCCGCAAGGCGCTTCTGCCTACGGCGTGGAGCAGCTGATCGGCGATGTCTGGGAGTGGACGTCATCGACGCTCAGTCCGTGGCCCGGCTTCCGCCCGATGATCTACGACAACTACTCGGCACCGTTCTTCGGACCCGACTACCGGGTGCTGCGCGGCGGCTCCTGGGCCACCGGCCCGGCGGCGGTGCGGACCTCGTTCCGCAACTGGGATCTGCCGATCCGCCGCCAGATCTTCAGCGGCCTCCGTCTCGCCTGGGACGCCTGATGTGCCGCCACGTCGGGTGGCTCGGCGCGGCTCGCACGCTCAGCTCCCTGCTCGTCGAGCCTGGCTACGGCCTGCTGCACCAGTCGTATGCGCCGCGCCGGCAGGTGCACGGATTGATGAACGCCGACGGCTGGGGCGTGGGCTGGTGGACCCCGGAAATCATGGTCCCCGCGCGGTGGCGGTCGGCGCGCCCGCTCTGGGGTGACCCCTCGTTCGCGTCGGTCGCGCCGCATGTCAGCTCGACCGCGATCCTTGCCGCGGTACGCAGCGCCACCGTTGGCATGCCGCAGGATGAGAGCGCCGCCGCACCCTTCGCGTCCGGACCCTGGCTGCTGTCACACAACGGCCGGATCGACCGCAGCGTGCTCCCCGATACGGCCTGGAGGGCTGCCGAGTCGGTCTGTGACAGCGCCGTCCTCGCCGCCTACCTGCTGGAGGCGCCGGAGGAATTGGGCGCGCGCGTCGCCGAAGTCGGCAGGCGTGACCCGGCCGCGCGCTTGAACATCCTGGCCGGCGACGGCAACCGGCTGCTCGCCACCGCGTGGGGCGACACCCTTTCCGTCCTCGTGAGCCGTGACGGGGTCGTGGTGGCCAGCGAGCCTTACGACGACGACCCCGGCTGGCGGGAGATCCCCGACCACAGCCTGATCACCGCAACCCCTGACGGGGTGGCGGTCACCGATTTGGGAGCAGCGTGAGCGAGAGCGAACCGACGATCCATCGCCATCTCGAGACCGATACCCTAGAGCGCGCCCTGCGGGCGGACGTGCGAGCCGGGCTGACCGCGAGCCCAAAAACCCTGCCCCCCAAGTGGTTTTACGACGAGCGCGGCAGCAAGCTCTTCGATGAGATCACCCGGCTCGCCGAGTACTACCCCACCCGCACCGAGCGTTCGATCCTCGCTGCGCATGCCGGCGAGATCGCCGCCTTCAGCCAAGCAGAGACGCTCGTCGAGCTGGGTTCCGGCACCTCGGAGAAGACCCGGTTCCTGCTGGATGCGCTCCGTTCAGCGGGCACTCTCAAGGGCTACGTCGGCTTCGATGTCGATGAGACGACGCTCTCGCAAGCAGGCGCGCTGCTCGCCGCCGAGTACCCCGGCCTGACCGTCGAGGGCGTTGTCGGCGACTTCGAGCATCACGTGCCGCAGCTTCTCGACACCGGCTCGGGCAAGCGCATGATCGCCTTTCTCGGCTCCACGATCGGCAACCTCGAACCCGAGCCGCGAGCCGCCTTCCTGCGTGACGTCAGGGCAGCGCTGCGCGCGGGCGATTGCTTCCTGCTGGGCGTCGATCTCGTGAAGGACACCGGTCGGCTTGTCGCTGCCTATGACGACGCCGCGGGCGTCACCGCCGAGTTCAACCGCAACGTGCTGCGTGTCATCAACGCGAACCTTGGTGCCGATTTCGATCCTGATGCGTTCGAGCACGTCGCCCTTTGGGACGCCGGCCACGAGCGGATCGAGATGCGGCTTCGGGCCGGCCGCGCGATGGACGTGACGATTCCGGCTCTGGAGCTCACGGTGCTTTTCGATGCCGGGGAAGAGCTGCGCACCGAGGTGTCCACCAAGTTCCGCGAGGCACCGCTCGCTGCTGAGCTGACCGCGGCAGGGCTTGTCCAGCAGCGGTTTTTCACCGACGGAGCCGGCGATTTCGGGCTCTCGCTCTCGGTGCCAGTGCCAGGTCAGGCCCAAGGTCCGAGCGCCGGAAGCGGCGGTTCAAAGCCCATCCAGCTAGCGTGACGGGCATGTCCGAGCAGACGTTGACCCGGCCGCCGTCGCAGTTCCTCGAGGTCGACGGCCGGCCTGTGCATTGGGTGGATTTCGGCGGGCCGGCCGGCAAGCCGGATGCGCCGATGGCCGTCTGCGTACACGGCCTCGGGGGTTCGTGGGTGAACTGGATGGCCCTGGCTCCGCTGCTGACCAGCCGCTACCACGTGGTGGCGTTGGATCTCGCGGGCTTCGGGCTCACCGAGGCCGAAGGGCGGCGCTCAGACATCCGCAGCAACCGGCGACTGCTCGACGCGTTCCTAGGCACGATCACCGACAAACCCGTGACCCTCATCGGCAATTCGATGGGCGGCCTGCTCAGCATCCTGGAGGCGGCGCGTCACCCCGAAATGGTCGAACGCCTGGTGCTGCTGGATGCCGCAGTTCCCTTGCCTCGCAACCGTTTTCCGAACGATCCGCGCTTCGTCGCGACCTTCCTCACGATGGCGACGCCGATCGCCGGAGAGCAGATCCTGAAGCGCCGCAACCGGCGCACCCCGCCCGCCGATCTGATCGGCGAGACGCTGAACCTGGTGTGCCACGACCCGAGCCGGGTGAATCCCGCGCTGATCCGCGAGAGCGAGGCGATGGCCGCCGTACGCGCCGGAACCCGTGGCAACGAAAAGGCTTTCCTGGCGGCGGCCCGTTCGATCGCTGGGGTGCTGGCGCGTCCTCGCCGCTACATCGAGGCGATCATGGACATCAAGCAGCCGACGCTCCTGCTCTTCGGCGAGCGTGACCGTTTGGTCCCGGTGGCCGCCGGTCGCGCCGTCGCCGCCCGCCGCCCCGACTGGACGTTCGTCGTACATTCCGACCTCGGCCACGTCCCGCAGATCGAAGACCCCGCCTGGACAGCCGAGCAGATCCTGGGGTGGGCCGCAGAAAACGGCTAGACCGCTGTGCGACGCTGAAGGCGTGCGCCCGACGCTCTACGAATTCGCTGGCGGGGAGCCCGCGTTCCTGGCTCTCGCTGCCGCCCATCACGTCCGCTGCCTGGCCGATCCCGAGCTGAACCATCCGTTCTCACACCCCGGGGGGAACCCGCAGCACATTCAGCGGTTGGCGGCCTACTGGGGTGAGGTGCTGGGCGGTCCGCCGGTCTACTCCCACGACCTCAGCGACCAGACGGCGCTGCTGGAAATGCACGCTGGCAATGGCGACATGACCGATCTCGGACGCCGGTTCGTCACGTGCTTCGTCCAGGCAGCCGATGACGCCGGCCTTCCGGATGACCCCGAATTCCGGGCGGCGCTCCGGGCGTACATGGAGTGGGCTGTGTCGGACGTGCTCGTCTACTCGCCGGAAGGCAGCATTGTGCCGCCCGGTGCGCCGGTCCCCCGCTGGTCCTGGGACGGCTTGCGGAGCTAGAGCTCGCCGCTGGCCATGAGCTCGACCGGATCTTGCAGCTCGACCGCGCCGAGGTATCCGCCGGCCAGGTTGATCGCGTCATGGGCGGCGTAGCCGAGCAGCTGCTGCGCCTGCTTGGGCAGCGTTCGCGCCACGTCAGGCCAGGTCGTCAGGTAGTGGTTCTCTTCGGTGCGCAGCCAACCGACCACGTAGCTGACGTGCATGCCGCGCCGCCACTGATCGCTCGTCTGGTTCGCCCCGGCGCCGTGCAGGGTCGAGCCCAGATAGATCACCGCAGACCCGGCCGGCATCTCGGCCGCGACCGCCTCCCCATCGTGACGCTCGTGCCCGTGGCCTCGATGGCTGCCTGGCACGACGAGCGTGGCGCCGTTCTCGGCGGTGAAGTCGACCAGCGCGATCATGCTCGCGAGCTGGACGGTCGGATGCGGGCTCGGCAGGTGGATCCAGACCAGCTCGTCGCGGTGCAGGAACTGGGCGCTGGTGCCGGGCCCGCGATCGAGCACGTGACCGAGGTTGAGCTGGTAGCTCGAGCAGGCGGGCAGCAGCACCTCGTCGCAGACCGACAGCAGCGTCGGGTTCACCATCACCTCGGTGGCGAAGACGCGCGACTTGCCGGCGACGCCGGTGATGTGCCGGGTGTTCTCCCCGAAGAAGCCCTGCAACGCCGGGTTCAGGAAAGGCCTCTTCGTGGCTGGCCCTGCGAGCAGCGGGTCGAGGTCGGCGTTCAGCCGGGCGACGGTGTCGGCATCGAGCAGATCCTCGACGATGACGGCGCCCTCCGCATCCAGCGCCTTGAACACGAGCTCGAGCGGATCGCTCGCGTGCACATGCGTGATCGATGCACTCATCGGCCTTACCTCCGAACGCCGGGGAGGGGAGGCTATCGCAGCCCGCGGCTAGCCAATAGTTTGAGCGCATGCGTACCGCCTTCGTCCACGCTCACGTTCTCGACGCCGTTCACGGGCCACGTCCGGGGAGCACGGTTGTCATCGACGGCTCCCGGATCGTGTCCGTCGCGCCGGACGGCGACCTGGATCCTGCGGCGGTCGATGAAGTGGTCGACCTGGCCGGCCGCACCCTCATGCCGGGCATGGTCACCAGCCACTTCCACTCGACGTACAACGAGCTCGGCTCGACCCCCGATCCGCTGGGTCTCGATGCCCCGCCGGTGTACCTCGGTCTGATCGGCGCCCGCAACCTGCGTACCGCGTTGCGCTGCGGCTTCACCGGCGCGGTGTCGGCGGGAGCGGCGTGCGACGTGGACGCGTCTCTCGCAAAAGGCATCGCCGACGGCGTGATCGAGGGCCCGCGGTTCATCCCCGGCGGCCGGGAGTTCAGCACGACCGGACATTCCAACGACAGCGCCCCCTGGTACTGGCAGCTCGGCGCTTCGGGCGGCATCCGGCTCTGCGACGGCGCCGAGGAGTTCCGCAAGAACGTCCGCAAGGAGATCAAGCGCGGCGCCCGCATCATCAAGGTCTTCCTGACCGGCGGGCACGGCACCACAGCACCGCGCGGGCGCACCGAGCTCACCCGCGACGAACTCGCCGCGGTCATCGAGACCGCCCACTCGCGCGGCGCGATGGTGCGCGCCCACATCGTCAACCGCTACGCCCTCGGCATGGCTCTGGACATGGGCATCGACATCGTCGATCACGGCGACGAGCTCGACGACGAGTGCATCGCGCAGATGGTCGAGCAGGGCACGTTCTACGTCCCGAGCGTCTACTTCCCGAAGCACTTCGCGGCGACCATGGGCGCCGGGCTCGGCTTCACCGCCGGCATCGCGGAAGACCTGCGCTACGCCGCCGAAATCCTGCCGCGCGCGAACGCGGCCGGTGTGAAGCTCGTGCTCGGCGACGACTATGGCGCCGTGGGCTTCCCGCACGGCATGTACGGCAAGGAACTCGCGATCTACACCCAGGACATGGGCATCCCGCCTCGTGACGTGATCCGCTGGGCCACGGTGCACGGCGCCGATCTGCTCGGGCTCCCGGGCGACCTCGGCGTCATCGAACCCGGCCGCCTCGCCGACGTCATCGTGGTCGACGGCGAGCCGCTGGCCGACATCACCGTCCTAGGCGAACCGGCCAACGTCAAGGCCGTCTACAAGGACGGCAAGCTCACCGGCTGAACCCGCCGCGAATACCCGTGAGCTCACGGTGCTCCGGATCGCGCTGGGCGGGTACCTGTTCACGCAAGACGGCGGCGCCCTCGAACCCGATTCCGGCGGGCCGACGCCACGGCAGAACCCAGCCCACAAGGACGATGGCGAGCACGCCGAACTGGACGAGGCCGCCGAAGCTCTGAGTTGCCAGGAAGGGCGCGAATCCCGCGCCCAGCCAGACCAACGCGGTGCGCCACGGTCGCGCTCCGACAAGCCGCTCGGTGAGGGCGGTGACCATGATCAGCCCCGCGTAGTAGTACTCGTAGCCGGCTGGATCGAGCATCAGCCTGACCGCGCAACCGGCGGCGAACCCGACCCGCCAATCGCGGCGCGCAGCGAGGGCCGCTCCGGCAAGCACGCAGGCGAGCTCGAGGGTGCGCCACCAATCGGGAATCACGTTCCCCGAGAAACCCATGACGCGCAGCAGCGAGCTTGGCTGCACAGTAAACCCGTGCCCGACCGCTGACAGCGTCGAAGGATCACCAAGGAGGAAGGGCAACCAGCAAGCGGCCGGAACTGCGACCGCTATCACGAGTGCCCTGAGTTTGCGAGACGTCCCCAATACCGACGGTAATGCGGCTATGGCCCACGGCTTCCAGGCGATGGCGAGGCCGATGAGGAGCGCGCCTCGCAGTTCGCGGCGGCACGTGAGTGCGCGTAACGCAAGCAAGAGGGTCAGGACGGCCAGCGCATCTTCCGGATGTGGGGTGTCGCCGGCCAGCCATCCCCACTGCTCCAGCACCGGCACGCCGACTGCCAGCGTCAGCAACCCGGGCCCGAGCGGCGCCCGTCTCCAGGTGGCCCCCGCGACCGTCCACCGCTCGACGAGGTAGATCATGAACCAACCCATGAACGCCATCAACGCCTGGGAAACCCATAGTCCGGCGGTGCCCGGCAGCAGGTTCAACCCGCGCACGACGACAAGGCTCGGAGGCCCGGCCTGCAAGCCACTGGTTTTCGCGTACACCGAGAGCGGGGAGCTGCTGAACAACCCTTTCCCGCCAAGGCTCAGGAGCTTCCAGTCGACGTCCGATCGAACCGCCCACGCGAACAGGAACGCAGATGCCAGCAGCAGCGGATGACGGCATGTCACGAGCCGCCTGGCCCATGTCTCCCAGGCTCGCTGGGAGGACAAAGCGGGACAAGCGGTGGTCACTCTAAGTCATTCGGCGAACCGCCACTGGTCTTTAGTTTGTACATAGAAAGTTCACCGTCGACCAACGAGCGCAGCTGAATCGAGGCATTCATCCCACCTCGGGATGGCGATCCAAGATCACCCGTGATTGGCCTGGTATTTCCGCTAACGAGACCTGATCATTCCCACTCGATGGTGCCCGGCGGCTTCGAGGTGATGTCGTACGCGACCCGGTTGATGCCGGGCACCTCGTTGACGATCCGGTTGCTGATGCGCTCGAGCACGGGATAGGGCAGCCGGGCCCAGTCGGCGGTCATGGCGTCTTCACTGGTGACGGCCCGCAGGATGACGGGGTGGCCGTAGGTGCGTTCGTCGCCCATGACTCCGACCGAGCGGACGTCGGCCAGCAGCACCGCGAAGACCTGCCAGATCTCGCGGTCGAGGCCGGCGCGGGAGATCTCCTCGCGTACGACGGCGTCGGCCTCGCGTAGCAGCGCCAGCCGGTCGGGAGTGATCTCGCCAATGATCCGCACCGCGAGGCCCGGTCCCGGGAAGGGCTGGCGCCAGACGATCTCGGTCGGCAGGCCGAGCTCCTCGCCTACGCGGCGGACCTCGTCCTTGAACAGCATGCGCAGCGGCTCGATCAGTGCGAACTGCAGGTCATCGGGCAGGCCGCCGACGTTGTGGTGGGACTTGATCTTCGCGGCGGTCGGCGAGCCCGACTCGATGACGTCGGGGTAAAGCGTCCCCTGCACGAGGTAGTCGGACTCGACCCCGTGCGGGCTGTTCGCGGTGATGTCACAAGCGGCTTCCTCGAATACGCGGATGAATTCGCGACCGATGATCTTTCTCTTCTGCTCGGGATCGGTGACGCCCGCGAGAGCGGCGGCGAACCGGTCGGCGCACTTCACGTGCACGAGCTCGACCCCGGTCGAGGCCACGAAGTCGGTCTCGACCTGCTCGGCCTCACCCTTGCGCAGCAGGCCGTGGTCGACGAAGACGCAGGTGAGCCGGTCACCGATGGACCGCTGCACCAGCGCCGCGGCGACGGCGGAGTCCACTCCACCGGACAGCCCGCAGATGGCCCGCCCGTCGGGGCCGAGCTGCTCGCGAATGTTGGCGACGGCCTCGTCAACGATGTTGACCATGGTCCAGGTCGGACGGCAGCCGGCCGCGCGCAGGAAGTGCGACAGGACCGTGAGGCCTTCCTCGGTGTGCACGACCTCGGGGTGGAACTGCACGCCGTAGAACCCGCGCGAAGGATCCTCGAACGCGGCGACGGGGGTCGACGCGGTGGAGGCCGTCACCGTGAAGCCGTCGGGTGCCTGTACGACCGTGTCGCCATGCGACATCCACACCTGCTGGTCGGCGGGCAGCTCGGCGAAGAGCACCCCGCTGCGCGCGACGGTAAGGCGGGTGGCCCCGTACTCGGCGATGCCGGTCGGCTCGACCCGGCCGCCGAGCGCCTGCGCCATCACCTGGTGGCCGTAACAGATGCCGAGCACCGGGACGCCCGCGGCGAACAGCGCGGGATCGACGGCCGGAGCACCGGGAGAGTAGACCGACTTGGGGCCGCCGGACAGGATGATCGCCTTCGGCTTGCGGGCCATGAGCTGATCGATCGTGTCGGTGAAAGGCACGATTTCGGAGTAGACGTGACACTCGCGGACCCGGCGGGCGATCAGCTGGGCATACTGCGCACCGAAGTCGATGACGAGCACCGGATCGGTGTGCACGGCGTCAGGATGGGGGGCGGTCGATTGCGCGTCAGGCTGCGCCATATCAAGACCCTACGCACCCTAGCGCGGGCCTGCAGCAACGAACCGCGGGCGGTTCGAAGGGCGTGAGTCAGCCGTTCCCGGAGGACGGGTCATCGTTTTCGACCGACAGCCCCGGACTCGGGCGTCGGGGCAGCCTGCGACGCTCCGGCTCGCCCCGCTCGACCCGGATCAGGTCAATCGTGTGGCGCCGGTCGGGCTGATACGAGGCGCCCGTTTCGCTACGAGCGTCATCCGCAGAGCTGTCCGCCATGTCGGGCCTATCGGCCGGACTACGCTGAACCTTGAGGCTTCTGGGTCTGCTTCACGGCGTTCAGGATGTCTCCGCGTACCGCCTTGGCGGTTTCGCTGTGCCCGGCGAGCGCCTGAAACTCCTGACCGGCCCGCATCGCCGCCCGCGCGCCCCAGACGTCGAACGAGCGGTGGACCGAGCGCTTGTTGATCTGCGTGAGGTCGCGGGGGATGTCCGCAATGCGGGAGGCCGTGGCCAGGACCTGCTGCTCCAGCTCAGCTGCCGGGTAGGCGCGGTTGGCGAATCCGATACGCGACGCCTCCTCCCCGGTGATCGGATCGCCGGTCAGCATCAGCTCCATCGCGCGGCGCATCCCGAGTAGCGGGGTGTGGTACTGCCAGTCCGGCGGGCTCGCGACGCGCACGACCGGATAGCTGATCGTCGCGTCCTCGGCGACGTAGACCAGATCGCACGCCGATGCGAGCTCGGTGCCGCCGGCGATGGCGTAGCCGTGGATCTGGGCGATCACCGGATGGGCCAGGTCCCATATCGTGAACCAGGTATCGGTGGCCTGCCGCGCCCACTGCCCGTCCCCGGGCGCCGAGTAGATCGGCGATCCGTCGGACAGGTTGCCCGAGCGTAGGTCGTAGCCCGCGGAAAAACAGGGCCCGGAACCACGGATGATGCTGACCCGCACCCCGGGGTCATTGTCAGCGCGCTGCAACTCGGTCATCAGCTCGACCCGCATGAGCGCGGAGATCGCGTTGCGCTTGTCCGCGCGATCGAGGGTGATGCGGTGGATGAAGGGTCCGGGGGTGTCGACGACGATCGTCTCGTAGCTGCTCACGCCGGCGCTCCTTCGGTACGGGGTTCGAGGCCGGCGAGATCGGCCATCAGCGCCAGGGCTTCCGGCTGATCGGCGCCGACGATGAGGCCGGTGACGCCGGGACCGACGACCCCGGCTTCCCAGCGGCTGCGGATCCGCTCCGGCGAACCGAGCAGCGTCGTCTGCTCCAGGTACTCATCCGGCACGGCGGCGACGGCCTCGTCCTTCTTGCCGGCCCGCCAGAGCTCGCCGATGCGTACGGCGGCATCGGGAAATCCGCGCCGAGCCATCGCCTCGCGGTGGTAGTGGTGCGTCTCGCTGCCCATGCCGCCGACATACATCGCCGTCAGGGGCTTGGCCGCATCGAGCGCGCCCCGGACGTCGTCCGTGATCGTGACCGTGACTCCGTTGAAGACGTCGAAGACGCCGTCCGTCGGCGGCGAGGTGCGCTGGGCATTGCCCTTTTCGAACGCTGCCGCGTACTCGGGGACACCCCCCGGCCCGAGGCCCATCGGAAGCCAGCCGTCGGCCAGTTCGGCAGCGAGTTCGACGTTGCGCTGCCCGCCGGCCGCGATCCAGATCGGGATGCGGGAGGACGGATGCAGGATCGAGCGCAGCGCCTTGCCCTGCCCGAGCGCGCCCGGCCCGCGATAGGGCAGCGAGATCTCCTGCCCCTCGTACGCAACCGGCGCCTCGCGGTCGAGCGTCTGGCGAAGGATGTTCAGGTAGTCGCGCAGCCGCACGTTGGGCTTGCCCCAGGGCTGGCCGTACCAGCCCTCCACGATCTGCGGCCCGGACAGACCGAGACCGAGGATCACGCGTCCACCGCCGGCCAGCGCATCGATGCTCATGGCTGCCATCGCCAGCGTCGTCGGTGGCCGAGCGGCCACCTGCGCGATCGCCGTACCCAGCTTGATGTGGCGGGTCAGCGCGGCGATGTAGGCGAGAGGGGTGAGCGCGTCGGTCCCGTAGGCCTCGGCCGACCAGACCGAGTGATAGCCGAGCGCCTCGGCCTGCAGGATCGTCTCGATGGGCAGGGTGAGCTGCGCCGCCCGATAGACCTCGAGGCGAAAGCCGAGTTTCAGCGGCGTCGTTGGTGCGGAGGAAGCCATGCAGCGATCGTGCCGGGTGGCCCCTGCGGTATCGGCAGCGGGTAGGCCTCAGCCGGCTGCCGCGATCATGACCGGCACGGCGCCGGGTGCCTCCCCGGTCGTCGGGATACCGGCGAGCTGGCCGGATGCGTCGACGTACCCACCTTCAGCGAGCGCTCTCGGCTGCTCGCCGGGCACGTTCAGGACGCGGAAGAGTTGCATCCGTGCGCGCCGCTGTCCCGCGGCGTTCTCCTCGAAGACGACGCGATAGTCGGCGGCGCGGCCGTCGTCAAGATGGTGCGCCAGCACATAGCCCGCGAGGACCCCGTCGAAAAGGCCGATCGCGTCGGGCACGACCGCGTGCAGGCCCCCCGCCAGCCCGGACTCCGGAGCCACCCAGTACGACGCGACCTCCTGGCCACGCGGTGCCTCCGCCGAGGCCTCCTTGACCGCATCGATCGTGGCCTTCGGCAGGCCGGATAGGTGGGCGCCGCCGGCCGGCATGATGTGGAGTCGGTCCAGCAATCCGGGCTCGAAAGTGGCACCCGAGGGATAGGCGGCGCCGGCGGCTCCACCCAGCGCGACGGCGATCTTCTCCCACGTCGCAGCCTTTCGGCCGTAGCTCGTGGTGCCGACGCGGACGGCGAGCCGCGTCCAGCCTTCGCGATCCGCGGGCCGTTCCTGCGTGGTCACGAGCAGCTTGCCGTCCTCGCCCAGGCCGGTCTGCACGACCAGCGGATACGCGCGGCCGTCGGGCCCGGTCAGGCCCCCGTTGAGCGGAAGGCCCAACGTCTCCATCGGTCCGCAACTCACGCGGCTGGCAACCGGCGACCTCGCTGCGGCAAGGCTGACCTCCTTCGCCGGATCCCAGTCGGGGGCGCTCATCCGCTGACGCATAGCCGGGGTCGCGTAGGCCACGACATCGAACGCCGCGGCCGCGGCCTGCCAGGCGCTGCGGGCACCCGCCTCCGCATCGGCAAGTTCTCCCGCCGCGGCGACAAGCCGGCCCGAGAGCTCATCCGCCGCTGGCTCAGACGCGAGCAAGGAATCAGGATCCTGCGCAAGCAGCGCGTGCTGAGCGCGCAGCCGGCCGTTGAACGCCTGGACCTCATCGTCGATCCGCGCGCCTCGGGCAACCACCGCCAGCGCCTGCTCCCGGGCCGCCGTGAGCGCTGCCGCCAGCTGGGAGGCAGCCAAGGCGAGCTGGCCGAAAAGGCCGGCGACGACACGCATTCGGCGCGCCTGCTCCTGCCCCGCCCCGTCGAACACCGAGGCCGCCGGACTCAGCCAGCTGCCGCCCGGCACGGCCGAGCACCAACCGGCGAGCCGCGACGCGCCGGCCTCCAGCACCTGCGCCGCCGATCGGGTGCCGGCCGCCCAATGCGCGATCTGCGCGGGATCTGCTGCCTGCAGTCCGGGGCTGAGCGCGAGGCCGCCGGGCGCGAGCCGCCTCATCGGCTCTGCTGCGGAAAGGCCACCAGATCGGCCAACGCGTAGGCACCGGACGCGGCATGCAGCGCGCGGGCGATCTGCTCGAGTGACCGCACGGTGGCATCGAGCGCCTGCTCGACCGACCGGCCCGCTCCAGCGAGAGCGTCGGCACAGTGCGCGCCGCCGATCACGTCGGCACCCAGGGGGCGCAGCGCCTGACCGCGGACCTCGGCCACGAGCGCCGACACGGCGTCACCGGTAGCGCCGATGGACGTGGGAACCACCACGATCGCGTCAGGACGCGTCGCGGGACGAGCTGTCATAGCCCGGTTCTACCTGCGCAGACTGCCCTGGAAGAGTTATCCACAGGCGGCGCCGGGACTAGGCCGGGGCCGACACCCCCACGCCCCCGCGCGTCTCGGAACCGAAGCGCTCCAACTCGCGGGGCAGATTGAGGGGGCGGATGCTGCTGCGGGCCTTCAGATCGGACTCCTCGAGCAGTGCCGCCGGGATCAGCCAGACCACTTCGAACTCGAGGCCGTCGGGGTCCTTGGCGTAAAGACTCTTTGTCGTGCCGTGGTCAGAGGCGCCGACGAGGGCATCCGCCGCGCTGAGCGCCTCGGCGAAGCGCGAAAGCTCCGCGAGCGTGTTGACCTCCCACGCCAGGTGATACATCCCGACCTGCCCCGCCCCGGCCGCCGAAGGCGCGGCGGAGGAGCCGATCTCGAACAGGCCGAGGTCGTGGTCATTCGTCGACCCGCCGGCGCGCAGGAAAGCAGCGCCGTGGAAGTCTTCCGGCAGCATTCCGACGGGCTCGAAACCCATCACCTTGGAGTAGAAATCGACGCTGCGCCGGACGTCACTGACGTAGAGGACGGCGTGGTTCAGACGGGTGACGGGCATGGCTGCCTCCAGCGATGGAGAACGCTTCCCGATGCTGGGGTCGCTTCTCTCCCAGAGCAATGGTTGATCTCTCAATTACATTCCCTGGATACCAGGCATCGGTTGACGGGGCCGCGGCACTGCAGCGAGATCGGCTCCGAAGTCACGCGCCAGACCGAGGGCGCCTTCCGCATAACCCTGGGCCACGGCCCGTACGCGCCACCGCCCGCCTCGCCGGTAGATCTCGACCGCGACGATCGCCCGCTCGGTCCCGAGCGGCGGAACCACGAAGCGCACCGGCCGGCCGCCTGCTCGCGGTGCTCCCAAAACGACTTCGAGCCTCGCGACCGCGCCGAACGTGAGCCCCGCCGGAGCCGCATCGTCAAGTGCGGCCGTCACCAGGACCCGGCTGAGCGGATTCGGCGCCGACGGCAGGTCGACGAGCAACCGGTCGCGCCAGCCGCGCTCGGTCCGGTCGTGGCCGACGTGGTGGACCAGCGACTCGGGCGCTTGCGGCCGCTGACGATCGATGATGGGTTGCGTCCCGTGGGAGCGGCCGTCGTCACCGATGAGCAGCGCGGCCACCTGCAGGTCGGCCCCGTCGGCGGCGCTCCACATCAGGTCGACCAGTAGCGGCGCCGTCTCCAGTTCGGTGTTCGCACCTTTGACCAGTTCGACGGCATCCGCCGGATGGCCGCTGTCGTCGGTGCGCAGCAAGGACACCGGCAGCGGCGCGGCATCCAGCACCGTCGCTCCCAGTACCCACTTCTCATCGACGACGGAACCGGCCAGCTGCGGAGCTTCCTGCGGGGCAGGCTCAGGAGCCGGTGAAATGTGCTGCCGGCGAATCGGGCGCGCCGCCGACAGCAGCCGGTCGAGCAGGCCCGCCGAGTCCGGACGCTGGGCCGGGTCATAGGCGACCGCCGCGTCGATGAGTTCGCACAGCACCGGGGAGACCCGCTCGCGGTCAACATAGGGCGGCTGGTTGAGCACCCGCCAGAAGATGGTCTGCATCTGTCCGGTGCCGTACGGCTGGACCCCGCTGGCCGCGTAGGCCATCAGGCATCCCCAGGCGAAGACGTCGGAGGCGGGCGTTGCCTCGCCGGTCATCAGCTGCTCGGGAGTGATCCAGCCCGGGGAGCCGATGACCATGCCCGCCTGGGTCATCGGAAGGGCATCCATGGCCGTCGCGATCCCGAAGTCGATCACCTTCGGCCCGGAGTCGGTGCACATGACGTTCGCCGGCTTCAGGTCACGATGGACGACGTCCTCGGCGTGGATCGCCACGAGGGATTCGGCGAGACCGGCGGCGAGACCGACCTGGGCCTCCGGTCCCAGCGGACCCCTGCGCTCGACGAGCTGGTCGAGGGGCTCTCCCTCGACGAATTCGGTCGCCATCCACGGCGACTCGGCCTCGGTGTCGAAGTCGACGAGTCGGGCCGTGAAGGCACTGGACACCCGAAAACAGGACTGGATCTCGCGGCGGAAGCGGGCCCGGAAGGTCGCATCCTGCGCCAACTCGGGCCGCACGAGCTTGAGCGCCACCACCCCGCGGCGCCCCTCGGCCCGGTAGACGACGCCCATTCCGCCGGCGCCGAGGCGCGCGGTCAGGTCGTAGCGCCCGACGCGCGACGGATCAGCGGGCTGTAGCGGGTCCAACACGCGACCATCCTGCTCGCAAACGCAGCTCACGCATACGTTTCGGCGCACCTAAGGCGCCGGTTGAGCCGCGGGCTAGCGACCCATTCCGACGGCCTGCGCCCGCTGCAGGGACTTGCCCTCGGTCTGCAGCGACGGCGCGACCATCATCTCGGCCTTCTGGAACTCCTTGAGAGTGGCGTAGCCGGTGGTTGCCATCGACGTGCGCAGCGCCCCGAAGAGGTTCATGGTGCCGTCGTTGATCTCGGCCGGACCGACCAGGATCTCCTTGAGCGTGCCTGCCGTCGTGGTCTTCACCCGGGTGCCGCGGGGCAGATCGGGGTGGAAGGTCGCCATGCCCCAGTGGTAGCCGCGGCCC
The DNA here is from genome assembly GCA_036267695.1 of Frankiaceae bacterium. Lineage (GTDB taxonomy): Bacteria > Actinomycetota > Actinomycetes > Frankiales > Frankiaceae > DATAZK01. Next base: position 18,333 of record DATAVO010000017.1, read on the forward strand.
GGCGCCTCGATGGCGCGCGAGAGCGGCGAGCCGATCATCACCGCGTCGGCGCCGCAGACGATTGCCTTCGCGATGTCGCCACCGGTGCGCATCCCACCGTCGGCGATGATGTGGACGTAGCGGCCGCCCGATTCGTCGAGGTAGCGCATTCGGGCACCCGCCGCGTCAGCGATCGCGGTAGCCATCGGAACACCGACGCCCAGCACGCCCCGGGTGGTGCAGGCGTGACCCGGGCCGACGCCGACCAGCAGGCCGGCCGCACCGGTACGCATGAGGTGCAGCGCGGTGGAGAACGAGGCGCACCCGCCGACGATCACCGGGACGTCGAGGTCACCGATGAAGCGCTTGAGGTTCAGCGGCTCGGCCCGGCTGGAGACGTGCTCCGCGCTGACGACCGTGCCCTGGATGACGAAGAGGTCGACGCCCGCCTCGAGCACCGCCGGTGAGAACTGCTTGACCCGCTGCGGGGTGAGGCTGGCCGCCGTGGTGACGCCGGCGTCCTTGATCTGCTGGATGCGCTCACCGATCAGCTCGGGCTTGATCGGCTCGGAGTACAGCTCCTGCATCCGCTTCGTCGCGGTCGAGTTGTCGAGGGTCGAGATCTCTTCGAGGATCGGGTCGGGGTCGGCGTAGCGGGTCCAGAGGCCTTCGAGGTTCAGCACGCCGACGCCGCCGAGCTTGCCGATCTCGATGGCGGTGCGCGGCGAGACCACGCCGTCCATCGCCGAGGCGAGCAGCGGCAGCTCGAACCGGAACGCATCGATGTCCCAGTTGATGGCGACATCCTCAGGGTCCCGGGTACGACGCGACGGGACAATCGCCACATCGTCGAACCCGTACGCGCGTCGGCCGCTCTTGCCGATCCCGATCTCGACCTCTGCCATAGCCCTAGACCCCTCGCCCTTCGCCAGTGATGCCGCGACGCCGGTGGGATCCCGATCCAGAACCCCACAAAAGCAGGAAAGGCCGCCGCCCTCGGGCGACGGCCTGCTGTCCACACCCTACCGCCGCAGAGACGGGCCGGCGGGCACGGCACGCGTACCGTAGGTCACGTGCCGCACGAGCCCCTCGACCCCTTCGCAGGCGATCCCGAGGACCCGGCTGCCCATTTGCCGTTGCCTCTCGAGGACGACGCCGACGATCCGCCGCTGAGCGCTCATGAGCGCGAGGAACTGATCACCGATCTCGCGGACCTCGAGGGCTTCCGCGCCTTGCTCGAGCCGCGCGGCGTGCTCGGCATCGTCATCGAGTGCGAGGACTGCGGCGAGCGTCACTACATGGACTGGGATCTCGTCGTCGGCAATCTGCGCAGCCTGCTGACGATCGGACGCACCCGAGTGCATGAGCCGGCGTACTCACCCGATCCGACGCGTTACGTCAGCTGGGAGTACGCGCGGGGCTACTCCGATGCCGTGCTAGAGGCCGCAGACGATGCGGCCGAAACCGACGAGGACGCCGGCCGAGAGTTCTAGCTCCATGTGGTTGCTCAGCTCTCAGGTGACGAAGCCGCGCCGAAAGCCGAAGGCCACGGCCTGGGCCCGGTCGCTGACGCCGAGCTTGCGGAACAGCCGGCGGGCATGGGTCTTGACGGTGTCCTCGGACAGGAAGAGTGACTTACCGATCTCGGCGTTCGACTTGCCCTGCGACATACCGCGCAGCACCTGAAGTTCGCGCTCGGTGAGGCCGCCCATCGGGTCGGTCACCCGGCCCCCGATGACGCGCTCGGACATGGCCCGGCGCAGCGACGGCTCGAGCAGGTCATGACCTTCGAGGGCGTTGGCGACGGCCGCGCACAGCTCCTCGCGGCTCACGTCCTTGTGCAGGTAGCCGGTGGCGCCATTGGCGACGGCAGTGGCGACGTTCTCGCGGTCGTCCGCGGCAGTAAGCATGATCACGCGGGCACTTGGGTGGTCGCGCACGAGCCGACGGGTGGTCTCCAGACCGCCGAGGCCCGGCATCTGGACGTCCATCAGAACGAGATCGGGACGCTCCAGCTCGTAGCGGGCGAGGACTTCCTCGCCGCTGGCGGCAGTCTCGACCCGGACGACTCCGGGGACGGACTGCACGAACTGCTTGAGTCCCTCACGAACGATGCGGTGATCGTCGCAGATAAAGACGGTGGTCACTTCGCCCTCCCAGCGTGCACGTCGCCTGGCAGCGACGCGTGTTCCCCATCGGCGGCTCCGAACCGGAGGTGAGCCGACGCGGACTGCAGCAGTACGGTTCCGCCCATCAGTTCCACTCGGGTCACCCAGCGGCGGATGCCGTCACCAGGCTCGTCGGGCCAGGCAGGACGGTCGCCAATAGCCGAAACGTCGATTGAAAGCCCACTCGCGCCCGACGAAAGCCGGACCTCCACAGCCTCGGCGCCGCGGGCAATCAGGTCGCAGAACGCGGCCTGCACGAAGCGGTAGCCGGCGGCGGCCGCAACGGGCGCGGGGTCGCCGCTGGTCGGCGACGTCTCCGGCGTCGTAGCAGCATGCATTTCAGCCGGGATCGGCGCACCGGCGCACAGGTCTTCCAGCGCCACGCGCAACCCGCGTCCGGCGCGGACCCGGGGCTGCACGGAGTTGAGCAGCCCGCGCCCGTCGACCAGCGCGGCCTGCACGCTTTCACGCACGGCTTCCAGCCAGGGCAGCGGCCCGTCCGGCCAGGTGGACGAGGCGAGATCAAGGAGATAGCGCGCGGCGACGAGAGACTGGACCAGCCCGTCATGCAGGTCACCAGCGAGCTGCTTGCGGTCCTGCTCGTCGAGGTCGAACCAGGCCCGGGCGGCGGAGCGGACGTCGGTGACGCTGTCGGGCTCTGATCCTGACGAGAGGGTCAGAGCGACGAGGTCCGCCAGGGTGCCGAGCGGACCGGGTGATTTCGTCCAGGGCAGCGGAAGACCGTCCGTGGTGGGCTCGATCGACAGCACCGCGAGCACGGTGCCGCGAGCGCGAATCGGCAGGTCGATCGGCGCGGCAGCGGAGAGGTCAACGGAGTCAGGGGAGGCGCCGCGAAGCCGGGGCCGCGGGATGGCGGCCCGCGTCGTGCCTGCTTCGAGCAGGTCGACATTGGCGCCAAGCGCCTGCCCCAGAAGGGCAAGCACGGGAGCGAGGGCATCTCGACCACTCTCGGCAAGCATCCGGGCCGCGACACCGCAGAACGCCGCGGGGTCAACGTAGATGTCAGTCCCGTCGAAACCGCTCGAATCCACATCACTCCATCGGCGGAGCGTTCACCCGGATGAATGATGGGCGTCACCCAATTTAGTGAACGGGGTCGCACAAACGGCTGGCCCCGGACCGCCTTCGCGGATCCGGGGCCAGCCGCCCAAAAGTGCTGCTACCGGGTCAGAAACCCGGGCCGTGCGAGTGGCCGTGGCCGGCGTGGCTGTGGGCGTCGCCCTCTTCCTCAGCCGGCCGGTCGGCCACCAGGGTCTCGGTCGTCAGCAGGAGCGAGGCGATCGACGCCGCATTCGCGACGGCCGAACGGGTCACCTTGACCGGGTCGACGATCCCCAGCGCCAGCAGGTCGCCGTAGAGACCCGTCGACGCGTCGAGGCCGGAACCCGGCGGCATCTCGGCGACCTTGGCGGCCGCCACCGAGCCCTCGAGCCCTGCGTTGATCGCGATCCGACGCATCGGCTCGGTGAGCGCACGGCGCACCAGCTTGACGCCGGACAGCTCGTCGCCGGTCAGGCCCAGCCCGTCGTCGAGGGCGGTCGCAGCGTGGATCAGGGCGGAACCGCCCCCGGCCACGATGCCTTCCTCGATCGCCGCGCGGGTAGCCGAGATGGCGTCCTCGACGCGGTGTTTGCGCTCCTTGAGCTCGACCTCGGTGTGGGCACCGACGCGGATGACGCCGACGCCGCCGGCCAGCTTGGCCAGCCGCTCCTGCAGCTTCTCCTTGTCCCAGTCGGAGTCGGTGTCCTCGATCTCGCGGCGGATCTGGCGGACGCGGTCGTTGACCTCGTCGCTGGAACCTCCGCCGTCGACGACCGTGGTGCTCTCCTTGTCGACGACGACGCGGCGCGCGGAACCGAGCACCTCGAGGCCGACCGAGTCGAGCTTGAGGCCGACATCAGCCGACACGACCTGCGCGCCGGTGAGGATGGCGAGGTCCTGCAGCATCGCCTTGCGACGGTCGCCGAAGCCGGGCGCCTTCACCGCGGCGACGCGCAGCGTCTTGCGGATCGTGTTGACGACCAGGGTCGACAGCGCCTCGCCATCGACGTCCTCAGCCACGATGAGCAGCGGCTTGTTCTCCTGAACGAGCTTCTCGAGCAGTGGGAGCAGCTCCGCGATGGCGCTGACCTTGCCGCTCGTGATCAGGATGCGGGCGTCCTCGAACGCCGCCTCCATGCGCTCCGGGTCGGTCACGAAGTACGGCGAGATGTAGCCCTTGTCGAACTGCATGCCTTCGGTGAGCTCGAGCTCGACGCCGGTGGTCTGCGACTCCTCGACGGTGATGACACCGTCCTTGCCGACCTTGTCGAACGCGTCAGCGATCAGGCCGCCGAGCACGTCGTCCTGGGCGCTGATCGAGGCGACGTGAGCGATGTCCTTGCGCTCGGAGACCTCGGTCGCACGGCTGCGCAGGACCTCGGAGATCTTCTCCACTGCCGCATCGATGCCGCGCTTGAGGGCGAGCGGACTCGCGCCGCTGGCGACGTTGCGCAGGCCTTCGCGGACCATGGCCTGGGCGAGCACGGTTGCGGTGGTGGTGCCGTCGCCGGCTACGTCGTTGGTCTTGGTGGCGACCTCTTTGGCGAGCTGGGCGCCCATGTTCTCGTACGGGTCGTCGAGCTCGACCTCACGGGCGATGGTCACGCCGTCGTTGGTGATGGTCGGAGCGCCGAACTTCTTGTCGAGGACGACGTTGCGACCCTTGGGGCCGAGCGTCACCTTGACGGCGTCTGCGAGCGCGTTGACCCCGCGCTCGAGGGCTTGGCGGGCATCCCCGCCGAACGCCAACATTTTGGCCATGAATCTCTTTGCCTCTCACGTAATCCGCCCCGGGGGCGTGTGGCTCCCGGGGCGGATCAGCAGTTGATGTACGAACGCTGAAATCAGCGAAAACCGATCGGTGCTAGTTACTTCTCGAGGATCGCGAGCACGTCGCGACCGGAGAGGATGAGGTACTCCTCGCCGTTGTACTTGACCTCGGTGCCGCCGTACTTGCTGTACAGAACGGTGTCACCGACCTTGACGTCGAGGGGGATGCGCTTCTTCCCCTCGTCGTCCCAGCGGCCTTCGCCGACTGCGAGGACGGTGCCCTCCTGGGGCTTCTCCTTCGCCGTGTCGGGGATAACGATTCCCGACGCGGTGACCTGCTCGCCCTCACCTGGCTGGACAACAATTCGGTCCTCGAGCGGACGAATGTTGACCTTGGTGGCGGTCGCCATGCTGCCTCCCAAAATCTCTTGAATGACGAGAGAGCGACCGTAGGTCTGCCGTCGCGGGTGAGCAGCGACGGTCGCTAGCACTCTCTGGTGCTGAGTGCCAACTTACGCATCCGTAACGCAGGTCGTCAACTCGCTCACCAAGATCAACGCTGCCGGTCGAACTCCCAGCTGTGTGGCGGTCGGGTGACCAGGGCGGCAGGGGGCTCGTCCAGGACGGCCGGCAGCTCCGCGATCAGCACCACGCGATCGCTGCTGCGATAGACCTGAGCACCGGCCGGAGCCTGATCGAGCAGCCATTCCACGAGCGCGTCGGTCTGGCCCGCAGCGGCCTTCGCCTCCCACATGAGCCAGCTCATGGCAACCGGACCGCGTCGACCGGCAGGCTGGAACTGGCACCGAGATCAAGGGCGCTGGGCTGCACCCCGGCTTCGACCTGCAGCCACCCGAGGGCGGCGACCATGGCGCCGTTGTCGGTGCACAGCGCACGGCGCGGGATGCGCAGCCGAAGGCCCGCCCGCTGGGCCCGCTCGGCGGCCAGCGCGCGCAACCGCGAGTTCGCGGCTACCCCGCCCCCGATGACGAGTGTGTCCAGGCCCCGGTCGCGGCACGCCTTGATCGCCTTGGCGGTGAGGACATCCGCCACCGCTTCCTGGAAGCTCGCCGCGACATCCGCGACCGGGACCGGCTCGCCGCTGCGCTGCCGGCTCTCGATCCAGCGCGCCACGGCCGTCTTCAATCCGCTGAAGGAGAAATCGAGGCTCCCGTCAGTCGCCTTACCGCGTGGGAAGGCGATGCTGACGTTTCCCTGGGCGGCAGCCCGGTCGATCTCCGGCCCACCCGGGAAGCCCATCCCCAGCAGTCGGGCGACTTTGTCGTACGCCTCGCCCGCCGCGTCGTCGACCGTCGCGCCGAGGATCTCGATCTCCTGGTGCGCGAGATCGCCGACGCCGAGCAGCGACGAATGGCCACCGGAGACCAGGAGCGCGATGCACTCCTCGGGCAGTGGTCCGGACTCGAGCGTGTCGACCGCGACGTGTGCGGCCAGGTGGTGGACCCCGTAGATCGGCACTCCCAGGCCCAGCGCGTACGCCTTCGCCGCGGCCACCCCGACCATCAGCGGTCCGGCCAGACCGGGGCCGGCGGTCACGGCGACCGCGTCGATCTCGCTCGACTTCACCCCCGCGGTCTCGAGAGCGCGATGCACGGTCGGCACCATCGCCTCGACATGCGCGCGGGCCGCCACCTCAGGCACCACGCCACCAAACCGCGCATGCTCCTGCACCGACGTGGCTAGGGCATCGGCCAGCAGCGCGCCGTCGCGCACGATGCCGACGCCTGTCTCATCGCACGAGGTCTCGAAGCCGAGGACGGTCGTCATCGGGTTCCCCTGCTGCCGGGGACGGGCGCTGACATCACGATCGCGTCCATCCCCGAAGGCTGGTAGTAGCCGCGGCGCACGCCGCGATTGACGAAGCCGAGGGACTCGTAGAGGCGCTGGGCGGGAGCATTGTCGGCGCGTACCTCGAGCCAACACGTGGTGGCAAGGCGGTTGGCGGCCTCGTCGAGGAAGGCGTGCATGAGGGCGCGGCCGATACCCAGACGTTGCGCTCCGCGACTGACCCCGATCGTCTGGATGTAGGCGTCGGCACCGGTCACCGCGAGGCCGCCGTAGGCCACCGGGTGCTGCTCTTGCGGATTGGCGCTGCACAGGACCAGGTAGAACGCGTGCGGGTTGGCGAGCTCGGACAAGAAGAGCTCCGCCGACCACGCCTCCTCGCCGAACAGTTCTTCCTCCAGGTCGAGCACGGCGGGAATGTGCCACCAGCGCATGGGGATCAGCGATCCCTCGAGACCCGTGGCGGCCGCGGTCATGCTGCCACTCACGCCACTCATGCCGCTCATGCCACTCATGCCACTCATGCCGCGGTCCTCGGCGTCGCGTCGGGCCGCCTTTGGTAGAGCGGCACCAAGGGGCCGGCCGGCGTACCCAACTCGGGAACGGCGCGATGGATGAGTGCCGCCGGGTCGGGATAGCGGCGGCCGTCGGAATCGCAGGCTGCGCCGAAGACGCTCGCGTAAAGATCGCCTCCGGCGCCGATGACCCGCTCCCCCGCCGCCAGACCGTCAGCGACGAGCTGGGCAGCGCTCACGTCAGGACCTTCGATGCGGAGGCCGTTCTCGTAGCGCGCCCAGTAGACCTCGCGCCGGCGCGCGTCGGTGACCACCGTGACACGTCCCGCACCATCGACGATGCCATCCAGCGAACAGATGCCGTACACCGGAATCGCGAGTGCATCACCGAGCGCCGCAGCCGTCACGATGCCCACCCGCAGGCTCGTGTACGGGCCCGGTCCGACGCCGGTGACGATGGCGCCGAGGTCTCCTGGGGTGCGCCCGCAATGCTCCAGCGCCCGGGTGATGAGCGGGGCCAGAACCTCCGCGCTGTGCCGAGGGTCGACCACCTCGTGCGCTGCCAACCGCTCCACGCCGCCGTCACCGTCCACCTCACACACGGCCACGCCGGTCCCCGGGGTCGAGGTGTCGATCCCCAACACGAGCACGCTACGAGCCTACGAGTCCTGCGGTTTCGAGGCGCTGCACCCAGTCGCCGCCGACGGGCTGCAGCTCGGCCACCCGCTCGCCCTGATCGTCGATGCCGTCCTCACCTCCAACGTCATCTCCCGCGTCACGGCGAAGCTGCACGCGAAGGTGCGCATCGGTCAGTGCCTCAACGAGACCGGCTCCCCACTCGACAGCGACGACGGCAGCCGCCAGATCGGTGTCGAGGTCGAGGTCATCCACCTCCGCCCAGCCGGTGAGCCGGTACGCGTCGACATGCACGAGTGGCAGGCGACCTCCTGCGTGCACGCGCGCGATGACGAACGTCGGCGACGTCACCGGATCCGAGGCTCCCAGCCCAGCGGCAAGCCCTTGAACGAAGACCGTCTTGCCTGCCCCGAGCGGACCATCGAGGACGATGAGATCGCCGGGCCGCACGATGGCGCCGACACGTGCGCCGAGCGCGCGGGTGTCGTCCGCGGTCGGCAGCGGGATCATGTCGCGTCCGCGGCGATAGCGCGGGCCCGCGCCAAGTCGTCGCGCAGGGCCTGCATCGGCGCCCCGTTCGGCCCATGACGCAGGGCGCCGGACGGGTGGTAGGTGGCGAGAAAGCGGTAGCCGTTCGCCGTCAGCGGGCGCTCACGCAACGAACGCAGGACGAAGTCCGATTTCTTGGCCGTCGCGGCGCCGTCCCACAAACCTGCGACGGCCGTCAGCCCGAGGCCGACGATGACCGCCGGGTCGATCAGCCCGATCTGCCGGTCCAGCCAGCCGCGGCAGTTAGCCATCTCGAACGCGAGCGGCCGCCGATTGCCCGGAGGCCGGCACTTCAGGATGTTGAGCACCGCGACCGTCGGCCGCGGCATCCCGATCACTTCCAGCGCCGCATCGAGCGCCTGTCCCGCCCGCCCGACGAAGGGCCGTCCGGTCGCGTCCTCCTGCGCGCCGGGCGCCTCCCCGACCAGCAGCACCCTCGCCCCTGGCGGGTAATCGCCCACGACGACGTGTTTACGCGCGACCGAGAGCTCCATGCATGCGGTGCACGCCGCGACCTGCCCGGCGAGCGGGACCCAGCGGCTCAAGGGACCAACACGCGGGCGCTCACGCGGCGGCATCGATCAGCCGGCGAAGTTCCGCGCTCACCACTTCCGGCGCTTCCATCATCGCCATGTGCCCGGAGCCCGGCACCTCGACGAGGCGCGCGTCCGGGAGGGCGTCGGCGATGACCTGGCTGTGGCTCGGCGGCGTCAGCACGTCCTGCTCGCCGACGACGATCAGCGTCGGGACGGTCTTCAGCGGCCCGAGCGCCCCGGTGCGGTCGTGGGTCGCGAAGGTCGGCAAGAACGTCGCCATCGTCTCCAGATGCATCGGCGCCTGCATCTGCGTCATCGCCGCCAGGGCGGCGCCCGACGGGTCCTTGCCGAAGGCCACTCGCGCGTTGACCCATCGGGCCAGGTCGGAATCGACCGCCCGGAACCGCTCCGCGCGGCGCTGGAGGGCAGCGGTGCGATCGGCGTAGGGGAGCAGCCGTGACGGCATCACGGCCAGCGCGGCCGGAAGTCCAAGCGTCACCTCCGCCATGCCGGCGCTGCTGGTATCGATGAGCGCGACCGCGGCCACCTTGGTAGCGAACAATGCGGGATGCTGCTCGGCCAGCGCCATGATCGTCATACCGCCCATGCTGTGGCCGGCGAGCACGACCGGGCCGTCCGGCACCCGCTGGCGCAGCACCTCGGCCAGGTCGCGCCCGAGCTGCTCGATGGTGTTGTGGTCAGCCTCCCCCGCGCCCGACGCGCCATGGCCGCGCTGGTCGTAGAGCACTATCCGCAGCCCGCCCGGACGCGGCAAGCCGGTCAAGTCGCACACCTGAGCCGCCCAGCATTCCGAGGTGACGGTGTAGCCGTGTACGAAAACCAGCGTCAGCGCCGCTTCTTCGGCGCCGGTCTCGCGTACGGCCAAGGTCACGCCGTCGTCGCACGTGACGCTGTGCTCGCGGGTGCCGGCGAGCGTCGGGATGGCCGCACCGGAGTCCGTCGGTCGCACCTCCCGGCGCACGAACCGGCGCTCCGCGAGCGCGCCCGCCGCGGCACCTGCCGCCAGCGCTCCGACCGCCGCCACCCTTGCCGTCCTCACGACCCACCTCCCGGATCCGCGCCGATGTACCGGCGCGGCACCCGGGGTCCTACCCGGGTGACGATCTCGTAGTTGATGGTGCCGATCGCCTCGGCCCAGTCCTGCGCCGTCGGCTCGCCGCGGGCACCCGAACCGAAGAGCACCACCCTGTCTCCTGGCGTCACGTCGTCGTCCTCGACGTCCACCACGAACTGATCCATGCAGACGGTTCCGGCGATCTGCCGGCGCCGGCCGGCGACCAACACCTCAGCGACGTTCGTGGCCTGACGCGGGACCCCGTCGGCGTAGCCCAGCGGCACGAGGGCAAGCGTCGATTCGGCCGCCGTGTGGTAGCGGTGGCCATACGAAACCCCGCTTCCGGCGGGGACCCGTTTGGTCGACGCCACTTCCGCCGTGAGCGTCATCGCGGGCACGAGCCCGAGCTCGTCCGAACGTCCGACCAGCGGGCCAGGTGAGAGTCCGTACACCGCGACACCAGGCCGTACCAGATCGAAGTGCGCCGCCGGGTTCGCCAGGGTGGCAGCGGAGTTGGCGAGGTGACGCAGCTGCGGCCGGACGCCAGCCCGTTCAGCGACCTCGAGCGCGTTGCAGAAATGCGTGAACTGTGCACGCACCGTGGAATGACCAGGGTCGTCCGCCAGGGCGAAGTGGCTCCAGATACCAATGATCTCCAGCGTTCCTTCGGCCTGCGCGCGCTGCGCCGCCGCCAGGAGTTCGGGCCAGTCTGGCGCCGTCGAGCCCTCGCGATGCAGGCCCGTGTCGATGTTCAGGTGCACGCGCGCCGGACGGCCGGAGGTGGTCGCTGCGGCCTGCAACTGGCGGATCATCCACGGCGCACCTGCAGAGAGGTCGATCCCGGCCGCGACGGCGGGCGCCAGGTCATCGTGCGGCCCGGCGAGCCACGCGAGGATTGGCACGTCGATGCCGGCCGCGCGCAGCTGCAAGGCCTCGCTGGGTTTTGCCGCACCCAGCCATTGCGCGCCGGCGTCGAGCGCGGCACGTGCACACGGCAGCATGCCGTGCCCATAGCCGTCGGCCTTCACCACCGCCATGACGGCCGCGGGGCCGGCCCGGCGCACGAGTTCAGCGGTCGACGTGCGGACCGCATCGAGATCGATGACCGCCTCGACGCTCGCCACTACGCCTCCCCTGCTCGCGCGGCGGCGCGCGCCAGTTCCCACGCCTTGGGAAGCGCGTCGAGCAGATCGAAAGCCACCAGCGGCGGCCCGTTGGTCGACGTCGCGATCTGCGCGGCCATGCCGTGCAGCCAGGCCGCGACGCTGCCGGCGTCGAACGTCGAGAGACCGCTGGCCAGCAGGCCGCCGGCGATCCCGGACAGCACGTCACCGGTACCGGCCGACGCGAGCCATCCGACGCCCGTACCGTTGACGCGGGCTGCCGTCGGGTCGACGACGAGCGTGGTCGATCCCTTAAGCAGGATGGTCGCCGGAAGCCGGCCGGAAAGCCGGCGCACCGTGTCCAGGCGGTTTTCGGCGAGCCGCTGCTTGACGTCGGCCGGGTCGCCGCCGACCAGCCGCGCGAATTCGCCCTCATGCGGCGTCAGCAGGGTCAGGTGTCCGCGTCCGAAGCGGTCGTGCAACCACTCGGGGTGGCGGGCGACGATCGTGAGCCCGTCCGCGTCGACCAGCACGGGCACGTCCGAACCCAGCACCGCCTCGACGACGGCCGCAGCGGCGTCGTCGGTTCCCAGGCCGGGGCCGACGACCCAGGCCTGCACCCGCCCGGCACCGAGCACTGCCCGCGCATCGCCGTGAGCCACCTCGGTCGCGACGACATCGGGAAAGTGCTGCCTGATCAGTTCGGCGGGATGTGACGTCCCCGCGAAACGGAGGTAGCCGGCCCCGCCGCGGCGCGCGCCTCCCGTGCACAGCACCGCCGCACCCGGATAGGCGTCGCTCCCGGCCGTGATCCCGAGCACGCCCCGCGTGTACTTGGATGATTCCGATCCGGGGCCCGGCAGCAGCCGTCCGACATCAGCGGCCTCGAGCTGCTCGAGACCGGCAGACGGCAGCGAGAGGCCGATCCCGACCAGTTCCACCGCGCCGGCGTAGTCGGCTCCGGGCAGCACCAGCAGCCCTGGCTTGAGCGTGCCAAAAGTGATCGTGGCGGCCGCTCTGATCGCCGCCCCGGGGACGGCTCCGGTGTCGGCATCGACCCCGCTGGGCACGTCGACGGCGAGCGTGCGGGAATGCGGCGCCCACTGCGCCAGCCGGGCGGACGCCGGACGCAATCCCCCGCTGCCTCCGATACCGACCATCCCGTCGAGCACCAGATCTGCTTGCTGCAGCAGGCCTTCGTCGCCGGGTTCACCCGCCTCGCGGATCACCACGCCGCTGCGCCGGGCGGCAGCCGATCCCGCCTCGTGAAGGCGCGATGACACCGTGAGGGCGGTGACGGCGGCGCCCCGATCGGCCAGCCGCGCGGCCGCGAAGAGCGCGTCGCCGCCGTTGTCGCCGCCGCCCACGAGCACCGTCACGCGCGAGCCGTAGACCTTCCCGAGCCGCCGCGTGCAGGCTGCCGCCAGCCCGGCCGCTGCGCGTTGCATGAGCGCGCCGTCGGGCAGGCGGCTCAGCAGCCGCTGCTCGGCTTCGCGGACCGCTCGCACCTGGTGCGCGTGACGCATTTTCGGTTCAGCTCTCGAGGACGACGACGGCGATCGCCATCCCGCCATCATGGCTGAGCGAGACATGCCACGACGAGGCTCCCCGCCGGATGGCCGCCTCGGCAACAGTGCCCCGCAGGTCGAGATGCGGGGCGCCGTCCCCGGCCGTCTCGATTTCTGCGTCCTGCCAGCTCAGGCCCGCAGGAGCACCAAGGGCTTTGGCGAGCGCCTCCTTGGCAGCGAAGCGCGCGGCCAGCCGCTCCGCTCGCCCCGCCGCCCGTTCGGCCGGGGTGAAGAGCCGCTCACCGAGGCCGGGCGTGCGCAGCAGCGAATCCTGGAAACGATCGACATCGACGATGTCGACCCCGAGGCCCACGATCAACGGAAGCTCACACTTGTGTCATTTCCCGGTGTTCATTCCACGGTGACGGACTTGGCCAGGTTGCGCGGCTGATCGACATCGTTGCCACGGGCCAGCGCCAGCTCGCACGCGAAGACCTGCAGCGGCAAGGTGGTCACCAGCGGCGCGAGCAGGGTCGGTGTATGGGGCACCCGGATCAGCTCGGCCGCATACGGGACGACCGCGTCGTCACCCTCTTCGGCGATCACGATCGTGCGTGCCCCGCGTGCCCGGATCTCCTGGATGTTGCTGAGCACCTTGTCGTGCAGCAGCGAACGTCCGCGCGGGGACGGCACGACGACGACCACCGGCGTTCCCTCCTCGATCAGGGCGATCGGACCGTGCTTGAGCTCGCCGGCGGCAAAGCCCTCGGCATGCATGTACGCCAGCTCCTTGAGCTTCAGTGCACCTTCCAGAGCCACCGGATAGCCGACGTGACGGCCGAGGAAGAGCACCACCTTCGCGGACGCCAGCTCGCGGGCGAGCGCCTTGACCGGCTCGGTGTTCTCCAGCGTCCGCGCCACCAGATCCGGCATCTGCTGCAGCTGCTCGACGTGGCCGAGAACCTCGTCGTCCCAGGCGATTCCGCGCACCTGGGCCATGAACAGACCGACGAGGAGGCAGGCCGCAACCTGACCGAGGAACGTCTTCGTGGCGGCGACGCCCACTTCCGGGCCGCAATGCGTGTAGAGCACTGCGTCGGACTCGCGCGGAATCGTCGAACCGACGCAATTGCAGACGGCGAGCACCCGGGCGCTCTGCTCCCGGGCGTGCTTGACGGCCATCAGCGTGTCCAGGGTTTCCCCGCTCTGGCTGATCGCGACCACCAGCGTGCTCTTGTCGAGTACCGGGTCCCGGTAACGGAATTCGCTCGCCAGATCGACCTCGCACGGCAGCCGGGTTCAGTGCTCGATGGCGTACTTCGCGATCAGACCGGCGTGATAAGCGGTGCCACAGGCGACGATGAAGACCTTGTCGACATCTCGCAGCTCCTGAGGATCCAGCCGCAGCTCGTCCAGCTCGATCTGACCCTCGGGCGACAGCCGCCCGCGCAGAGTGTCGGCGAGCGCCTGCGGCTGCTCGTTGATCTCCTTGAGCATGAAGTAGTCGTAGCCGCTCTTCTCCGCGGCACTGGTGTCCCAGTTGACGTGGAACGGCCGTCCTTCGACCGGCCGGCCATCGAAGTCGGTGACGGTCACGCCATCGGCGCGCAGCTCGACGATCTGGTCCTGGCCGATCTCGAGGGCGTTGCGGGTGTGGGCGATGAAGGCGACGACGTCGCTGGCGAGGAACGACTCACCCTCGCCGAGCCCGACCACCAGAGGCGAGTTGCGCCGGGCGGCGACGACCGTGCCGGGCTCGCTCGCCGCCGTCACGACGAGGGTGAACGCACCGGTCAGCTGGCGGCACACCTCTCGCAGGGCGTCCGCGATGGTCCCCGATCCAGCGGCGCGCTGCTCCTCGAGCAGATGGGCGACGATCTCGGTGTCGGTCTCGCTGTGGAGCGTGTGACCCCGGCGCTCGAGATCGAGGCGAAGCTGGGCGAAGTTCTCGATGATGCCGTTGTGCACCACGGCGAGATCGCCGGTGCAGTCGACGTGGGGATGCGCGTTGGAATCCGTGGGACCGCCGTGAGTGGCCCAGCGCGTATGACCCATGCCCGTGGTGCCGGTCCAGGGTCGCTCGTCTTCGGCGAGCTCCTTCTCAAGCTTCTCCAGCTTGCCGGCCTTGCGCGTGACGCGCAGCGCCCCGTCGTCCACGACAGCGACCCCGGCCGAGTCATAGCCCCGGTACTCCAGCCGCCGGAGGCCGTCCATGGTGACCTCGAGCGCATTCTGTCGCCCGACGTATCCCACAATGCCGCACACGCCCCCAGCCTAAGCGCAGGCGCGCTACTGGGCTGCTACGACATCCGCGATGCGCTGGGCGCAGGAACGGGCCTGCTCGGAGGTGGTCGCCTCGACCATGACCCGCACCAGCGGCTCGGTGCCTGAGGCCCGCAGCAGCACGCGTCCGGAATCACCGAGCTCAGCGGCGACGCGATCGGCCTCGGCCACCACCGGCTCGGCCGTGGCCAGGGTGCGGTCAGCCCGGACGTTGATCAGCACCTGCGGCAGCCGGGTCATGATGGCCGCCAGGTCAGCGAGCGAGGCACCCGTCGCGGCCAGCCGCTCGAGCAGGACGAGTGCCGTGAGCAGGCCGTCTCCGGTGGTCGCGTGTTCGGCGAACACGAGGTGGCCGCTCTGCTCGCCGCCCAGGCTGTAGCCGCGGGCGCGCATCGCCTCGAGGACGTAGCGATCACCGACCGCCGTCTCGAGCACGTTGATGCCGGCGTCGCGCATCGCGTGGCGGAACCCGAGATTGCTCATCACGGTCGAGACGACCGTGTCCTGCGCCAGGGCGCCGCGCTCGCGCAACGAGAGCGCGGCGATGGCCAGGATCTGGTCACCGTCGATCAGATCGCCCTTGGCGTCGACCGCGAGGCAGCGGTCGGCATCACCATCGTGGGCGATGCCGACATCGGCGCCGGACGAGACGACCGCCTGCTGAAGGGCCTGGGTGGCGGTGGCCCCGCAGCCGTCGTTGATACGCAAGCCGTCGCCGTCAGCACCAATCGTGATGACCTCGGCGCCGGCTTCGCGAAGGACCCGTGGCGCAAGGGTCGACGCGGCGCCCTCGGCGCAGTCGACGACGACCTTGAGCGGCCCCAGCGGGGTCTTCAAGACGCTCAGCAGGTGACGGACGTACCCCTCGACCATCCCGGCCGGCCCGGGAACGTCGAAGCGCAGCCGCCCGACATCCGCACCCGTGGGTCGATCGGCGGGCGGGGAGGTGACGAACGCCTCGATGCGATCTTCGATCTCGTCGGCAAGCTTGAAGCCGCCGCTGCCGAAGATCTTGATGCCGTTGTCGGGCATCGCATTATGACTGGCCGACAGCACGATCCCGAGGTCGGCGCCGCTGGCGGCGACAGCGTGCGCGACGGCCGGGGTCGGGACGACGCCGAGCTGGATGACATCGGCACCCGCGCTGGCAAGGCCCGCAGAGACGGCGGCCTCGAGGAACTCCCCGGACGGACGCGTATCCCGACCCACGACGACGGTGGGGCGCGAGGCGGAAAGCACCGTCACGGCGCCCACGCCGACCGCCATTGCCAGCTCAGGAGTGAGCTCGACGTTAGCGAGACCGCGAACACCGTCAGTGCCGAACAGGCGGCCCATCTATGGCCGGCCGGCGGCCACAGACGCGACCGTCACCGCTTGCTGTACTGCGGAGCCTTACGGGCCTTCTTCAGGCCGTACTTCTTGCGCTCCTTGACCCGCGCATCACGGGTGAGGAAGCCGGCCTTCTTCAGGGCCGGCCGGTGGTCTTCCTCGATCGCGATGAGGGCCCGGGCGATCCCGAGGCGAAGCGCGCCGGCCTGACCGGACGTGCCGCCGCCGCGCAGGGTCGCGAGCACGTCGTAGTTCTCCGCCAGCTCCAGCGTCTTCAGGGGCTCGGCAACGATCTGCTGATGAACCTTGTTGGGGAAGTACTCGGCCAGCTCACGGCCGTTGAGCTTCCACTGCCCGGTGCCGGGCAGCAGACGTACGCGGACAACCGCTTCCTTGCGGCGACCGGTTGCCCGGGTTGCGCCCGAGGCGTCGGTGACGACAGCCACTGATGTGTCTCCTTCTCGCGCCTACTGGGCGACCTGGGTGATCTCGAACGGCACCGGCTGCTGAGCCTGGTGCGGGTGGTTGGGGCCGGCGTAGACCTTCAGCTTGCTGGCCTGCTGGCGACCCAGCCGGGTGTGGGGAAGCATCCCCCTCACGGCCTTCTCGACGATCTGCTGCGGACGGGTGGCCAGCATGTCGGCGAAGGTGCGGGTCTTGAGTCCTCCGGGGTAACCGGAGTGGTGGTGGTACACCGTCTTCTCAGACTTCGTGCCGGTCAGCACGACCTTCTCGGCGTTGATGACGACGACGAAGTCTCCGGTGTCGATGTGCGGCGCGAAGTACGCCTTGTGCTTGCCGCGCAGAAGCACCGCAACCTGCGTGGCGAGACGCCCGAGCACCACGTCCGTGGCGTCGATGACGTGCCAGGTGCGCTGGACATCGGCGGACTTGGGCTGGTACGTGCGCACGTCAAGGCCTTCTTCGGGACGGGGAAACTTCATTCGGATTCACGCGCTGCTGAGCAGACACGGCAACGACCGGCCACTTTACCTGATGGACCCGTCCGAATCTTCCCCGCCGGCCGTCTCCAGCACCCGCACCCGGCGGGTAGAAGTCGCTCGAGCCGCCAGTTCGGCCTCCGGAGGGTAACGGACCTCTTCCAGGCACAGGCCATGAGCGGGGACGACGGGCACCGCGGAGTCCCGCACACCCGCCGCCAGGACCTCGCGCGGCCAATGCGGCAGGCGGCGACCTTCCCCTACCGTTAGGAGCGCTCCGACGAGCGCTCGCACCATGGAGTGGCAGAACGCGTCGGCCTCCACGCGCGCTTCGAGGACACCGTCGGCAGCCTGATTCCAGCTCAGCCCGATCAGCCGGCGGATGGTGGTAGCACCTTCGCGACGCTTGCAGTAGGCGGCGAAATCGTGCTCGCCGGTCAGCAGATCTGCGGCCGCGTTCATGACCGTGGGATCCAGCGGATGGCCCCAGGCGAGCGTGTCGCGCCGGCGCAGCGGATCGACCGGCCCATCGGTCACCCGGTAGCTGTAGCGCCTCGAAAGAGCAGAGAAGCGGGCGTCAAAGCCGGGGGCGGCCGCCGTCACATCGTGGACGCGGACGTCGTCCGGGAGCACCGCATTCAGCCAGCGGATCGACGGCACCGACTCCAAGTCGGCGTGGGCAACCTGCCCGCGCGCGTGCACGCCCGCATCGGTACGCCCGGCCACGGTCAGGCTGGGCGATTCGGAAAGCCGCAGCACCTGCCCGAGGGCGTCTTCAAGGACACCCTGGACGGTGCGTCGTTCAGGCTGGCGAGCCCAGCCGGAGAAGCTGGTGCCTTCGTACGCCAGAGCGAAGCGCACCCGCATGAGCGTGGACGTGGCCTTGTCGGGCTAGTCCTTCTCAGTGCCCTCGTCAGCGTCACCCTCGGCCTGGGACTCCTCGCTCGCGGCTTCCGCCTGCTGTTGGGGGGCCTCGTCGGTGTGCTCCGGCGCCTCGGACTCGGACACAGACTCGGACACAGACTCGGACACAGCGTCAGCCTCGGACGCTGACTCGGCGTCCTCGACCTCAACGGCTTCAGGAGCCTCGACCGCGTCGACGGTTTCCGCATCCTCGGCGGTGGCAATCTCGTCAGCCGCCAGCGCGGCCGCGGCCGTGGGTGACTCGCCGGCCAGGTCTTCCGCCGTCTCACGGGTACGGCCGGTCAGCGGCCGGCGCCCGGCGAACCGGGACCCGCGGGCGCTCTCGGCCTCACTCACGACGCTCTGGGCGGGAGTGCTGCCCTCAACCAGTTCGATGCGCGCCATCGGGGCGTTGTCCCCCTGACGCGGACCGATCTTGATGATCCGGGTGTAGCCACCGTCACGGCCGTCGTAGCGCGGGCCGATCTCGGTGAACAGGTGGTGCACGACGGACTTGTCGCGCACCACCTGCAACACCCGACGCCGAGCCGCGAGATCACCCTTCTTGGCGGAGGTGACCAGCTTCTCGGCAAGCGGACGAAGCCGCTTTGCCTTGGCGACCGTCGTGGTGATGCCGCCGTGCTCGAACAGCGCCGTGGCGAGATTGGCCAGAATCAGCCGCTCGTGGGCGGGGCTGCCCCCCAGGCGGGGGCCCTTGGTGGGCGTGGGCACGGGATCTCCTCGGTGACGGACGTCAGGCGGTTAGCGATGGATGGGTTAGTACTGCTCGGTCTCGGTGTACGCATTGCCGTCATCGGCGGCCGCGGGGTCGTCCACGCCGGTCGAGAAACCGGGCCCGTAGCCCTCGGTGCCGTAGGTATCGACGGCGATGCGCGGGTCGAATCCGGGAGGGCTGTCCTTCAGGGCGAGGCCCATGCCGGAAAGCTTGCCCTTGACCTCGTCGATCGACTTCTGACCGAAGTTGCGGATGTCGAGCAGGTCGGCTTCGCTGCGACCGACGAGCTCGCCGATCGTGTGGATGCCCTCCCGCTTGAGGCAGTTGTAGGAGCGGACGGTCAGGTCCATCTCCTCGATCGGCAGAGCGAGATCCGCAGCCAGCGCGGCATCTGCCGGGGACGGGCCGATGTCGACACCCTCGGCCTCGACGTTGAGCTCCTGCGCAAGCCCGAAGAGCCCGACCAGGGTGTGACCGGCGCTGGCCATGGCGTCACGCGGGGTCATCGAACGCTTGGTCTCAACATCGACCACGAGGCGGTCGAAGTCGGTGCGCTGCTCGACGCGGGTAGCCTCGACCTTGTAGGTGACCTTGAGCACCGGCGAGTAGATCGAGTCGACCGGGATACGTCCGATCTCCTGACCGACCTGCTTGTTCTGGACGGCAGAGACGTAGCCACGGCCACGCTCGACGGTCAGCTCGATCTCGAGCTTGCCCTTGTCGTTCAGGGTCGCCAGGTGCAGGTCGGGGTTGTGGACCTCGACGCCGGCCGGCGGCGCGATGTCTGCAGCGGTGACGACGCCCGGACCCTGCTTGCGCAGGTACATGACGGTGGGCTCGTCGTTGTCGGAGCTCACGACGAGCTCCTTCAGGTTGAGGATGACCTCGGTGACGTCTTCCTTCACCCCGGGAACGGTGGAGAACTCGTGCAGCACGCCGTCGATGCGGATGCTCGTCACGGCGGCGCCCGGGATGGACGACATCAGGGTGCGGCGAAGGGAATTGCCGAGCGTGTAGCCGAATCCGGGCTCGAGCGGCTCGATAACGAACCGGGAGCGGAAATCGTCAACAGCCTCTTCGGCGAGGGTGGGACGCTGTGCGATGAGCACGGTGGAGCCTCCTATTTCTTCAGGCGACCGCTATATGACGCCTGACAAACCCGGGCCGGCTCTGTCCCCGGCCCGGGGTGGTGCTACTTCGAGTAGAGCTCGACGATCAGCTGCTCCTGGACCGGGGTGTCGATGGCGCCCCGTTCCGGAAGGGAGTGCACGAGTGCCCGCATCGAAGGCGAGATGACCTCGAGCCAGGCGGGGGTGGTTCGGCTTCCGGCCAGCTCCCGCGCGATGACGAACGGGGTCATCTCGTGGCTCTTGGGACGGATCTCGACGATGTCGTTGGCCGAAACGCGGTAGCTCGGGATGTCGACCTTCTTGCCGTTCACCAGGACGTGGCCGTGGCGCACGATCTGGCGGGCGGCGTCACGGGAGGACGCGAACTGGGCGCGGTAGACCACGTTGTCGAGGCGCGACTCGAGGATGCGCAGCAGCTCGTCACCGGTCTTGCCGGAACGGCGGTTGGCTTCGTCGTAGTAGCCACGGAACTGCTTTTCGAGGATTCCGTAGATTCGCGCGCACTTCTGCTTCTCACGCTTCTGAAGCAGGTACTCGCTGTCCTTGGTGCGGCCACGGCCGTGCTCGCCCGGCGGGTAAGGCCGGATCTCGATCGGGCACTTCGGCGTCTCACACTTGCTGCCCTTGAGGAACAGCTTCATCTTCTCGCGACGGCAACGCTTGCAGTCGGGTCCGGTGTAACGGGCCATGTCTCCTCAGTCTCCGTCTCTGTCAGACCCGGCGCCGCTTGGGTGGGCGGCATCCGTTGTGAGGGACAGGGGTTACGTCCTGGATGGCGCCGACCTCGAGGCCGGTCGCCTGCAGGCTGCGGATGGCGGTCTCGCGGCCGGAGCCGGGACCCTTCACGAAGACGTCGACCTTGCGCATGCCGTGT